>NZ_CP136946.1:949139-1265519 GCF_050916355.1 Jeongeupia wiesaeckerbachi
GCTCGGCGTGTTCTATCTGTGCGCGCTGCCGTCCACCGTGTCGTCGTCGGTGGCGATGACGTCGATGGCGCGCGGCAACGTCGCCGGCGCGGTGTTCAATGCCACGCTGTCCAGCCTCTTGGGAATGCTGATCACGCCGCTGCTGGTCGGCCTGCTGTTCAGCCACAGCGGCCACGGCCTCTCCTTGCTCGAACAGCTGCGCGCGATCGCGATCCAGCTCTTCCTGCCCTTCGTCGTCGGCCAGCTGGCACGGCCATGGCTCAAGGACGCGCTGCTCAAACACCGCCAGCTGGTCAACTACGTCGACCGCGGCGTGATCGTCGCCATCGTCTACAACTCGTTCTGCGATTCGGCGATGGCCCACGTCTGGTCCGAATACAGCACCGGCATGCTGCTGGCGGTCGCGGCCCTCGTCAGCGTGGTGCTATTCGTCGCACTGCGGCTGACGCGCCTTGCCGCGCGCCGCTTCGGCTTCAATACCGAGGACGAAATCACCGCGGTGTTCTGCGGCTCGAAAAAGAGCCTCGCCGCCGGGATTCCGATGGCCAAGCTGATCTTCGGCGCCCATCCGGCGCTGGGGCTGATCGTGCTGCCGATCATGTTCTATCACCAGATCCAGCTCTTCGTCTGCTCGATCATCGCCCGGCGTTACGCGGCCCGTCCCGACTGAGCCCAAGCGCCCGGCACTATTCACCGGGCATGAAGTGAAAGCCGCATGGCCTACAAACGCCGGCGCCGTTAGGATGAAGCCATTGTCCTTCCGGAGAGCGAGCACATGAGCGACACGAACAAGCAGCGCATCGTCATCGTCGGCGGCGGCGCCGGCGGGCTGGAACTCGCTACCCGGCTGGGCAAGCGGCTAGGCCGCAGCAAGCGCGCGCGGACCATCCTCGTCGACGGCTCGCCGACACACATCTGGAAACCGCTGCTGCACGAGGTTGCCACCGGTGCGCTCAACACCGGCGAAGACGAGGTCAACTACTTCGCCCACGCCCACCACCACGGATACGAGTTCGAATTCGGCTGGATGGACGGCCTCGACCGCGCGCGCAAGGTGATCCGGATTTCGCCGGTCGTCGATGAATACGGCCACCAGATCGCCGCAGCGCGCGAGCTGGCCTACGACACGCTGGTGCTCGCCGTCGGCGCGGTGCCCAACGATTTCGGCACGCCCGGCGTCGCCGAGCACTGCCTGTTCCTCAATACCCAGGACGACGCCGAGCGGCTGCGCAAACGCATCCTGTCCGAAGCCTTCTCGGTCACCTGCGGCGACGATCCGGCCAGCGAGCTGCGCATCGGCATCGTCGGCGGCGGCGCGACCGGCGTCGAGCTGGCGGCGGAAATCCACCACACGGTCACCGAGCTGCACGCCTACGGCGCGCAGTTCCGGCCCGAGCAGCTGCAGATCTACATCATCGAAGGCGCTCCGCGCATCCTCGCCGGCGCGCCCGAAGCCATGAGCCTGTACGCGACCGAGGAGCTCGGCAAGCGGCATATCGACGTCGTCGCCGGCGTGCGCGTCGCGTCGGCCGATGCACGCGGTTTCGCGCTCGCCGACGGTCGCCGCATCGACGCGGCGCTGCGGATCTGGGCCGCCGGGGTCAAGGCACCGAACTGGCTGGCGACGCTCGGCCTCTCGGTCAATCGCGCCAACCAGATCGTCGTCGATCGGAATCTGTGCTGCGTCGACGACCCGCACATCCGCGTCATCGGCGATTGCGCCGCCGCGCCCGACGGCGACAGCGGCAAGACGCTCTCGGCCACCGCGCAGGCCGCGCGGCAGGAGGCTGAATGGCTCGCCGACGCGCTGACCGATACGGTCAACGGCCGCACCACCGAACCGTTCGTGTTCAAGCCACAAGGCATGCTGGTCTCGCTCGGCAAGTACCGCGCCGTCGGCAGCCTCGCCGCGATCGTCGGTCCGAAGCGCGATTACCACGTCGAGGGCCGCAGCGCGAAAATGATGTACGTGTCGCTGTACCGGATGCACCAGGCGGCGATCCACGGCTGGCCGATGGCGATGCTGCTGTGGATGGGCGACAAGCTGAAAAAGGCGGCCAGGCCGACGCTGAAGCTGCACTAAACTGACGGGCCGGCAACGGGCGTAAGCATCAGCTAGTCTTAAGCATCCAGCTTACAAGCCCGCCCCATGGACCCGAGCCTGATCAACGACAGCCGCAGCCTGCTGCTTCTGTCGATCGCCATCTATCTGACGCTCGCGGCGTTCATGCTGCTGATGTGGCAGACCCGGCGCGTCCAGCCGGGCTTCGGCGTCTGGGCGCTGTCGGACCTGATCCTCGGCGTGTCGCTGACGCTGCTGGTTGCGCGCCAGTGGCTGCCGACGGTACCGACGGCGATCCTCGGCAATGCCGGCCTGCTGGCGACACCGGTGCTGACCGAATGGGCGCTGCGCAAGGCGCTGGGCCGCGACGACCGGGCCGCGCGCAAGACGATGCTGCAGCACTGGGGCGGCGCCTATCTGATCTGGCTGCTGACGTTGATCATCGACCTGCCGCTGCAACAGCGCGGCGCGGCGATTTCGGCCGGGCTGATCTGGCTGAACCTGCGCATTGTCGCGCTCCTGCTGCCGGCTTGCCGCAGCTCGCTGCCACTGCTGGTCATCGCCGTGATCCATGCGCTGTTCACCGCGCTGCATGCGGCGCGCACCGTGCGCTATCTGCAAATCGACAGACTCGAATTCTTTACCCATGATCCGTGGCTGAACGCCGGCCTGCTGCTGGCGGCGCTGCTGCTGATCGCCCGGGACATGGGCTTTCTGTGTTTCACCCACGCGCGGATCGAGGCCGAATTGCTCGACGCGCAGGACACGCTGCTGCGCCGCGCCAACGAGGACGTGCTCACCGGCCTTGGCAGCCGGCGCTACTTCGAGGACATGCTGCCGGTGATGCAGGCACAGGCGCGACGCCAGCACCTGCCGCAGACGCTGCTGCTGATCGACGTCGACCACTTCAAGGCGATCAACGACCGTTTCGGCCATCAGGCCGGCGACCACGCGCTGATCGCGCTGGCCGACGCCTTGCGCCAGATCGGCCGCAACGGCGACCTGTACGCCCGACTCGGCGGCGACGAGTTCGTGCTGCTGCTGCACGACTGCTCGGCCGAGGCCGCCGAGGCCCTCAGCCAGCGCCTGACCGATGCGATCGCGACCCATGTGCGCAAGCCGGACGGCACGCCGGTCTCGGTCAGCATCGGCTACACCCCGTTGATGCCGTACGAAAAGCTGCAGATCGCCTACCCGCGCGCCGATCGCGCGCTGTACGCGGCCAAGGCCGCCGGCCGCGGATGCGCGGTCGGTGTGCCGCTGAACAGCCCGGCGGCGCCGGGCTGAACCGCTGGCTGCGCCAGCATTCGGCGCGGTTCCTTCCTAAATTGAAAGCCCCGCCCTCGCCGCCATCATCATGAGCCGATACCTGCGCCCCCTCGTTGCTGCCCTCCTCGCGTCCGCCCTGCTCGCCGCTTGTGGCGGCGGCGGTGGTGGCGGCGAAGTCATCGTCATCGGCGGCGGCGGCGGCGGCACCACGCCGACACCGACGCCCGTGCCGCAGGAGCCCTTCTCGGTCGACTGCGCCGGGGCATTCTGCGGGGCAGACAATACCAACCGCTACAGCGGCAGCGGTGTCGGGGCATGGCGCTTCCGCAACATCGGCAGCGGGCCGGCGCAGATCCAGGTACGCATCGACAACGTCAACGGCAAGACGGCAACGCTCGTCTACAGCAATGAATCGACCAGCGACATCGCGCTGCCTTCGCTGACACTGAACAGCGGCACGGCGCAAAACGGCAGCCGCGAAGCCGCCAGCCCAAGGCGCGATCGCCACACGCCGCCGCAGGTCGACGCCTTCAACGCCGGGGGCTTCTCCGCACTGCTGCGACAGCAGGGCAAGGCCCCGGGCGTGCTCGCCAGCCGGACCAACGAGTTCGGCGTCGGCGCGACCCGCACTTGGTACAACCAGGACGACAACGGCGGTATCAGCCAGCGCACGACGACGCTGCGCCGACAGCAATCGACCAGCAGCGGCCGGCAAGTCAACCTGTGGGTCGAGAACAGCGAGTACGCCACCGCCAAGGTCAGCGACGCGATCCTCGATACGCTGATCACCACCTTTGCCAGCGGCAGCAGCGCCATCTATCCGCTGGCCACCGGCGTTGCCGGCGAGCCGTGGGGCAGCGTGCCAGCCGCCTCGAGCGGCGCGCTGATCGGCCCCGACCAGGCGATCGACCTCGTCGTCGTCAATCAGGACGGCAACGGCCAGCCCTACGGCGTGGTCGCCTATTTCTACAGCGGCAACAACTTCGTCCGCAGCAGCGCCACGCCGGGCAGCAACGAGGCACTGGCGATCTTTGTCGACTCGGAAACGCTCTATCTCGACGGCAGCAGCGGACTGACGTTCGCCAAGAGCACGCTGGCGCACGAGCTGACGCACATGATCAATTTCTACCAGCGCGCGGTGCAGATCGGCAGCAGCTATGCCTATGCGGTCTGGCTCGAGGAAATGACCGCGATCATGATGGAAGACCTCGTCTCGACCCAGGTCACCCCGGGCTACAACACGGTGCGCGACGAGCGTTTCCCGAGCTGGCTGGGCAATGCCGAATACAATTGCCCGCTGACGGTCTGGCAGACGACGTCGAGCTGCTTCGGTTACGACCTGTCGGGCAGCTTCGGCGGTTTCCTGCTGCGCCAGCACGGCGTCGGTTTCTACAAGACGCTGCTGCGCGACCAGACGTCGACCGACTCGATCGCGCTGCTCGACGACGCGATCCGCCGCAGTGGCGGCGCCGGCATGAACGTCGCGTTCCAGCGCTGGGGCACCAGCATCGCGCTGCTGCCCGCCGCCGCGTCGCCGGCCGGCTTCGGCTACCCGGCGCGCGACGAGGCCGGTTTTGCGCTGGTCGCGATCAGCGGCGCCGACTACATCGGCAAACGACGTTTGCCGACGGCGCTACCAAGCACGCTCAGCGGTTACGGCCACTTCCCCTTTGTACGCCGCAACCTACCGGTGACGTTCAACGAGAACTTCATCGTCCCGGCGCACACCAGCCTGTCGGTCGTAATCCAGTAACCGGCGGCCAGCACAGGGAGCGCGCGATGCCTACCGGAACGGATAGCCCGGACGAACTGAAGTTCGGCTCGGCGCTGGCCTTTGCCTTCGTCGGCCTGCTGATCACGGCGGTGCTTGCCGGCTTCCTGTCGATGGCGTCGTTGTGGAAACCGAGCGAGGTCATCGCGCTGGTCGGCGTGTTCACCAGCCTGATCGGTACGATCGTCGGCGCGTTTCTCGGCGTACAGATCGGCGCTTCGGGCCGGCGGAAAGCCGAGCGGCTCGCCAACCGCGCGCTGGCGGCATTGCCACCGGACAAGGCCAGCGAGCTGCTCGACTGAGTGCGGCTCAGCCGCGCAGCAGTCGTGCCGCGTCGAGCGCGTAATAGGTCAGGATCGCGTCGGCACCGGCGCGCTTGAACGCCAGCAGCGACTCGAGCACGACCTTGTCGCCATCGAGCCAGCCGTTCTGGATCGCCGCCTGCAACATCGCGTACTCGCCCGAGACCTGGTAGACGAAGGTCGGCACCTTGAACTCGTCCTTCACGCGCCGGACGATGTCGAGGTAAGGCATCCCCGGCTTGACCATCACCATGTCGGCGCCCTCGGCCAGATCGAGCGCGACTTCGTGCAGCGCTTCGTCGCTGTTGGCCGGGTCCATCTGGTAGGTCGACTTGTTGCCCTTGCCGAGGTTGCCGCTCGAGCCGACCGCATCGCGGAACGGGCCGTAGAAAGCGCTGGCGTACTTGGCCGAATACGCGAGGATGCGCGTGTTGAGATGACCGTCGACGTCGAGCGCGTGGCGGATCGCGCCAATGCGGCCATCCATCATGTCGCTCGGCGCGACCATGTCGGCCCCAGCGCTGGCGTGGCACAGCGCCTGTTTGACCAGCGCGGCGACGGTCACATCGTTGAGCACATAGCCCTCGTCCTTGCCCGCGGTGCCGAGGATGCCGTCCTGGCCGTGGATCGTGTACGGGTCGAGCGCGACGTCGGTGATCACGCCGAGTTCGGGAAAGGCGTCCTTCAGTGCGCGCACCGTCCGTGGCACCAGACCATGCGGGTTCCACGCCTCGGCCGCATCGAGGCTTTTCAGACCGGGATCGATGACCGGGAACAGCGCCAGCGCCGGAATCCCGAGCGCCACCGCCTCGGCGGCGGTCTTGAGCAGCAGATCGATGCTCTGGCGCTTCACGCCGGGCATCGATGCGACGACCTCTTCACGCCCTTCACCGTCGAGCACGAAGACCGGCAGGATCAGGTCGGCGCTGCTCAGCGTCGTTTCGCGCATCAGCCGACGCGAGAAATCGTCCCGGCGCATCCGGCGCAGACGGGTAGCGGGAAAGGCGCGGAAAGCGGACATGACAGCCTCGAAGAAGTGAAATACCGAAACGGCGATTTTACCCGAGCCCGCGCGCCGCTTCGGGTTACAAACGCCGCCGATTTCAGCGTCTAGCTGTAACGGCTGAGCGCGTAGTCGGCCGCCGGCAGCGCGGCGGGCCGGCCCAGCATCAGATCGGCGAGCAGCCGCGCCGAACCGCAAGCCATCGTCCAGCCCAGCGTGCCGTGGCCGGTGTTGAGCCACAGTCCGGGCACGCCCGACGCACCGACCAGCGGCGTGCCGTCGGGCGTCATCGGCCGCAAACCGGTCCATGCCTCGACCTCGCTCAGGTCGCCGGCATCGGGAAACAGTTCGGCGGTGACGCGCTTGAGCACCGCGATGCGTTCGGGCTGGATGCGCAGATCGAAACCGGCGACTTCGGCCATGCCACCGACGCGCAAGCGGGTATCGAAACGCGTCAGCGCGACCTTGTTGGTCTCGTCGAGGACGGTCGAGCGTGGCGCGGCGTCGGGCTGATGCAGCGGCAAGGTGATCGAGTAGCCCTTGACCGGGTAGACCGGCAAGCCCAGCCGCAGCGGCCTGAGCAGCGCACGGCTGGCACAGCCAGCGGCAAGGACGACGGCGTCGGCGACGAGTTCCTCGCCGCTTTCGAGCCGGACGCCGTTCACCTGTCCGTTCCGGTACAACAGCGCCGCAACGTCGACGCCGTAGCGCGTTTGCACGCCGGCGGCGGCAGCATGCTCGGCGAGCCGTTCGGTGAAACGGCGGCAGTCGCCGGTCTCGTCGTTCGGCAGGCGCAAACCGCCGGCAACGCGATCGGCAACGCGCGCCAGCGCCGGTTCGTACTCGAGCACGCCGGCAACATCGAGCAACTGGTTCTGCACGCCGATCCGGTCGAGGATGGCGGCGTCGCGCCGCGCCGCGACGAGCTGGGCCGGGTCGCGCAGCAGTTGCAGCGTCCCAAGGCTGCGCTCGTCGTAGTGCAGGTCGAGTTCGGCGCGCAGGCTGCGCAGACAGTCGCGACTGTACTCGGCCAGCGGCACCATGCGCGCCTTGTTGCGCTCGTACGCGGCGTGACTGCAGTTGGCCAGCATCCGCGCCAGCCAGACGAGCTGGAACCACGAGCCGTCGGGCCGAAGCTTCAGCGGCGCATCGCGATCGAACAGCCAGCGCAGCGCCTTGAGCGGAATCCCCGGTGCCGCCCACGGCGCGGCATAGCCGGGTGAGACCTGGCCGGCATTGGCAAAGCTGGTACCGCGCGCCGGTCCGGGCAGTGCGTCGAGCAGCGTCACCGTACAGCCTGCCGCATTCAGGTAATGCGCACTGGTCACACCGATCACGCCCGCCCCAACCACGATCACCTTCATTCCGCGCCCTCGCCGCCCCGCCGTTTCGGCGTAGCATGTATTGAGAGCCTTCAATGTCGGTGATCTCGCCGCCGCCGCCCATCAGGGGAAGCCGCTAAGGTGCCGACCTAAGGCCCGCCGGCCATGCCGGTCTTCATCAAGGTAGTCGTCACATGAACTGGACGCTGGAAACCGAACTGTTCGGCCGGCTCTGCATCGCCGTACTGGTCGGCGGGCTGATCGGCATCAACCGCTTCCTGCACCGCAAGCCGGCCGGCGTGCGTACGCACGCGCTGGTGTCGCTCGGCGCGGCGCTGGCGGTAGTGCTGGTGTTCCGGCTGCCCGGCAGCGACGCACAGGCGTTTTCGCGTGTCGCACAAGGGCTGATCACCGGCATCGGCTTCCTCGGCGCCGGGGTGATCCTGCACCATCCGCAGAAATACCGCGTGCAAGGACTGACGACCGCCGCATCGATCTGGGTGACGGCGATTCTCGGCATGGCCTGCGGCGCCGGCATGGGCGGGCTGGCGCTCGGGGTGATGCTGCTGGCGCTACTGGTGATCAACTTCGGCGGCAGCCTCGAGCGGCTGGCCGAACGCCGGCTGCGCCGCTGGCGCGAGGACGACGCCGACGCAGACCACGACCGGCGCCAGCACGAACGGCGCGATGACGCCTAGCGCGGCCTCGGCGGTCGTACCGATTCAGTCGGTGCCAACCGGCGCGTGCAGCATGTCGATATGCAGGATATCGTCCTCGAGATAGGGCTCGCCGACCGGTTCGAAGCCGTGCATCGCGTAGAAACGCTGCAACCTTTCCTGTGCGCCGATCCGGTTGCCGGCGCCCGGGTACAGCGCCGTCGAACGTGCCAGTGCCTCGGCAATCAGCGCGTGCCCCGCGCCGGTACCGCGCGCGCTGGGGGTGACGATGACGCGGCTGATCGACGGCTCGGCATACTTCGCGCCGGGCGGCAGCAGCCGCAGGCAGGCGACAATGGCACCGGCCTCGTCGCGACCGAGCAGGTGCTGCGCGGCCTGATCGTGACCGTCGAGCTCGGGATAGGGACAGGTCTGCTCGACGACGAACACGTCGACCCGCAGCTTCAGATAGGCATACAGGCCCGCCGTGTCGAACTCGTCAAAACGGTACCAGCGCCAGTTGATCGTCATTCCATCATCTCCAAATGCAAACGGGCCGCACACAGCGACCCGTCAGCAATACAGTTGAGTGCTTCAGTCGGCGCGCGAGCCAAAGCAGATTGCGTTCGCCCGAAGCGCAGACACCGGAATGGACAAGCGGTCCATGAGGATGTCGAGCATCGGACGGGCGCAAGCTGCGCAGGCGCAGCCGCCGAGTGAATCGCTCAAGCGAGCAGTTCGCGCCAGCGGGCAACCTGCGCCCGCACCTGCACCGGCGCGGTACCACCAACGTGGTTACGCGCAGCAAGGCTGCCCTCGGCGGTCAGCACTTCGGCGACGTCGTCGGCGATCAGCGGCGAGAACGTCTTCAGTTCGACGACGGCCAGCTCGGACAGGTCGCGCTTCTTCTCTTCGGCGTAACGGACCGCCAGTGCCACGGCCTCGTGCGCATCGCGGAACGGCAGGCCCTTCTTCACCAGATAGTCGGCGAGGTCGGTCGCGGTGGCGAAACCCTGCTTGACCGCGTCCTTCATCGCTTCGGGCTTCACCGTGATGCCGCGCATCATGTCGGCGTAGATCCGCAGCGTGTCCGACAGCGTGTCGACGGTGTCGAACAGCGGTTCCTTGTCTTCCTGGTTGTCCTTGTTGTACGCCAGCGGCTGCGACTTCATCAGCGTCAACAGGCCGATCAGGCTGCCGTTGACGCGACCGGTCTTGCCGCGCACCAGCTCGGGCACGTCCGGGTTTTTCTTCTGCGGCATGATCGACGAACCGGTACAGAAGCGGTCGGCGATGTCGATGAAGCCGAAGCGCGGGCTCATCCACAGGATCAGCTCTTCGGACAGGCGCGACAGATGGGTCATCGTCAGCGCCGCAGCGGCGGTGAATTCGATCGCGAAATCGCGGTCGGACACCGAGTCGAGCGAGTTCTGCGTCACGCCGTCAAAACCGAGCAGCTCGGCGGTGTAGACGCGGTCGATCGGGTAGGTGGTGCCGGCCAGCGCGGCCGAGCCGAGCGGCAGCAGGTTGACGCGTTTGCGGGCATCGGTGAAACGGTCGGCGTCGCGGCCGAGCATTTCGACGTAGGCGAGCATGTGGTGGCCGAAGGTCACTGGCTGCGCGACTTGCAGGTGGGTAAAGCCCGGCAGCACGGTCGACGCATGCGCGTCGGCCAGATCGACCAGCGAGCGCTGCAGTTCGCGCACCAGCACGACGATGGTATCGATGGCGCCGCGCAGGTAAAGCCGGATATCGGTCGCAACCTGGTCGTTGCGCGAACGACCGGTGTGCAGGCGCTTGCCGGCGTCACCGATCTTGTCGGTCAGGCGACGCTCGATATTCATGTGCACGTCTTCGAGATCGATCGACCATTCGAACGTGCCGTTGCGGATTTCGTCGAGGATCTCGGCCATGCCGCGCTGGATCGCCGCGAGATCGTCGCCCGACAGCACGCCGACCTTGTTCAACATCGTCGCGTGCGCCAGCGAGCCCTGGATGTCGACCTCGGCCATGCGGTTGTCGAAGGTCACCGAGGCGGTGTAACGCTTGACGAGTTCCGAGACCGGTTCGTTGAATCGGCCGGACCAGGTTTTATTGACGGCGTCCTGCATGGCTTTTAATCCCGAGAGTACTTGAGCTTCAAACCTGCGGATTATACGGATGTCGGCCCTTTCCGGCGCAACTACCCGTCGGGTAACGACGGTATTCTTACGGCGTCACCACACCACGAAGAACAACCACCACGCGTACGCGAACGGCGCAAGACCGGCGGCATACACCGCCAGCGCCGGCAACCGCGCCAGCACGCCGGCACCGCGCTTGCCGGCCACACGCCACGCCAGCCGCAGCGTCCACGCCAGACCCAGCGCGAGCA
The DNA here is from genome assembly GCF_050916355.1 of Jeongeupia wiesaeckerbachi. Taxonomy (GTDB): domain Bacteria; phylum Pseudomonadota; class Gammaproteobacteria; order Burkholderiales; family Chitinibacteraceae; genus Jeongeupia; species Jeongeupia wiesaeckerbachi. The sequence goes on from NZ_CP136946.1 coordinate 959,899, forward strand.
AGGCAAACCGGGCGTCGCCGACCCAGCCGGTCGGCATGCCTTCGTGCTTGAGCAGACTGACCGTCGTCGCCGACAGGCCGAGGAAGACGCCGCAGCCCGCCGTCGGGATCAGCGCCTGTGCCAACCCGTGGACGCTGTCCTTGTTGCGCTGCGGCAACAAGCGGTCGGCGATCTGCAGCGCCAGATACAGCAGGCCGCCGACAAGCACCGCAGTCGTCATGATGAAACCGAGGATGGCCGCGCCGTCGAGCCAGCTGAAGCTGTCGTTCACTTCCGGGTAGTGCGTCAGCAGCCACCACGGCGCGCTGTCGTTCAGCGGCCAGAGAATGTCACGGTCGATCAGCCACTCGGCCGCCCACTGCTTGGCGGCGACCAGCCACGGGCTGGCGCTCCACAGGAAGGCGCCGAGCGCGATGCCCATCATGCCGAACACCAGCAAGGCGGTTTGCCAGGCGTCGCCATGGGCGACGTCGACGATTTCTTCCTCGGGCGAGCGCCCGGTCAGCGCGATCGCGTCGCGGTGACCGGCGCAGCGGCCGCACATATGGCAGTCGGACGCGCCCTGCATATGTCGCAATGGCACCAGCGGCGCGCAGTTGATCGGAATGACCTTCTTGCCCGAGCCGGCGAAATCACGCCATTTCTGCTCGTCGACCTTGTAGCGCCACGGCGCCAGCTTGGACAGCAACTGGAACACGCCATTGACCGGGCACAGATAGCGGCACCAGATACGCTTGCTGCGGCCGTACCAGAAGCCGATGCCGATCGCCGCGACGGTCGAACCGCCGAGCACCAGCAGCACCGCCAGCGGATATTGGTAGACGCTGACGAGCTGGCCGTAAATGGTGGTACAGGCGAAGGCGACGAAAGGCCAGCCGCCCCAGCGTATCCATTTCGGAATCGGCTTATTGCGGCCGCGCTCGCTCATCCATTCGGACAGCATGCCCTCGGGACAGAACCAGCCGCACCACGCGCGTCCCATCAGCGGCATCGATACCAGCACGAAAGGCCACCAGATGCCCCAGAAGGCGAATTGGGCCGCAACGGTCAGGTTGTTGAAGACGTGCGAGGTTTCGTCGGGCAGCGGCAGAAACACCGGCACGACGATCAGAAACACGTAGAGCGCAACGACGCCCCACTGCAATGCGCGCAGCGTGCCCTTGTGATCGCGCAGGAAGTCGCCGAACCGGGCGACGCGAAGTGACATCGCGCTCATGCTCAAGCCTTGCGACCGACCTGACGCAACCAGGTCACCGCGCTCCCCCAGTAAGCCAGCCAGATCGCCATTACCAGCAGCGCCGGATGCGAGCGGTAGCCGGCAAAGTCAGCCAGCAGCTTGCCGATGCCGGCCGAGTCGTCGAGCAGATGCGAGCTGTCCCAGAGCGGATCGACGATGCCGGGCAGCGCGCCGATCGACACCAGCCGTTCGAGTCCGCTGACCAGCAAGGCGCCGGCGAGCAGCAGCAAGAGGATTTCGGTGAACTGGAAGAAACGCCGCCAGGTGAAGATCTTGCCGCCGAGCTGCAGCAGCCAGAACGTCGCAAACGCCAGCAGCAGACCGAGCGCCCCCGCGCCGGCATAGCGCAGCATCTGGCTGCCATCGGCACCGGCGACGGTGCCGTAAAGGAAAACCACCGTTTCGCTGCCTTCGCGGCCGACGGCGATCATCACCAGCACCAGCAATCCCCACCAGTTCGATTGCTGCACCCGCTCGCTCATGCCGCTTTCCAGCTCTCGCTTGAGCGTGCGGCCGTGCTTTTTCATCCAGTAGACCATCTGCACGATCAGTGCCGCGGCCACCAGCGCCATGCCGGCCTGGAAATACTCCTGCCCGTCGTCGGACAGCACCTGGGATATGCCGAGAATGCCCAGTGCCAGCAGCCCCGACAGCACGAGGCCGGCGGCAACGCCGCCCCAGAGGTAGCGCAGGCCGCGCTGGCCGGCCGCCGGGCTCGCCTTGAGCCAGGCGTAGAGGATGCCGACGACGAGAAGCGCCTCGACGCTTTCGCGCCAGACGATGAAGAGTACCTGGTCCATGCTTTCTTCCTATCTCGCCAGTTCAAAGGCTTTTCACATGAAAAGCCTTTGAACTGGCGCTTGCTCACTTCCGCCTGCGGCGAAAAACCGCGGCCGCGCTGGCCGCGATTCGAATCTTTGAAGCTGTTACTTCACGACCACCGTGCCGCGCGCCTGCGGGTGGAAGTCGTCGAAGTACACGTATTCACCGGGGCTGGTCGCGTTGACGACGACGAACGACGTCACGCCGGGGCCGAGCACCTTTTCCTTGCGCAACTGGATGCTCTCGAACTCGGCCGGCGATTTGCCGGCATTGGTGATTTCGATCTTGAAACGCTGGCCAGCCGGCGCCTCGAAGCGCGTTGGCGAAATCGTCCCGTCCTTGATCGTCACCTTGAACGTCGGCAGATCCACCGCGTGCGCGCCGGTCATCAGCGTCGCCGCGGCCAGCGCCATCCAGAATTTATGCATCGTCACTCTCATACAGATCTGTCGGTATTGCGGGCGCCATCTCGGGTGCCCCGCCTGTGCATCGGCGCCGAGTCGTCAAACATCGATCGCCACGGCCGATGCCAGTTCGTAAGCCAAACCTGTCCCAGTCGGCGAGCGAGCCAAAGCAGGTCGCGCTCACCCGAAGCGCAGACACCGGATTGGGCGTATGGCCCAGGAGGATGTCGAGCATCGGACGAACGCGAGATGCGCAGGTGCAGCCGCCGAATGGGGTAGGTTTTTAGTAGCCGCCTTTTTTGCCGGTACCGGCATAGGTGAACTCATAGTTCAGCTCGAACGGCTTGAACCACGGGCCCACGCCGGTTTCCTTGTCGACGTGACGGCCGAAGTGCGCCTGCGGGTTTTCCGACGGCGGCAGGATCGTGTACTTGAGCTTGTACTTGCCCGGACCTTCGAGCTTGACGTTGTCACCGTAGTGCGGACCGTCGCTGGCGACCATGGCCATGAAGTCGCCCTTGATCACGTTCTTGCTGCCGACCTTCTGGATTTCGTACTTGACCAGCAGGTAAGGCATCCACTCGCCTTCGGCGAAACCGTTCGGGTTGTCCTTGACCGCATGGATGTCGGCTTCGAGGTGGACGTCGGACTTGGCCGCGTCGCGCATCATGCCCGGCGGATCCATCTTCACCGGCTGCAGGTAGACGGCACCGATTTCCATACCGCCCTTGATGGCCGGCTTGCCGATCGGGTACTCGGCAGCAAATACGGACAGCGGCAGCACCATGGCAGCGGCAACGATCAGACGTTTCATCAAAAGTTCCCCTTGGGTAAGCAGAAATAACAATGCAAGTGTACGCCCATGGAAACGATCGAGAACCGTTCTCGTTGACGACCGGCAGAATTCACTATTTGCGGCGCAGCTTCCGCTGCAACACCGGGGATGGCCCGTATAATCGTCCGGCTCGACTTTGCCCGATAATACGAGGCAGGGTGGCACGTCCACCCGCACTGGAGAAAACGCCAAGATGGCAAGAGATATGAAGAAATCGCGGGCAAGCAGCAGCCGGAGCGGCGGCGGTGGCTCGCTGGTCACCGGTCTGGTCGTCGGCCTGCTCGGCGGCGTTGCCGTTGCCGTCGGCGTGGCACTGTTCCTCAATCGCAGCGACAGCCCATTCACCAAAACGAACAACACGCCGCCGGACGCGATCGGCTCGGCGCCGCAGCCGACCAACAAGCAGCCCGAAGTGCTGCACCCGGGCGGCAGCGGTTCGAGTGCGCCGGCGTTGCCGGAAGCCACCAAGCCGGCCAGCACGCCCGAAGCGGCGAGCGGCGCCGAGCGCTTCGATTTCTACAAGGTCTTGCCCGAGCTGAACAAGGACGACGGCAAGCAAGCCGCCACCGAAGCCAAGCCGGTCGTGCCGACGAAAAAGCCCGAGTTCAGCCCGCCGGCCAAGGTCGAAGCGCCCAAGGGCGCCTATCTGCAGGTCGGCGCCTTCCAGAACGAACAGGAAGCCGACAATCTCAAGGCCAAGCTGGCGCTGGTCGGCGTCGAGGCCACCATCCTGTCGAGCAATTCGGCCGACAAGGGCCTGTGGCATCGGGTCCGGATCGGGCCGTTCACCAATCTCGCCGACCTCGACAAGGCGCGCGCCCAGCTCAAGGGCAGCGGGATCGACAGCACCGTCGTCAAGGGGAACTGAGCGCCACGACGCGACTCAGACCCACCACCCAATCAGGAGGAATAACAATGATCAAACGCTGGATGACGGGCCTGACCTTTGCCCTCGTCGCCGCTACCGCCGCGCACGCCGCCGTGCGCGAAGGCACCGACTACAAGCGTCTTGCGACCCCGCAACCGGTCGCGCAAGCCGGCAAGGCCGAAGTCATCGAGTTCTTCTGGTATGGCTGCCCGCATTGCTACAAGGTCGAACCGTACGTTGAAAGCTGGGCGGCCAAGCTGCCCAAGGACGTCAATTTCCGCCGCGTCCACGTAATGTGGCCGGGACGCAGCGACATGGAAGGCCATGCCAAGCTGTTTGCAACGCTGCAACAGATGGGTCTGGAAGCGAAATACCAGCAGGCGGTATTCGACGCCATCCAGCGCGACGGCATCGAGCTGCGCCGCGAAGGCGATCTGTATCCGTGGATCCAGAAGCAGGGTATCGACGTCGCCAAGTTCAAGGCGATCTACACCGGCTTTTCGACCAATGCCGCGCTGGGCAAGCTGTCCGACCTGACCAACCGCTACAACATCGATGGCGTGCCGACCTTCATCGTCAATGGCAAGTACGTCACCAGCCCGGGGCTGATCGGCCGCGAGGATGGCACCATCACCAAGGTGATCGACGAGTTGCTGGCCAAGGACAAGGCGGCCACGGCCACCAAGGCCAAGAAGTAAGCGAGCGCAACGCGCCAGCAAAAAGGGCGACCGAAGTCGCCCTTTTTTCATGCCTGCACCACACGCTGCCAATCAGAAATCGGTGTAGGTGCCGAACAGCACGCGGTAGGTGTCCGCGTCATTGGTATACGACGGATTCCCCGGGCCATCGGCGCCGACGGCGCCATATCTTTCATTGATCGTGTAGTGGAGATCGGCATAGCCGCTGGTCTGCTTCGACAAGGCGTACGTCCAGCGTGCGGCGAAGGCATTGCTGGCGCTGTCGTCGATCTTGTTGCCGCCTTCGTCCTTGGCATCCCAGAAATAGCTGTAGGTGAAGCCGAGGCGGTTCTTGCCGAAGGTATACAGCGCCTGCAGGAAGGCATTGCTCTGCTCGCTGCCGCCGTCGACGACGGTGACGACGCCCTCGCCCTGCGCTTCCTGCTTCCACCAGCGGTAGCCGGCGGCCAGATCGAAATCGCCGAACTTCACCCGACCGGCGCCGAAGGCGAACTTGTCCTTCTTGCCGTCGGTATTGGCAAGCTGCACGCCGCTGGTGCCGCTGGTTTCCGGCCGCGACTCCTCGTAACCGAGGTCGAGACGGAAGGCCTGCGCCTCGTAACCGAGCAGCACTTCGGCCGTATACGAGTGCGACTGGCCTTCGCTCTGGTTGTCCTGGTCGCGGAAGCTGTACTGGCCGGCGATGGTGAAACCGGCAAGGCTTGGCGAGTAATAGGTGATCGAGTTGGTCGGGTTGTAATAGATCAGGCCCGGATCGTCGATGTACTGGCCCGAACCGTCGAGCGCGTAGGTGCCGTCGAGGCGGTTGTAGATCGGCGAGAACGATTTGCCGAACTGCAGCTGGCCCCAGTCACCGCGCCAGCCGCCCCATGCTTCCCGGTTGCCCCAGGTGCGACCGGAGCCCATCGTGTTGACCGAACTGCCCGCGTCGGCGTCGCTGCGATAGTTTTCTGCACCGGTCCAGATTTTCCAGACCACCTCGGAACCGTTGTCGAGCTTGTCGGCGCCGGTGAAGTACAGGCGCGGCTCGACGTCGAGCTCGACCTCGCCCTTGTAGCCTTCGGCACTGCTGTCGTGAAAGAGGATGTCGGCCTCGATCGAGCCGCCAACGGTGACTTCGGCGTGCACCAGCGGCGCGGCAAGGCCGGCCAGCAGCACGGCGACAAGATGTTTGAGCTTCATGGCAGCGTTCCCCTACATGACAATGAAATAATTCATCGTCATTTTTGGTCCGTACCCTCCTGCCCTCCAAGGAATGAGGCCGCCATGTTGCCGCAATGCAACATGAAATCCGTCCTTGATCGCCAACCCGCCGCGCCAGCGGCAACGGGATCGCCGCTGCTTATGCCGGAGACGGGCGCACCGATCGCGGCAGCAAGGCCAGCAGCGGCGCCCAGTCGGTCGCGTCGAGCAGGTTCTTCAGCTGCAGGCCCAGCTCTGTATCGCCGGCAATCGTCAGCCGGCGCTGGAAGAACAGCGTATCCGGATCGGCGTCGCGCCGGGCAATCGCCCAGTAATCGGCAAACGACGCGGCAAAGGTCACGTCGGCCGGCGGCGTCTCGCCCCGGAAGCGGATGCCGGTAAAACCGATCGTCACGCCGCGATCCAGCTCGGCAAGCTCGAAACGGATGCGCTTGCCCTGCAGCCAGTCGAAATCGTCGTCGGGCCACAGCCGGCACCGGACGAGGTTGAGCGCGAAGGCCAGCGCCTGCCCCGGTGGCGCTTCGGGCAAACGGCGCAGCAGCGGAAACAGCATGTCGCTCAGCATCATGATTGGGTCTCCGATACCGGCCTGATGCCGGCGTCACCGTGCCAGTAGCCGTCGACCCAGCCTTCGGGATTCCAGCGCGCTACATCGGCTGCGGCCGCTTGACCGGCCAGCTTGGCCGCGTAGGCGGCGACGATGTCGCCGGTGTGGTGTTGCTGCGGGCTGATGCGCAGCGCCTCGATCCCGGCAAGCTCGCCAAGCTCGTGCCACAGCGCATGGCAGGCCGCCGACATCGTCTGGATGCCGTTGATGCACAGGAAGTCCTGCCCATCGCGCGTCGTCATCGTCAGCCCGTCAGGGTGATCCAGACACTTGAACTCGCAGCCGTCCTTGTTCAGGTCGTAGTGGCGGGCGGTGAAACAGCGCGCCGAGAACGCCAGCGGCAGCCGGCCGTGGGCGAAGACCTCGGTCTCGACCGCGGCGGTCCGCTCGGCCAGGATCGCCGCGACGGTGCCGCGACTGGCTTCGAGCGGCGGCAGCCAGCGGCTTGCGCCGGCTTCGGCAAACCAGTCGAGCGTCGGGCCGTTGTAGATGTTCAGGTGCGGGCCGGCGACAAAGCGCTGGCCGGCGTCACGCGCCAGTTTGACCGCGCCGAGGTCGTTGGCCTCGATAGCAAAACCCGATTCGATCAGTTTTTTCAGTCCGATCAGGTCACCGCTCGATTCGAGCAGCCCCTGCGAGCTGAGCACGACCTGCTTGCCGGCGCCGGACAGGTCGGCGGCCAGCGCCAGCCAGTCGGCGAGCTTGAGTTCGTGCCGACGCGCGCAGACGACTTCACCGAGGTAGATGGTCTCGACCGGCCAGTGCGCAGCCTCGGCGTAAAAGTCGAGCACGGTCTGGCGCGGCCAGTAGTACAGCAGCGGCCCGAGGGTCAGTTGCATGATGGGCACCTGTTCAAAATGGGTTCACGGTCGCATCCGTTGCGACGCACACCGACCGCTATCGCCACGGCCGGTTGTAGGCGCCCAGCGTCTGCTGGTGGCCTTCGGCCAGCGGCGCCAGCGTGTCGAGCCAGGCCGGCTTGACGCTGTAGCGCGCATCGCCGGCCGCATCGATCGCCGCGCGCAGCGTCCTGCTCACCGCGGTCACATAGGCCGGGCTGCGCTGGCGGCCTTCGACCTTGATCGCCTTGACGCCGATACGCATCAGCTCGGGCAGCACCGCCAGCGTGTTCAGGCTGGTCGGCTCTTCGAGCGCGTAATAGGTATCGCCTTCGACGTCGAAGCGGCCCTTGCACAAGGTCGGATAGCCGGCCGGCTCACCCTCGCCGTAGCGGTCGATCAGGATGCCGGCGAGCCGCGCGTCCATCGCCTTGCCTTGCGGCGCCCAGCGCACGAACGCCGCCGGTGAGCAGACGCCATGGGTGTTCGGCGACTGGCCGGTGGCGTAGCTGCTGAGGATGCAGCGGCCTTCGGCCATCACGCACAGGCTGCCGAAGCCGAACACCTCGATCTCGACCGAGGTTTTGCCGATCACCGCCTCGACCTGCGGCAAGGTCAGCACCCGCGGCAGCACCGCGCGGCGCACGCCAAAGCACTCCTGCGCCAGATTGATCGCATCGGCATTGGTCGCCGAGCCCTGCACCGACAGGTGCAGGCGCAATTGCGGATGGGTCCGGTGCGCGTAGGCCAGCAGGCCGAGGTCGGCGAGGATCACCGCATCGACGCCAAACTCGGCGGCCCGGTCGATCGCCCGGAGCCATTCGGCCAGCCTGCCGGCCTGGGCATAGGTATTGATCGCGACCAGCACCTCGCGATCGCGGGCGTGCGCGTAGGCGACGCCGTCGCGGATCTGCGCGTCGCCGAAGTTGAGGCCGGCGAAATTGCGGGCATTGGTGGCGTTCTTGAAGCCGAGATAGACGGCATCGGCACCGTGATCGATCGCGGCCTTCAGCGCCGGCAGGCTGCCGGCGGGACAGACGAGCTGCGGCTTGGCGGGCATGGGCTCTCCTTGCATATGGGGCAAGACCATAGTCCCGCGACCGCCGGTGCGGCTTAACCCAGATCAAGCTTTACCCAACTGCAACGCCACGGCGTAGCAAAGTGTTTGCCACTACGGGCCATCCCGGATGCGATAATTCCCGATGCATTGACTGCGGCCGCGGTGTCAAACTAGACGTTTGAGCGGCACCATAGACCGCAAACCGTGATGCGGCACCCCAGCGGTGCCCCCTGCCCCTGTGGGCCCGACAAGCGCCTGGCCTTGTCCCGCCCCGCAACAGAATAAGGACAATTGCATGAACATCGGACTCATCGGTCTCGGCAAAATGGGCGGCAATATGGCTCGCCGTCTCGCCCGTAGCGGCGCTACCGTGTTCGGTTTCGACGTCAGCGCGGAAACCCGCAATCAGCTGTCGGCCGAAAACACCAATATCCGCGCCTTCGACTCGGTCGAAACCCTGATCGCCGAACTGCCGACGCCGCGCGTCGTCTGGATGATGCTGCCGTCGGGTGAAATCAGCGAGTCGATGTTCGCCAAGCTCAAGGGCTTGCTGGCACCGGGCGACCTGATCGTCGATGGCGCCAACGCGATGTACAAGGACAGCCAGCGCCACGCGGCCGAACTCGCCACCGTCGGCCTGAAGTTCGTCGATGCCGGCGTATCGGGCGGCGTCTGGGGTCTGGCCAACGGCTACACCATCATGCTCGGCGGCGACAAGGACGCGGTCGCGCAAGTCGAGCCGTTCATCAAGCTCCTGGCACCGGGTCCGGATCTGGGCTGGATCCACTGCGGCCCGGCCGGCGCGGGTCACTACACCAAGATGGTCCACAACGGCATCGAGTACGGCATGATGCAGGCCTTCGCCGAAGGCTTCGCGCTGCTCGAAGCCAAGAAGGACTTCGACCTCGACGTCGCCGAAATCGCCGAAACCTGGCGCCATGGCTCGGTCGTGCGTTCGTGGCTGCTCGACCTGACCGCTGCGGCGCTGAAGGAAGACAGCCAGCTCGACGGCCTGCAGCCTTACGTGACCGACTCGGGCGAAGGCCGCTGGACCGTGCTGGAATCGGTCGAGCTCGGCGTTCCGGCCCCGGTCATCGCCAGCGCGCTGTACGCCCGCTTCGCCAGCCGCGGCAACGACGACTACGGCATGAAGCTGCTGCAACTGATGCGCAATGCCTTTGGCGGTCACGCCATTGCGAAGAAGTGAGCGGTCACGCCATTGCGAAGAAGTGAGCGGTCACGCCATTGCAAAAAAGCGGGCGGTCACGCCGTCGCGAAGCAGTGAGCGGCACGCCATCACCACGCCGTAAGCGCTGAACCTAGCGCCCGGCGGCTTGGTCCCTGCCATATGAAAAAGGCCGCATTCAGCGGCCTTTTTTGCGTTCAGCGCCACGGGCACAGCACCATGCAGGCAAACAGGCACGGCACGTGCCGCAGCATCAGCGCATAGGCCTTGGCGTCCCCCGCGAGCCAGCCACGGGCAAACCACTGACCGGCCAGATAGCGGCGCACATCGCCGCTGGCGTGGCGGGTTGCGGCCAGCCGGCCGTGCAGCGCCAGCATCCCCAGCGGTCGGTAACTGCCGGCATAGCGCTGCGCCGCCGCCAGACGCAAATAGCGTTCGGCCGCGACATCGTCGCGCGCCAGTTCGCGCCCCGCCATCAGCAAGACCGCGACGTTGTAGCACGCGGCGGCATGGCCGGCGTCGGCGAGCTGGCGAAAGCGGCAGATCGCGCGTTCGCGTGTGGTCGGATCGGCAAATTCCAGGCAAGCACCGCGAAAATCCGCGGACGCCGACTCGGGCGCACCCATGTCGAACTCCTCTACGTCGATGCAGGCGTTGTCCGGGTACGCGGCGACGTACACAATCGGACCAATCTGACACGGTCGTCGCCCGTGTCGCTCTCCACTGTAGTTCACCGCAAGGGAATCGAATTGGCCCAGGATGCCGCAGTACCGCGACTCAATCTGATCGGCGGCGGCCGGCTCGGCCGCACGCTCGCGCGGGCCTGGCGCGATGCCGGCGTCGTGGCGGTGGGGGCCGTTGCCTGCCGCTCGCCCGCCACCGCCCGCGACGCACTGGCCTTCATCGGCGCCGGCACACCGTACGCCAGTCTGGCCGGGCTGCCGCCGGCCGAATTGTGGCTGATCGCCACCGGCGACGGCGAAATCGGCGCCGTTGCCGCCGAACTCGCGTCGCGGAGCGCGGTGCGCCACGGCGATCTGGTCTGCCACGCCAGTGGCGCGCTCGATGCCAGCGTGCTGGCGCCCTTGCTGGCGTGCGGCGCCCGGCTCGGCGGCCTGCATCCGGCGCTGAGCTTCGCCGATCCGGCCCGGGCGCTCGGCCAGCTTGCCGGAACGCCGTGCGCGCTCGACGGCGATGCCGCGACGTTGCCGATGCTGGATGCGCTGGCGCGCGCCTTTGGCGGTGCGCCCTTCGCGCTCGCACCGGGCGGCAAGGCGGCGTATCACGCGGCGATGGTGATGGGATCGAACTATCTGGTCGCGCTGACGGCGCTGGCGCAGCAACTGGCCACGCAGGCCGGCATCGCGCCGGAAACGGCCTTGGCGGTGCTCGGCCCGTTGATGCGGCAGACGCTCGCCAACGCGCTCGAACTCGGCCCGGCGGCGGCACTGACCGGACCGATCGCCCGCGGCGATGCCGGCACCGTGACGCGGCATCTGGCGGTGATCGACGATCCGGTCGCGCGCGACGCGTATCTGGCGCTGGGCCGCGCGACGCTGGGCCTTGCCGCGCCACGGCTCGCCGACGAGCAGCAGGCGGCACTGGCCGCGCTGTTGCACGGCTAGCAGAGCTTTCGCTCAAGCCCCTGGGTTTGGTCTCAAGCGGCAGCGCCCGAAGAAGCGGCCAAGCCGGCCGGCAAGGCTCGCACCGCGTCTCTCAGCAACTCGCTTCGATCACACGGACCGCCATGCGGTCGGTTGCGTTAGCGCCCTCAGCGCGGCAGTGGCTGGATCGCGTCGATGATCCGCCCGGACGCGATCAGGCCGCGGAACTCGTCGGCGAGCCAGTCGCCAGCCGACAGCGCGGTCTGCCACGTCCTGATCCGTTCGGCGTCGCGGCCGTGAAAGCGCTTGAAATCGCGCCGGCTCGGAATCCGTCCGCCCGGCAGCCGGGCGATCCAGTCATTCGACGGCACGATCAACAGCGTGCGGTCGAGATGGCGCGGCTTGCGCCACGGCAGGAACTGATCGAGCCAGCCGGTGACGACGCGTTCGGAAAAGTGCGGCAGCAGCATCAGCCCCTGCCGTTCGGCCAGCGGCAGATCCATGTGGTAGTCGATCAGACCGCCGTCGTAATACGCGCCGGCAGGTAGGCCCGGCAGATCGTGCACCGGTGCAATCACGCCAGGAATCGCCGCGGTCGCCATCAGCACAGCGGCCATGGCCTCGCCGGTCAGCGGCGCGTAGCCGGTCGGAATGCCGTCGTCGCGATAGCGCGCCGCGTCACCGGTGTGCAGTACGTGCCGGTGCAAATGGCCGCCGAGCGCCGGCCGGCTCAGCGCATTGGCCAGCACCATCCGTGCCAGCGCGGCGTTCTCGCCCCATCCGCCGTCGCGGCCGTGGACGCGGCGGGCAACGATGATGTTCAGCGCCACCAGCGGGTTGGTGGCGATCTCGGCGGCGCCGGTGTCGCCGAGCAGCACGTCGAGCAAGCGCCGGGCTTCGGCGGTCACTTCGGCGATGTCGGGTCGTTCACTGTAGCGCTGCGCCAGATACGCCGATTCGAAACGGCTCAGCGCTGCCAGCGGATCGCGTTGCGCCAGACACGCCAGCCGCCATGCGCCGATCGATGCGCCGACCGCGGTCAGCGGCGTCTTGCGCTGCGCCTGCCATTCGCCGAACACCGCGCGATCCAGTCTGGAGAGCACCAGCCATTTCGGCCCGCCAGCGGCGGCACCGACGTGGCTGAACAGCTCGGGATCGAAGCCGTCGCGGCGGATCCGCGCCAGCGCTTCGGCGCCGGCGTACAGCGTCAGCGCATTCATGCGTTCTGGTTCAAGCGGGCCAGCATCGCCTCGTCCAGATAGCACCACTCGCCCTCGGAGAGTCCCAGGCTATCGAGTGTCAAACCGCCGATCTGGCTGCGCACCAGCGCCTCGCAGCGGTTGCCGGCGGCGGCGAGCATCCGTTTGACCTGGTGATACTTGCCCTGATCGAGCGTCATTTCGACGTGCAAGGGGTCGATCAGCCGCGCCGCCAGCGCGGCGATCGGCGCCGGCTCGTCGATCAGCTTCACGCCGGCCAGTAGTTGCTCGACCAGCGATTCGTCGACCTCGTGCTTCAGCGTCGCGACGTACACCTTGTTCTGGTGATGCTTCGGATGACCCTGGGTGTGGATGAAAGGGCCGTCGTCGGACAGCAGCAGCATGCCGGTGGTGTCGTGATCGAGCCGGCCGACCGGCTGGACGTCGCGCCACAGAAACTGCTCGGGCAGCAGCGTGTGCACACCCGGGTGGTGACTGGGCTTGCGCGAGCATTCAATATTGCCCGGCTTGTTCAGCACGATGTAGACGTGCTCGCGCACAGGCCATTCCTCGTCGAACACGGTCAGCACCATGCCGGTCGGGTCCAGCGGCAGCTTGTAGCCGCTGGCAGGCTCGCCGTTGACGAGGACGTCGCCGTCGTTGATCAGTTGCTGGCAGCCCTTGCGGGTGCCGAATCCCTGGCTTTGCAGGAGGCGGTCGAGAGTCAGTTTCTTCATGCGGCCAGAGGCTAGCGCATGCGCGCCGACGCGTACAGCCTCGGACGGCGGGCGGGCCTGGCTGCGGCAACACGATGATTCGCAGCGCGAATGTTGCGGAATTGGTCACTTCTGGCGGTTTTTCTGGCCGACCGGACAACGCTGGCGGCATCCTGCCCATCGATTGCAAACGGCATTCTGCTTACAAGCAATGCCATAGGCATGAACCCCTGCCGATACCGAGCTTGTGCCAAATCAAACCTTGCCGGCGCAGTGTTTCATATGCTGATGTGCTGCGCGCCGATGCAGACGCTAGCAATCCGTCAGCCCATCCAGCGCTGACGACGTGCTTGCTCTGTTTGTTTTATCCGCCATCGCCGGCCATACTGCGGCGCATATCCAACACCCCGGTTTTACCGCTTGCCATGTTTTAGTTCGAAATGATACTATCAAAACATGAATACTAGATTCGGCACCCCTATCAGCTTCGCCCCGGTTGAACAGAAGATCGATCGGGTGTGCGAACGCGCCACGGCGCCCGACGTGCTGCAGGCTCGGCAGAACGTGATCCTGAGCCACCTGGTCCGCCATATCCAGACGGCTCAGGCGGCACGCTCCAACACCTTTCTGCGCGAGTACGAACTGAACGCGGTGAGCTTTACCGCGCTGATGATGCTGTTCAGCTCGCCCGAGTGCGCGCTGAACCCGTCGGAACTCGCCGACGCAACCGGCGAATCGCGCGCCAACGTCACACGGATCTGCGACGAACTCGTCGCCAAGCAGTTGCTGACCCGCTCGCCCAACGGCGAGGACCGCCGCCGCGTCGACCTGCGACTGGCACCGGAAGGCGAAGACCTCGTGCAGCGCTTTTTGCCACAGATGCGCGACCGGGTTCATAACGTCTTCAATGTGCTGAGCGAAGATGAGCGCGACACGCTGGAAAACCTGCTCAAGCGCGTGCTGACCGAATTGGGGTGACCCCGGCCATCAGGCCGGCGCGCACCTGGCGGTGCGCGTTTTTTTATCCGGACAATCAATATATGAAATATTCACCAATGAAGATCGTTGCCCCGCTGGCGCTGGCGCTCCTCGCCGGCTGCGCCTTCATGCCCAAGGATGAAGCAACGCTGCCGCAGCGCGATATCGCCAGTGCCGAGCTGCCCAAGCACATCAAGCTGGCACGCGAAGGCTGGCCCGAAGCACGCTGGTGGACCGCCTATCGCGATCCGCAGCTCGACGCCCTGATGGATGCGGCGATCAAGGATGCACCGAGTCTGGCGACCGCCGAAGCGCGGCTGCGCACCGCGCGCGCCGCCCTGCAACAACAACGCGGTGCCGACGGTCTCACCATCGATTTCAGCGCCCAGGTCGACCGCCAGTACATCTCGGCCACCGGCCTGTTCCCGCCGCCGATTGGCGGCGAGTGGTACACCGAGGGCAAGGTCGGCTTCAACGGCAACTGGGATTTCGACTTCTGGGGCAAGAACCGCGCCCGGGTCGCCGCGGCGCTCGGCGAAGCCAACGCCCGGCTGGCCGAAAGCGCCAGCGCCGAGCAGACGCTGGCCGCAGCGGTGACACAGAGCTATTTCACGCTACAGGCCGACTGGGCCCGTCAGGCCAACTTCAAGCAGCAACAGCAGACGCAGACTGCGCTGGCCGCGACGCGCCAGAAGCTCGTTGCCCAAGGGCTGGCGGCGATCGATACGCAGAAGCGCATCGAGGCCGATGTCGCAGCGACCGAGCAGAAAATCGCCGCGCTCGATAGCGCAGCGGTGCGTGAACGCGAAGCATTGCGGGCGCTGGTCGGCAGCGATGCGCTTGTCGACGGCCTGAAGCCGCAGCCGTTGCCGCAAGGCGTCGGCGGCTTGCCGAAAACGCTCGGCATCGAATTGCTCGCCCGCCGGCCGGACCTGCAGGCGGCGCGCTGGCGCGTCGAAGCGTCGATGAACCAGATCGAAGCGTCCAAGGCGGCGTACTACCCGACGGTCAATCTGAATCTGTTCGCCGGTTTCGACACGATTTCGATGTCGGACCTGTTCGATCGCGGCAGCCGCCAGATCAATCTGGTGCCGAACTTCACCTTGCCGATCTTCGAGAACGGCCGGCTCGACGCCCAGTTGCACGGCGCCAACGCGCAGCGCAGCGCCGCCGTCGCCGATTACAACCAGAGCGTGCTGAACGCCGTGCGCGACGTCGCCCAGGGCGCCGCCGCCGTGCAGGGGATTGCGCGCGAAGGCGACGCACTGCAACGCAACCGCGCCGCGACCGACGCCGTTTACGCCAGCACGCAGAAACGCTTCAAGCAAGGCCTGACCGATCGCGGCAGCCTGCTCGCCGCCGAACTGCCGCTGCGCAGCCTCGACGACCAGACGCTGCAGCTGCAGAGCCAGCGGCTGATCGCCGACGTCGCGCTGATCAAGGCACTGGGCGGCGGCTATCGCGCCGATCCGGGCAGCAGCACCGAACAGGCCCACGCCGAACAACACAAAAACTGAATCCGGAGATATCCATGAGCACCGAACAGAAGAATCCGAACGGCGGCAAGCGACGCGGTCTGATGCTGGCGATCGCCGGCGCCTTCATCCTCGCCGGCGTCGGCTACGCCGCGTACTACAGCCTGGTGCTGAGCCACTTTGAAGAAACCGACAATGCCTATGTCGGCGGCAACCTCGTCACGCTGACCAGTCAGGTCACCGGCACCGTGATCGGCATCAACGCCGACGAAACCCAGCTGGTCGAAGCCGGCCGCGAAGTCGTCAAGCTCGACCCGGCCGACGCCGCCGTCGCGCTGCGTTCGGCCGAAGCCAAGCTCGGCGAGACCGTGCGCCAGCTGCGCCAGCAATACGCCAATGCCGACCAGGTCGATTCGACCCTCGCGCAGCGCAAGATCGATCTGCAAAAGGCCGAAGCCGACCTCGCCCGCCGCGCGCCGCTGGCCGGCGACGCAACCGTCTCGGCCGAGGAAATCGCCCACGCCAAGGATGCGGTCGAGAACGCCCGCGCCGCGCTCAACGTCGCGCAGAAGCAGGCCGAAGCCGCGCATGCCGGCATCGACGGCGTGAAGATCATCGACAACCCGAGCGTGCTCGCCGCGCGCGCCGGCTATACCCAAGCCTGGCTCGCGTCGCAGCGCAACGCGCTGGTCGCGCCGGTGTCGGGTTATGTCGCCAAGCGCAGCGTCCAGGTCGGTTCGCGCGTCACCCCGGGCGCGTCCTTGCTGTCGATCGTGCCGCTGGACCAGTTGTGGGTCGACGCCAACTTCAAGGAATCCGAGCTGAAGAACATCCGCATCGGTCAGGCGGCCATCGTCCGCACCGACATTTACGGCAGCGCGGTCGAATACCACGGCAAGGTCGTCGGCCTGGCCGCAGGCACCGGCAGCGCCTTCTCGCTGCTGCCGGCGCAGAACGCCACCGGCAACTGGATCAAGGTCGTCCAGCGCGTACCGGTGCGGATCGCACTCGACGCCAAGGAGCTGGCGGCGCATCCGCTGCGGGTCGGCCTGTCGACGACGGTCGAAGTCGACACCCAGGACCGCAACGGCCCGGTGCTGGCGACCCAGCCGGCGCAAAACCCGGTGTATTCGACCAGTGCCTTCGAGGAGCCGCTGCTGAACGCCGAGAAGCTGGCCGACGCGATCATCGCCAAGAACCTGGCCGGCGCACGCTAAGCGGAGTCATCGATGTCTGAAGCGCAACAAGCGGCACCGCCGCCGCCGCTGCACGGCGCCGCACTGGCGCTGATGACCGCGGCGGTCGCACTCGGCACGTTCATGGAAGTACTGGATACGACCATCGTCAACGTCTCGGTGCCGCATATCGCCGGCGATCTGGCCGCCAGCACCACCCAGGGCACCTGGACGATCAGTGCCTATGGCCTCGCTGCGGCGATCGCCGTGCCGCTGACCGGCTGGGCCGCCAAGCGCGTCGGTCAGGTCAAACTGTTCGTGATCTCGGTGCTGCTGTTCACGCTCGCGTCGGTGCTGTGCGGCTTTGCCCATACCCTGCCCGAACTGGTCGCATTCCGCTTCATGCAGGGCCTGGTATCGGGGCCGATGGTGCCGCTGTCGCAGACGCTGCTGCTCGCCAACTACCCGCCAGCGAAAAAGGGGCTGGCGCTGGCGCTGTGGTCAATGACCGTCGTCGTCGCGCCGATCTGCGGCCCGCTGCTGGGTGGCTGGATCACCGACAACTACAGCTGGCCGTGGATCTTCTATATCAATGTGCCGGTCGGGCTGTTCACCGCCGCGGTGTCGTGGCGGCTGCTGAAAAACCGCGAAACCGAAACGGCAAAGGTGCCGATCGACGTCGTCGGCATGGTGCTGCTGGTCCTCGGCGTCGGCGCCTTGCAGATCATGCTCGACAACGGCAACGATCTCGACTGGTTCAACTCGGGCTTCATCATGACGATGGCCGTGCTCGCCGTCGTGGCGCTGACCTTTCTCGTCGCCTGGGAGCTGACCGACGATCACCCGATCATCGACCTCTCGCTGTTCAAGAGCCGCAATTTCCGCTGGGGTGTGGTGTCGCTGTCGCTGGGGATGTTCTGCTTCTTCGGCAGCACGGTGATCTTCCCGCTGTGGCTGCAGACGGTGAAGGGTTATACGGCGACGTGGGCCGGCGTGGCCACCGCACCGGTCGGCATCCTGGCGTTCTTCCTGTCGCCGCTGATCGGCAAGAACATCGCCAAAATCAACCTGCGGCTGCTGACGTCGTTCGCCTTCATGGTGTTCGGCATCACGATGTTCTGGTTTGCCAGCTTCACGCTGGATACCGAGCTGAATCAGCTCGTCGTGGCGCGGCTATTCCAGGGCATCGGCATCGCCTGCTTCTTCATCCCGCTGAACCAGATCATCCTCTCGGGCATCGGCCCGGAGCGCATGGCCGCGGCGTCGGGGCTGTCGAACTTCTTCCGTACCTTGTCGGGGAGCTTCGCCACCGCGATCGTCACCTATATCTGGACCAAGCGCGAGATCTTCCACCACGCGCGGCTGACCGAACACGTCACCGCCGCCAGCCCGGCAACGACGAGCTACGTCGGCCAGCTCGACCAGCTCGGCATCCGCGGCACGGCGGCGTACGCGCAGATCGACCAGACCATCACCCAGCAGGCCTTCCAGATCGCCACCAGCGAGGTGTTCTGGATGATGGGGATGATCTTCATCGCGATGATTGCCGTCGTCTGGCTGACGCGCCCGCCCTTCGGTGCCGCTGGCGCTGCCGGCGGACACTGAGCGGGCCAACAAGCCGGCGCCTTCGCGCCGGCTTTTTTCATGGCGCGCAATGAACCGGCTCACTTCGGCACGGTAAATCGTTCGCTCAGCACAATCTCGCCGGCTCGCTAGAATGTAAGAACCTGTTCACGATCCTTTCGCGTCGGCGTTCGGGGCCGTGCCGGAACAAGGCCATGAACAGGTGCTAAAGCAATAATCCCCCGCTTTCAGGAGATCCCACGATGCGACGCTGGCTGACCGCGCTGCTGCTGATGTTGACCGCCGCCGGTGCGTACGCCGCTGCCGAGCAGATCGCCTGGGAGACCACTCGCTTCGGCACCCTGCGCATCATCCGCGACGTGCCGACGCGGCCCTTCGGTACGCTGCGCTACCAGGGCAAGACGCTGTTCAGGGCCCCCGACCAGTACCTGAGCTTTGACAGCATCGCCGAACTCCCCGGGCGCGATGCCGCGCTGGTCTTCGTCGGCGACGGCGGCTCGGGCGGCGGCGGCCGCTATCTGCTGGTGCTGCTCGACAACCGCAAGAAAGCCCGGGTGCTGCAGGACCCGCGCCTCGTCAGCCTGACCCGGCCACCGCAGCTGACCGTCGTCGGCCAGACCCTGCACATCGACCTCGGCCTGAGTCAGGGCCTGAAACGCACCGCCACGCTGAAGGGCAACACGCTGTCGTTCGACTACGCCACGGCGAAACAGGCGCGCGTCGATTCGGCCGATTGCGACTGGCTGCATCAGGAGGCCGGCAACGTCTGCGCCCCGCAGGCCGGCCGCGATTGCAGCAAGGTCGTCGGCGACCGGCCACAGTACGTCGAGCGTGCGATCAACCGGCTGGGCAACTACCCGGGCTTCGAGCGCCAGACGCTGGATGTGCTGTGCGTCAACCGCTGCAATGGCAACGACTGGCCGTCGCTGAGCGAATTCCACCGTCAGGTCTGCGGCCTGCCCTCGCTCTAAGCGCACCCTGCCGGCGTGCTCGCCGGGCGTGCGTGCACCGTTGTGACCGAAAGGATCACACGGGACGTTTCACGCGCCCTGCCAGCATCGTTCCCCTGGGTTTCGCGTGCCGCAGCACTACCCTCGGGGCATTCGCTGCGGCAAGGCCCGCCAGGCCCCATCTGCCGACGCCTCCGCCTAGACCGGTCCGGCGACGGTGGGAGCCGCCCGGCAGCCGGCGTATCATCGCCGGATGACGACTTCCCTCCCCCCCATTGTCGGCTCGTGGAGCGGCGGCAAGGACAGCTGCCTTGCCTTCCACCGCGCCGTTGCCGCCGGCCACCCTCCGGTGGCGCTGATCACCATGCTCGACGAAAGCGGCGAACGTTCGCGCTCGCACGGCATCCCGCCGGTGCTGCTGCGGCAACAGGCCGCCGCGCTCGGCATTCCGCTGATCACCGGCGACGCCAGCTGGTCCGATTACGAGGCCGAGTTCATCCTGCGGCTGGCGCGCGCCCGCGACGAGTTCGGCGCGCAGGCCGCGGTGTTCGGCGATATCGACCTGCAGGCGCATCGCGATTGGGAGGAAATGGTCTGCAAGCGGACCGGCCTTAGCGCGCAACTGCCGCTGTGGCAGCAGGATCGCCGCGCGCTGGTCGAGGAAATGATCGACTGCGGCATCCGCACGATGATCGTGTCGTGCAACGACACGCTCGGGCCGGACTTCCTCGGCCGCATCATCGACGCGCAAACGGTCGCCGATCTGGACGCCGCCGGGGTCGACGTCTGCGGCGAGAACGGCGAATACCACACGCTGGTGCTCGACGCACCGCGCTTTGCCGCGCCGCTGAGCGTGCAGACCGGCGAGAAACAGCTGCACGGCCACTACTGGTTCATCGAGCTGTTTCCGGCATAAACCGTCAGGCCGGCAGCGCCTCGATCCTGACCGTGCGGCCGGCAACGCGGAACGGCGTGCCGTTCATCAACCGCTGCCGCACCAGCAGTTGTTCGTCGGCGCCGAGCACGAACAGCAAGGTCGACAGCTGCGCTTCGTCGCATTCGGCGCTGCGACCATCGACCCAGAGCCGGAAGCCCGGTGCGATGGCGGGCTCGGGCAGCAAGGTCGCGAGAAAGCGGCTGTGGCTCTGCTCGGACAACCGTTCGAGCCGCTGATGCTGGCGCAGCGCGTGCCGACGGCGGCGCCAGCCGGACCATTCGAGCCAGCCCGCCGCAAAAGCAAAACCGGCGGTCAGGCCAAGGACCAGCGTCGGGTCAAAAGTCATGGTTTGAAACGTTGATTTGAAACGCGGCGAATTATACGTCGCGGCATGCCGACATCATTCGCCGCGGAGCCCCGCTGTCCGACCGTCTGACTGCCAAGCAGCGGCTCAACACCGGTTCGTACCAGCCCCCCAATCGCCACCGGGTCGCGACGGCGTGTTCGGTCGAATCGAATCGAATCGAATCGAATCGAATCGCGTGGCAGCGTTCGGCCTGCAGACGAACCGGCGCGAATACTGCGCAACAGCGGTGAACCGCCAATCGCTGACGATTTCACCACGCTAGGGCGGTGCGCCACGCGCAGCGTCGGGCGGCGCCGGCGTATGATTTCGGTGTTCCGCCCGATCGAAAACCTCAAAAGACATCGAATGAACATGCTGCCGCCCGACTTCACCCCGTGCTTCTCGACGGCCCTGCCGACCGGCGAACCGCTGTGTTTCGCCATCGTCGGCGACCAGCACCTGGTGACCGCGGCGGCTGCCCTGCCGGCGCACACCGCGCTCGCGGCGCTCGGCGCCCCCGAGGTCGACGTGCTGATCGGCCATCTCGGCAGCACCCCGTGCCGGCTGATCGCATGGCCCGAGGCCGCACAGGCGCCGGAGGGCTTGGTCATTGAAGGACTGCGCGCGCTGTATGGCCGGCTCGGCGACGACGTGTTCTGGATTTCGGCGCGCGCCCGCCAGTTGCTGTCGTGGCTGCGCGACCACCGCCATTGCGGCCGTTGCGGCACGGCGACCCGGATCGCCGAACACGAAGCCGCCGCGGTCTGCCCGGCGTGCGATCACCGGATGTACCCGCGCGTTTCGCCGGCGATGATGGTGCTGATTCGCCGCGGCCGCGAGCTGCTGCTGGCGCGCTCGCCACACTTCAAGCCGGGCATGTACAGCGCGCTGGCCGGTTTCGTCGAGCCCGGCGAAACGCTCGAAGCCTGCGTGCATCGCGAGACGATGGAGGAAGTCGGCATCACCATCAACGGCCTGCGCTGGTTCGCCAGCCAGAGCTGGCCGTTCCCGCATTCGCTGATGCTCGCCTTCCACGCCGATTACGTCGCCGGCGACATCGTGCCGCAGGAAGACGAAATCGAGGATGCCCGCTGGTTCGACATCGACGCGCTGCCCGAATTGCCGGGGCAGGCAAGCATCGCCCGGCGGCTGATCGACGACGCGCTGGCCGAACTGCGCGGCTGAAGCACCCAAGGCGTCGGGCATGTGAAGATGCACGTGCGCCATCGGCTTGTGCCGGCTCAAGATAAGTTGCATTATATTTGCACCTTATAGAGCCTTGCCATGCAACTGACCCGCTATACCGACCTGAGCCTCCGGGTGCTGATGTATCTGAGCTACCCCGACCGTGCCGACCTCGTCACCATCGCCGAGATCGCTACGCAGTTCGACGTGCCGCGCAATCACCTCGTCAAGGTCGTCAACCAGCTGGTCAAACTCGGCTGGGTCGTGGCGACGCGCGGCCGCAGCGGCGGCATCCGCCTTGGCGTGCCGGCCGGATCGCTGACAATCGGCCAGATCCTGCGCGAAATGGAAGGCACCAAGGCACTGATCGACTGCGAAGGCGAAATCTGCGTGCTGCGCAACGGTTGCCGGCTGCGCGGCGCGCTCGCCGATGCGCTACAGCAGTTCTATCGCACGCTCGACGGCTACACGCTGGCCGACATCTGCTCGGCCCCTACCGCCGGCCTGATCGCGCAGATGCACCGGCTGGTACCGACGGCAACGCACTGACTCCAGCGGCGGGACGCGTTCCCGTCTTTTTTGCCTATTTTTGTTGCATTTTTAATATCACTTTAAAGGACTCACCATGCTTGCACCGGATCACCGCGCCACCATCGATGCCACCCTGCCCGTTGTCGCCGCGAACGCGACCGCGATCACCGGCCGTTTCTACGCACGGATGCTCGACGCCCACCCCGAGCTGCGCAACCTGTTCAACCAGGGCAACCAGGCATCGGGCGAACAGAAGCAGGCGCTTGCCGCTGCCGTCTACGCCTATGCGCAGTACTGCGATACGCCCGACGCCATCGAACCACTGCTGAACCGCATCGCCCACAAGCATGCCAGTCTCGGCATTGCCGCTGACATGTACACCATCGTCGGCCGGCATCTGATGGCGGCGATCGGCGAAATCCTCGGCGACGCGGTCACCGCCGAAATCGCCGAAGCCTGGGACACGGTGTACTGGCGCTTCGCCGGCGAGCTGATCGCCCGCGAGGCGGTGCTGTACCAGGACGCCGGCATTACCCCGGCGACTTTCCTGCGCGAATACGAAGTGATCGAGCGCGTGGCCGAAGGCGGCGTCGCCGTCTCGCTGCGACTGCGCCCGACCGACGACGGCCCGGCACCGGCGTTCCGGCCCGGCCAGTACGTCAGCGTGCAGGTCGATCTGGCCGATATCGGTTTGCGCCAGCTGCGCCAGTACAGTCTGTCCGACGCGGCCGATGGTCAGACGCTGCGGATCACCGTCAAACAGGAGGCCGGCGACGATGTACGCCCCGACGGTCTGGTGTCGATGCACCTCGCCCGCCACGCCGACATCGGCAGCCGCTGGCTGGTCAGCAACCCGTTCGGCGATCTGGCACTCGATCCCGACGCCGACACGCCGGTGGTGATGATCTCGGCCGGCGTCGGTATCACGCCGATGGCCGCGATGCGCCGGCACCTGAGCCGGCAGCAACGGCAGGGTGTGTTCGTCCACGTCGCCGCGCACGGCGGCCGCCATATCCTCAAGCGCGAACTGACGCCGGCCGCCCATCTCACCGATCTGATCGTCTACGACGCCGCGCGCGTTGAGGACCGGCTCGGCACCGACCATCATCACGCCGGCCGCTTCACGCTGGCCGAGCACCGCGACACCATCGTCCGCCCCGACGCCGACTACTATCTGTGCGGGCCGCTGCCGTTCATGACCGCCCAGCGCGAGGCCTTGCTCGACCTTGGCGTGCCGGCAAATCGCGTGCATTTCGAGGTGTTCGGGCCGGATTTACTGACGGCGACGCTGTAATTAGCGTGCGATTGGCTTGGCGGATTGGCGGCTGCGGTACGAGTCATGGTCATGCTTGTTAGCGCCTTCGGCGCGGCGCGAAAGGCATTGATGCGCGTTCCGCCGCGCGAACGGGAAGGGAGCTTTGTCTCGCCAAAGCCCCCTTCTCCCCAAAGGCGTGCGCTGCATCGCGCGTCGCTAAGCGGCATAGCCGCTTAGCTTTGGCGTGACCGCGCCTGCGGCCCTCCTGGCTGCCCTCGATCGGTCGCGAGCCAAGCCTGAAACTGCTTGTCTCGCACCACTCCTCGGCGCTGGCGAACGGGATGAAAGACGGTGCACTGTTCGCCGCAGCCGGTTTGCCTCGTGTTTGTTCACTGCCCGTCGCACACCGCCCTGATCCCCTCAGTAGCGCCGAGCAGCGCAAGCCGGCACGGGGTCGTCAGGGATCGCTGTTTGAGCGCAGCGAGTTTGCGATTCCCGCCGTGATGGCTGAGCAGCACAGGGCACCCGCGAAGCGGGCGCGGATGCGGGGTCGCCTTTCTTTGGATACTATTCTTTGGCGAAGCAAAGAAAGTATCCCGTCCGCGCGGCGGAACGCGCATTCAATGCTTTTACTCGCGCCGCAGGCGCTAAACAGTCCCCTACCGTGGCCTCGCCCACAACGCCACCGCCCCCGCAATCAGCCCCCAAAACGCCGAGCCCACGCCGGCCAGCGTCACCCCCGACGCAGTCACGAGGAAGGTGATCATCGCCGCCTCGCGCGTGCCGTCGTCCTTCAGCGCGGCGGTCAGGCCATTACCGATGGTGTTCAGCAGCGCCAGCCCGGCCAATGCGACCACAAGCTCCTTCGGAAACGCTGCGAACAAGGTCACCACCGCTGCGCCGAAGATGCCGATGATCAGGTAGAACACCCCGGCGGCCACCGCCGCGGTGTAACGGCGCTTTTCGTCCTCGTGCGCCTCGCGGCCCATGCAGATCGCCGCGGTGATCGCCGCCAGATTGACCGCGAATGCGCCAAACGGCGCCAGCAGCAAGGTCGTCACGCCGGTGGCGGTGATCAGCGGCGAGATCGGCGGGTGAAAGTTCGACGCACGCAACACCGCAACGCCGGGAACGTTCTGCGACGCCATCGTCACCACGAACAGCGGCAGGGCAACGCTGGCCAGCGCGTGCCACGAGAAGGCCGGCATGATGAATTCGGGCCGCGCCAACTCGAGACGGATCTCGCCCCAGCGCAGGCTGCCCTGCCAGGCCGCCAGCGCCACGCCAACCGCCAGCACCGCAACGATGGCGTAGCGCGGCACGAAGCGCCGCATCGCCAGATACACGACCAGCATCGCGCTCACCATCACGAACTGCGTCTGCAGCGCGGTGAATGCCGCCAGACCGAAGCGCAGCAGCACGCCGGCCAGCATCGCCGACGCGATCGCCACCGGGATCCGCTGCATCGCCTTTTCGAACCAGCCGGTGGCGCCGGCGACGATGATCAGCAGCGCACTGATGCAAAAAGCGCCAACCGCCTCGGCTATCGACACGCCGGCCACGCTCGTCACCAGCATCGCCGCGCCCGGCGTCGACCACGCAGTGACCACCGGCACCTTGTAGCGCAGCGACAGCACGATGCACGTCAGCCCCATCGCCAGCCCGAGCGACCACATCCACGACGCGGTCTGCGCCTCGGTCGCGCCCAGCGCCTGCGCGGCCTGGAAGACGATCACCGCCGAGCTGGTGAAGCCGACCAGCACGGTGACGAAACCGGCGACGACGGTCGAGAGCGAGAGATCTTTGATCAGCGACATCTGGGCGGATTCCAGCGATGAGTTGAGTGCAATTCTGCCTGCAGCAGACGGCCTGTCGATAGCTACAGTGCCTCGCTGCAACATGCGTTCCAATGCAATTTGACCCGGCCCAAAGCGCACCGCTATCGTCGCCGCCGCAACGCACATCCCGAACCGAAAGTGATCCCCATGACGTCCCGCCTTCTGGTGCTTCTCGCCTGCGCGCTGCTGAGCGCGTGCGCCTCCGTTCGCCACCAGCCACTGAGCCAGGCTGCCGTACCGCAACTGGAAAACAAAACCCTCGCCTTTACGACCGGAACGAAGCCCGACTTCGGCGCAATGACCGCCGGCAACGCCATGTTCGGCCTGCTCGGTGCCATCGAAGCGATCAGCTCCGGCAACGCACTGGTCAGGGACAACAATATCCCTGACCCGGCCAGCAATATCGCCGCCGAACTGGCAAAAATGGTTCATGCGCAGTACCGGATTGCCGATCGCAAACTGGGCATCGTTTCGGGCTCCGATGACGTCGACGCACTGGCAAAGCTGCATCCCGACGTGGATCTGCTGCTCGACGTGCGTACGGTGACCTGGAGCCTGATCTACTTCCCGGCGGACTGGACCCACTACCGGGTGATCTATTCGGCACAGGCCCGCCTGATCGATTTGAAGCATCGCGAAGTGCTGGCCGAGCATTCTTGCTCCCGGGCACCCGAACAGACGGCCGACGCCCCGACCTACGATGAACTGGTCGACGATGGCGCCGCCGGTCTCAAGCGCGCCTTGAGCACCGCCGGCGACGAATGCCTGGAGGAATTCGCCAGCCTTTTCCCGAGTTGAGTCCGTTTAGTCATCATTTTGGGCCGCCGCTACCGCGGCCGTTGACGTTGTCATCACGCGGCTGATAGTTTGTTTGCATGTCAGCCGTCCCGACCTCCCTTCTGCTGCGTTCCCTCTGGTGGCTAAAAAGCCTCCAGCGGTAGCGCTATTGCCACCGCGAGCCCTCTGCCGCGGTGTATTCCTTTCCTGAAGACCATCGCGGCGCCTTGACCCAAGGATGACCGCCATGCCCGATACCTCCTCCGCTACGACAGCCCCATCCGCCGGCTTTTCGCCGCAGCAGCTTGGCCTGCTGTTCGCCTTCCTGTCGGCCACCGGTTTTGCCACCAAGGCGGTATTCGTCAAGCTCGCCTACCGCTACGGTGTCGACGCAGTGACCTTGCTGACGCTGCGGCTGGTGTTTTCGCTCGGGCTGATCGGGCTCTGGCGCTGCGCGCGCTGGCAGCGCGGTGCTGCGGTACCGGCAACGCCGATCGCGCGCGGTGATCTGTGGCTGTTGCTGGTACTCGGTCTGCTGGGCTATTACCTCGCCAGCCTGTTCGACTTCATCGGCCTTGTCACCGTCAGTGCCAGCATCGAACGGCTGGTGCTCTATCTGTATCCGACGCTGACGGTGCTGCTGTCGGCGCTGTTTTTCCGCACCAAGATCACCAAGCGCATGGTCGGCGCTTTGCTGCTCACCTATCTGGGCATCGCCGTGGTCATCGGCCCGGGGCTGGCCGGCGCGCACGCCGACGTCGCCGGCCTGTTGTGGATCGTCGGCAGCACCGTCGCATTCGCGCTGTACCTAACCTTCAGCCCTGGCGTCATCAAGCGCATCGGCTCGATGCGCTTCACCGAAGCCGCGCTGACCGTATCTGGCGGCGCAATGCTGATCCAGTTCGCGTTGACGCGGCCGCTGCCGCTGCTGTTTTCGCAAGCCTGGCCGGTTTACGGTTACGCGCTGATCACCGCGCTGGTCGCGACGGTGTTGCCGATCTGGCTGATGGCCGCGGCAATGGCGCGCATCGGCGCCGGCCGCGCCGCTATCGCCGGCACCATCGGCCCGGTACTCACCATCGTGCTGAGCCTCGGCATTCTCGATGAGCACCTCAGCCCGCTGCAGTGGCTCGGCGTCGCCGTGGTCATGGGCGGCGTCACGCTGATCGGCAAGCGCTAGCAGCGCGCCAACGGCCGGGGGCCCCGCCCCCGGCCGTCCTCTCTGCAATCCGGTGCGCCTATTCAGCGAAGGCGATGGCCGCACACCCGATGATCACCGGTAAACATATGCACGCATTGCTGGAAGCCGCAAAGAAAGCCTCGCACGAGCACAAGCCCTTGCCGTTTTCGGTGTATTCATCGGTGAAGGAGCAGCGCATTCTCAACGCGCCCATCGCAAAACCGCTGATGGTATTCGTACTGGCCGGCATCAAACAGCTAGGCAAAGACAGCGAAATCACCTGCCCGGCAGGCCGCTTTGTCTTTTTGTCCAACAATACCAATATTGATATGCGGAACATTCCCGACGTCAATGCGTATTGCGCCGTGCTGGTCGAATTCGAGTATTGCGATTTCGATCAGTTCAAGGACGCACAAAAGGGCACGCGCAATTATTTTCAGGGTGAAATCGATACCGCTCTGGCCACGACCTTGCAGCAATTCATTGAATGGTCGATGTTCGCGCCCTCGGCAGCATGGCATTTCCGGAGAAAGGAGCTGCTCCAGCTGCTTTATCAGTCCGGCTACGAAGACGTGTGCGCCATTGCCGCCCCCCCGAGCCTCAGCCACCGCTTGCACGGCATCATCAACGACGATATTTCGGCGGACTGGCCTGTCGAGCGTCTGGCTGCAAAACTGGCTATCAGCGAATCGACGCTAAGGCGGAAGTTGCAGGCGGAAGGCAGTAGCATTCATGCCATCGTGAACCGCGCCAAACTGGGTCATGGCCTCCACCTCGTGCAAACGACGATGGCGCCGATCGGCCGTATTGCAGAGCGTTGCGGGTATCAATCCCAATCCCGGTTTACCGACAAGTTCAAGCAACTGTTCGGCATTACGCCGAGCGCGCTCAGAAAAACGCGCCGGCCGGATTAAAGCCTCGCTTGCGCTTGGCGCCCGATGCGACCCCGGCAAAGGACGGCACGTCCTCCCGAGTGGCAAAGTCCGCCGCTGCACCGCCTGACCGGGCGTTCAGTCCCGCTTGTACAAAGCCTCAATGGTGGCCGAAGCCAGCGAATTGGCACGCACCATATAGCCGGTCAGCGCAGCGGAAGCCTCTTTCGGCAGTTCCAGCTTTTTGGACAGCGCGAACACGGTAAATTGATAGCGATGCACGCCATGTCCCTTGGGCGGGCAGGCCCCGCCAAAGCCGGCGATGCCGTAATCATTCCTGATGTTGACACTGTCGGCGGGCATGGCCTGCTTGCCCGTATCACCGGCGCCGCTGGCGAGCGCGGTGACGGTCTTCGGGATATTGACGACCTGCCAATGCCACCAGCCGCTGCCGGTCGGTGCATCCGGGTCATAGGCCAGCACCGCAAAGGCCTCGGTGCCTTTGGGTGCGCCGGTCCATGAAAGCTGCGGCGACCGATTGCTGCCGTTGCAGCCAAATCCCTGGAACTCCTGGGCGGCACTCATGTATTGCCCCTGAGCGATATCGGTGCTCGTGAGCTTCAACGAGTCTGCCAGCGCAGAACCCGACAGGAATATAGACAAGGGCAAGGCTAAATTGACCAATACATTGCGCATCATGATCGACAAATCCGGTTGGTTTGGAACTTGTGCATCTTAGGGATTCCGCCCGACGCGGATTAGTCAGAAAGCCGTCAATTTTTATACCGGAAACGGTCATTGGCCCGAAGATCCAATCGAGACGGCATCAAAAAGAAAAAGGCCGGAGCATCCGCTCCGGCCAACATTTTTTGGTCCGCCGCTGTGCGACGGATCTGACCGCATTGTCTGCGCCACCCGGGTGTAAAACCCGTCGCCGCGCTTGCGGCTTGCTCCTCCTCTCCGCTTTACATCGCTGCGCGGAAGATCGCGCAGATTTCCTCGTGGGTGGCCTGCTTCGGATTGGTGAAGCCACACGCATCCTTCAAGGCGTTGCTCGCCAGCGTCGGGATGTCCGCCGCCTTGACGCCAAGCTCGGTCAGCCCGGCCGGAATGCCGACGTCCATCGCCAATTGGCGGATCGCCGCCAGGCAGGCCTGCGCCGCTTGCGCGTCATCCATGCCGCTGACGTCGACGCCCATCGCATCGGCCACGTCGCCAAGGCGCGCGGCGGCGACCTGGGCGTTGTAGGCCTGCACATGCGGCAGCAGCACCGCATTGCAGACGCCATGCGGCAGGTCGTAGAAGCCGCCGAGCTGGTGCGCCATCGCGTGCACATAACCGAGCGACGCATTGTTGAAGGCCATGCCGGCGAGGAACTGCGCGTACGCCATCTGCTCGCGCGCCTGCATGTCCTGGCCGTCGGCCACCGCCGCGCGCAGATACTGGCTGACCAGTTCGACCGCCTTCAGCGCACAGGCATCGGTAATCGGCGTTGCCGCGGTCGACACATAGGCTTCGACCGCATGGGTCAACGCATCCATGCCGGTCGCAGCGGTCAGGCCCTTGGGCATGCCGGCCATCATCGCCGGATCGTTGACCGACAGGATCGGCGTGGTGTGCTTGTCGACAATGGCCATTTTGATGTGGCGGGCCTCGTCGGTAATGATGCAGAAACGCGTCATTTCGCTGGCGGTACCGGCTGTGGTGTTGATCGCCACCAGCGGCAATTGCGGCCTGGCCGAACGATCGACGCCTTCGTAATCGGCGATCTTGCCGCCATTGGCCGCGACCAGGGCGATGCCCTTGGCGCAATCGTGCGGCGAGCCACCGCCGAGCGAGATCACGAAGTCGCAACCGTTGTCCCGCAAAAGCTTGAGTCCGGATTCGACATTGCCGGTGGTCGGGTTCGGGTGCGTACCGTCGAACACCACACTGCTCACGCCCGCCTGCCCCAGCGTTTCGGCGACCTGGCCGACCAGGCCGGTCGCCACCAGCCCGGTGTCGGTGACGATCAGCGCTTTCTTGTAGCCGTACGAGGCGATGGCCTTGGCGGCATCGGCCATACAGCCGGCACCCATCAGATTGACGTTCGGAATGAAGAAGGCGGTGGTGGCCATGGTGAGCTCCTTGAGTGCGGGGTCAGCCCCCCGGCAGCGGATTTCGGCTCGTGACCGAACCGGCCCGCCGGGGCGGCAATGACGATTGGATACACCGCCACTGTGCGCCCGCCGAACGCCGGCCGCTTTGCGCTCGATCAAGGCAGTTGTGGTATTCGTGCGACGACTTCGTCGCCTGCGACACGCTTTCACCGACCGCTCGTCGCCATGGCGCTGACGCCGTCAACCGGCTGGCTATGAAAGAAACTCACCCATGCAGCCAGACTGCAGCATCACCGAGGGGGAGCCATGTCGAACTACGCCCGCCACATCCTGGCCACCCTGCTGCTCGTCAGTGCTCCCGGTCTCGTGCATGCCGACGACACGCCGCCTTATTTCGATTTCAGCGTCACCACGCCGGCTCCGGAAATCGATCCGTCGCCCGCCTGGGTCTGGCTCTCCGGCAAAGCCGCCAGCACGCTGATTCCCAAGTACGACCCCGCCCGATTGACGTTTTTCGGCGATCCGACGCTGGTCGTCGGCTTCTCGGGCATGCGTCGCGCCCGCTATATCGGCAACGAACTGCGCGAAGACAACCCGCAGTCGCTGCTGCTGCCGTTTGCCAACTACACCTTCGAAAACGGCATGACGCTCGGGCTGCAGGCCGAAACCACCTACAGCAGCTACAGCGGCGATTGGGACACGCCAGTCAACCTGACGCTCAGTCGCCGTTTCGACTTTGGCAAGCAGGCGCTGACGGTCGGCGGCGGGCTGCAGCAGTTCAGCAGCGAAACGCCGCGCTGGGGACTCGGCGTCATGTGGCAACTACCGTGGGCGCAATGAGTCCGCGACCCGGGCCGAAGCAGCCGATCCGCCACCTGCCAGCACAGCGGAGCTAAGGAAAAACCCTGATGCCTCGCAGCATGACAACATGATACTTTGGTTATGTTGAACCAAATACAAATAACCAAAGGTTATCTACATATGAAGAAGCTCGCCCTGCTGGTGATCGCCGCCGCGATCTCGGTGCCCGCCTTTGCCGCTGACCTGCTCGACACGGTCAAGAGCCGCGGCGAACTGAAAGTCGCGCTCGAAGGCAGCTACCCGCCGTTCAACTTCAAGGACAAACAGGGCCAGCTGACCGGCTTTGAAGTCGAACTGGCCCGTGAACTGGCGCGCCGCCTCGGCGTGAAGGCCGGCTTCACCACCGGCGAATGGAGCGGCCTGCTCGCCGGCTTGCAGGCCGGCAAGTTCGACGTCGTGATCAACCAGGTCGGCATCACCGATGCGCGCCAGAAGGTGTTCGACTTCTCCGAGCCGTACACGATCTCGTCGGCACAGCTGATCGTCCGCAAGAACGAAACGCGCAACTTCAAGTCGCTCGACGACCTCAAGGGCAAGAAGCTCGGCCTCGGCCTCGGCACCAACTACGCCGACATGGCCAAGGCCGTCGCCGGCATCGACGTGAAAACCTACCCGGGCGCGCCCGAATACCTGCAGGATCTGGCGCAGGGCCGGCTCGACGCGGCGCTGAACGACAGCCTGATGATCCCGTTCGCGATCAAGGAATCCAAGCTGCCGGTCAAGCCGGGTGCTGCGGTCGGCGAGGTGTCGAAATCGGGCATCCCGTTCGCCAAGGGCAATCCGCAGTTCAAGGCCGCGATCGACAAGGCCCTGTTCGAGATGCACAAGGACGGCAGCTTCGCGAAAATCTCGAAGAAGTGGTTCGGCATCGACGTCTCCAAGGCACCTGCGGCAAAATAAGCGCCGTCGTACTCCCGCGCCCCCGGACGCCAGCGCCCCGGGGGCGCGTTGCTTTCCGTCGCCTTGTGCGCCCGTATTGAACCGACCTGAGTCAGACCACCATGCTCACGATCACTTTGTCCACGATAGTTGTGTGTATCGGCGTCGGCATCCTGCTGATCAACACCCTGTTCTGCCTGCCGACCGCCATCGGCAGAAAAGACACGCCGTGGATCGTGCTGATCCTGCTCACGGGGCCGTTCGCTGCGTTTTTCTACTCCTTGCGCAACGACGGTGAGCTCAAGTGGCTGGGCAAGCTCAGCCTGCTGGGTGCATCGCTTGTCTTGCTCGGTTTAGCCGCGCTGTACCTGGCCATGCGCATGAATGCCTCCTGAAGCAGACGCGCCAGCATCGCCCCCACCCCATCCCCCCCTCGTGAGACATGATCTTGGATAGCTGGATCGAACTTCTGCACACCGCCTGGCCCTTCCTGATCAAGGGCGCCGGCTTCACGGTGTTCTTCGCGCTGATTGCCATGGTGCTCGGTCTGGCGCTCGGCTTTGCCGTTGCGCTGGTGCGCATCGCCCGCGTGCCGGTGCTCGCGCAGATCGCCGCCGTCTACGTCAGTGCGATGCGCGGTACGCCGTTGCTGGTGCAGATCTTCGTCATCTACTACGGCCTGCCCAGTGTCGGTATCGAGTTCGAACCGGTCACGGCCGGTATTCTGGCGCTGACGCTGAACGTCGCGGCCTACCTGTCCGAAAGCATGCGCGGCGCCATTGCCGGCGTCTCGCGCAACCAGTGGCTCGCCGGGTATTCGCTCGGCTTGAACTGGTGGCAGACGATGCGCCATGTCGTCGCGCCGCAAGCGCTGCGTCTGGCCGTTCCGAGCCTGTCGAACAGCCTGATCAGCCTGATCAAGGATACCTCGCTGGTCTCGGTGATCACCGTCACCGAACTGATGCTCGCGACCAAGGAAGTGATCGCCCAGACCTTCCAGCCGCTGCCGCTCTACCTTGCCGCGGCGGCAATTTACTGGGTGCTGAGCGCGCTGTTCGAGCGCGTACAGCGCGCGGTCGAGAAGAAACTCGAACTCGCCCACCGCCACTGAAGCCCAGCTACGCTGGCTAGATTCCGAGGAATGCCCCCATGTACGACTTCACCACCTCCGCCGCCCAGCGCGTTACCGACAGCTACAAATGGCGCAAGTACGCCGGTCGCGATGTATTGCCGCTGTGGGTTGCCGACATGGATTTCCTCAGCCCGCCGGCCATCACCCAGGCGCTGGCCGAGCGCGTTGCGCAAGGCATCTTCACCTACGGCGAGCCGACCGAAGCCGCGCTGTCGGCGCTGATCGACGCCGCCCGGCGCGACTACGGCTGGACGATCGAGCCCGGCTGGCTGGTGCCGCTGCCCGGGCTCGTCACCGGGCTCAATGTCGCCTGCCGTGCCAGTGGCAATGGCGACGTGATCACCGCAACGCCGATCTATCCGCCGTTCATGTCGGCGCCGCAGTTCAACGCGCGCAGGCTGGTGAAGCTGCCGCTGCGCGAAACCCGGCTCGCCGTCGGCAGCCACTGGGAATGGGATTTCGCCGCGCTCGACGCCGCGGCCACGCCCGGGGCGACGCTGATGCTTTGCCACCCGCACAATCCGGTCGGCCGGCAGTGGACGCAGGACGAACTGGTCCGGCTCGGCGAGATCGCCGAAAAGCATGACCTGACGGTGATCAGCGACGAGATCCACTGCGACCTGCTGCTCGAACCGGGCGCCCGTCACGTCCCGTTTGCCACGCTGTCGCCAAAACTGGCGGCGAGAACGATCACGCTGATGGCGCCGAGCAAGACCTACAACGTCCCGGGCCTCGGCTGCGCATTCGCGATCATCCCGAACGCCGAGCGTCGCCATGCCTTCCAGAAGGCGATGCGCGGCATCGTGCCGCACGTGAACCTGTTCGGCTACGTCGCACTCGAGGCCGCCTGCCGCGACGGCGCGGCCTGGCGCAACGAGCTGCTGTCGGTGCTGCGCAGCAACCGCGACGAAGTCGTCCGGGCCCTCGACGGCATTCAGGGCCTGCGCGTCACCGTGCCGCAAGCCACCTTCCTCGCCTGGATCGACTGCCGCGGCGCCGGGCTGCAACACCCGCAACATTTCTTCGAGCAAGCCGGTGTCGGCCTGTCGGACGGCGCCGATTTCGATGCGCCGGGTTTTGTCCGGCTCAATTTCGGCTGCCCGCGCGCCACACTCGACTCGGCGCTCGCGCGGATGCGCAAAGCGCTGGCAACGCTCTGATTGCCGACCTTGCCCAGTTCACCGTCCGACCGGGCAAACCCCGGCCGCGCGCGTTAAATTGACGGTCTGTACAACCGGAAAAGCACGCATGTCCGATACCACGATCCGCTACGCCTTCGAAGACCTCGGCAAGCCCCCACATCGCTGGCAGCACGAGCAGGCGCTGCTGCGCCGTTTCAACAGCGGGGACACCGATCACGAGGCGCGTGCCGCGATCCTGGCCGAGCTGTTCGGCGATGCCGGCGACGTCGGCATCCTGCCGCCGCTGACCGTCACGCGCGGCCATGACATCCACTTCGGCAACAAGGTCTTCATCAACAGCGGCGCAATGCTCTCGGGCGGCGCGCCGGTGCGCATCGGCGCGCACACGCTGATCGGCCCCAATGTGCACATTCACGCCACCACGCACCCGGTCGATCCGACCGAGCGTCAGCGCTGGGCGTTCTGGGCCAAGCCGATCACCATCGGCGAAAACGTCTGGATCGGCGCCGGCGCGGTGATCTGCGCCGGCGTGACCATCGGCGACCATAGCGTCATCGGTGCCGGCGCCATTGTCACCCGCGACATTCCGGCTTGCGTACTCGCCGCCGGCAACCCGGCGCAGGTCGTCCGCGAACTGACACCGCCCGACATGGCCACGCTGTATACCGCGTGGACGCCACCCGCCTGAATCGGCGCCGACGACCGCCGCCGGTGACTGCAGCCGGCCCGGCAAGGTAACAACGTCCATCGGTATTGCTGCCCGGAAGCCGCGAATTCGGTAGAATTTCTGCTTTTACGCGAGGTAGGACATGGTCAAGGTCGGCGTCGTCATGGGCAGCAACAGCGACTGGGAGGTCATGCGTCACGCGGCCGAACAGCTGAAAACCTACGGTGTCGAGTTCGAATGCCGCGTGGTCTCGGCGCACCGCACGCCCGACCTGCTGTTCGAATACGCCGAAACCGCCGGTCCGCGCGGCCTCGCCTGCATCATCGCCGGCGCCGGTGGCGCCGCCCACCTGCCGGGCATGCTTGCCGCCAAGACCACCGTACCGGTGCTCGGCGTGCCGGTGCCGTCGAAATACCTGCGTGGTGAGGATTCGCTGCTGTCGATCGTGCAGATGCCCAAGGGCGTGCCGGTCGCCACGTTCGCGATCGGCGAAGCCGGTGCCGCCAACGCCGGCCTGTTCGCGGTGGCGATGCTCGCCGCGACCGACCCGCAACTCGCCGCCGCGCTGAATGCCTTCCGCGAAACGCAAAAGCAGACCGTGCTGGCGATGACGCTCCCCGAGGTATGAACGACGACAGGCAGCGCTGGGAACGGATTCGCGCAGGCGGATTCTGGCGCTGTCTGTTGCTGCGCGGCGCGCTCGGCTGGGGATTGCCGTTCTGCGCGCTCTGGAGCGTGATCGCCGAGATGCTCGGCGTCGCGACGATGCGCACCGCACTGATCGAAGCGCTGCCGCTGGGTCTCGTCGCCGGCCTGGTCTGGGGCTTTGCCTGCTGGGGCTATATGCGCCTGCAACTGATGAAATCGAAGGAATAACACATGGCTGTGAAGCCGATTCTGCCGCCGGCCATGCTCGGCATCCTCGGGGGTGGCCAGCTCGGCCGCATGTTCGCCGTCGCCGCCAAGACCATGGGCTACCGCGTGACCGTGCTTGATCCGGATGCGAAAGCGCCGGCCGCCGACTTCGCCGACGTGCATATCGCCAAGCCGTACAACGATCCGGATGCCTTGGCGGAACTCGCCCGCAGCTGTGCGGCGATCACCACCGAGTTCGAGAACGTCAACGCCGAATCGATGCGCTGGCTGGCCGGCCAGGGCGTGCCGGTGTCGCCGAGCGGCGATTGCGTCGCGATCGCGCAGGACCGCGTCGCAGAGAAAACCTTCATCCGCAACGCCGGCCTCGCCACCGCACCTTTCCTGCCGGTGCAGACCGCCGCCGACCTCGAGGGCGATTTGGCAGCCTATCTGCCGGGCATCCTCAAGACCGCCCGGCTCGGCTACGACGGCAAGGGCCAGGTCCGGGTGAAAACGGTCGACGAAGCCCGTGCGGCGCTGTCCGACCTGAAGCACCAGCCCTGTGTGCTGGAAAAAATGATGCCGCTGGTTGCCGAGGTCTCGGTCATCGTCACCCGCACCCGCGCCGGTGAAGTGACGAGCTTTCCGCCGGCCGAAAACGAACACGCCGGCGGCATCCTCGACGTATCGATCGTCCCGGCCCGGATCGGCGCCGCCATCACCGAACGCGCCCGTTCGATGGCGATGCAACTGGCCGAAGCACTCGACTACGTCGGCGTGCTCGCGGTCGAATTCTTCATCCTCGACGGCGACGAACTCGTCATCAACGAAATGGCGCCACGGCCGCACAACAGCGGTCATTACACGCTCGACGCGACGCTGACCAGCCAGTTCGAACAGCAGGTCCGCGCGATGTGCGGGCTGTATCCGGGCAAGACCGACCTGCTGCGGCCGGTGGTGATGGTCAACCTGCTCGGCGACAGCTGGGGCGCCAATGGCGCCGAACCGAACTGGGATGTGCTGCTGACGGCGCCGAACGCCAAACTGCACCTCTATGGCAAGACCGAGGCACGTTCGGGCCGCAAGATGGGCCATTTCAACGTGCTGGCCGACAGCACCGACGCCGCGCTCGAACAGGCGCAGGCGATCAAGGACATGCTCGGCTGAAAACCCATCTCATTCGGCGACTGCACTTGCGCATTTCGTTTCCATTCGATGCTCGGAATTCTCATGGACTTTGAGTCCATCCCGGTCCCTGCGCTTCGAATGGAATCGAACGGCTTTGGCTCGCTCACCGACTGAAACAGGTTTCGCTCACATGAAGACCAACCAGCTCGCGACGGCGTGGACCGACGACGTCGTCGCCGGACTCGCGCCGTTCGCCGATCCGGCGCTCGCCGCACCGATGGCCGCGTATATGCGCGGCCATTTTGCATTTCTCGGCATCAAGACGCCGCAACGACGCGCGGTATCGACGCCGCTGATCCGCGCGGCGCGCAGCACGCTGACGCCGGCCGAACGCCTCGCCGCCGCACAGCAACTGTGGGCGCTGGCCGAACGCGAGTACCAGATCGTCGCCGTCGACCTGCTCGCCGACCGGCCGGCCACGCTCGGTCTTGCCGCGCTGCCGGTGCTCGACGCGCTGATCGGCAGCAAATCGTGGTGGGACAGCGTCGACGGTCTGGCGGCCCAGGTCGTCGGCCCGCTGGTGCGCGCCGAACCCGCCTTGCTCACGGTGATGGACGACTGGGCCTCGGGCCAGCGACTCTGGCATGCGCGCACGGCGCTGCTGTTCCAGCTCGGCTACAAGGCCGACACCGATACCAAGCGGCTGTTCGGCTATTGCCGGACGCTGGCCGGTCATCCGGACTTTTTCATCCGCAAGGCCATAGGCTGGGTGCTGCGCCAGTACGCAAGAACCGATGCCGATGCGGTGCGGGCCTTTGTCGAGGCCGAACGCATGACGCTGTCGCCGTTGTCGGTACGCGAAGCGCTGAAGCATCTCGGCCGCTGAGACAGTAGTGCGGCAGCCGAGCGTGCCGCAGGCCCGCGCCGCGCTCGGGCTGTATACCAGCGACTGGATGCAGACGGCGCAAGGCCTGTATGCCTCGCTCGGTTTTACCGAGCACGGCGAGCTACCCGGCTGGTACGGCTTGCGCTACCGCAGCTTCAAACTCGATCTCTCGGCCCTTAAAGCCTGAACGTCGCCGATAACAGGGAAAATTGACCATTACGTCAGGACAAATCTGACAGAATAGTCAAGACTATTGCCCTATTCTGTTTCCCCTTCGCGGCTGGCCCGCCGCCACATTCATCACCAGGGGGAAATATGTATCCGCTCAAGAACCGCATGGCTGCGGAATTCATCGGCACGTTCTGGCTCGTGCTCGGCGGCTGTGGCAGCGCCGTGCTTGCCGCGGGCTTTCCGCAACTGGGCATCGGCTTCGCCGGCGTCGCGCTGGCCTTCGGCCTGACCGTGCTGACCATGGCCTATGCGATCGGCCATGTGTCGGGCTGCCATCTGAATCCGGCCGTCTCGCTCGGCCTGGTCATT
Source organism: Jeongeupia wiesaeckerbachi (assembly GCF_050916355.1). Lineage (GTDB taxonomy): Bacteria > Pseudomonadota > Gammaproteobacteria > Burkholderiales > Chitinibacteraceae > Jeongeupia > Jeongeupia wiesaeckerbachi. The sequence continues at coordinate 998,449 of NZ_CP136946.1, forward strand.
GCCAAACGCTTTCCGTGCAAGGACTTCGTTCCCTATGTGATCGCCCAGGTCCTCGGCGGGATTGCCGCTGCTGCGGTGCTGTACGCGATCGCCAGCGGCAAGGCCGGCTTCGATCTGGCCGGCGGCTTTGCATCGAACGGCTACGGCGCGCATTCGCCGGACGGCTACAGCATGATTGCGGCGCTGGTCTGCGAAGTGGTGATGACGGCGATGTTCCTGTTCGTCATCCTCGGCGCAACCGACAAGCGCGCACCGGCCGGCTTTGCGCCGATCGCAATCGGCCTGGCGCTGACGCTGATCCATCTGATCAGCATTCCGGTCACCAATACCTCGGTGAACCCGGCGCGCAGCACCGCCGTCGCGCTGTTTGCCCAAGGCTGGGCGATCGAGCAGCTGTGGCTGTTCTGGGTTGCGCCGCTGATCGGCGCAGCGATCGCCGGTGTCGTCTATCCGCTGGTCGCCGGCAAGGCCGAGTAAGCATTGGATCGGTCCCGCATAACGCCCCGACGGCCAAGCCCTCGGGGCGTTATGCCGTTTGCCGGCCAGATTACCGGGGCCGCCTCCGGCCCGGCGGCATGCGACGCGGGCCGGAATCGGGCAAAATAATGCTTTTGCGCCGCACCGGCCCGCGCCCAAGGAAACGAGATGTCCAGCATCACCTCCACCGACCTCAAGAGCCTGAAGAAGATCTACTCGGGCAAGGTTCGCGACCTGTACGAAATCGACGACCAGCGCATGCTGATGATCGCCACCGATCGCCTGTCGGCGTTCGACGTGATCCTCGAAGAACCGATTCCGGAGAAGGGCAAGATCCTCACCGCGATTTCGAACTTCTGGTTCGACAAGTTCAAGGATCTGGTGCCTAGCCATTTCACCGGCGAAAAGGCCGAGGACGTCGTCAGCGCCGAAGACCTGCCGCAGGTCGAAGGTCGCGCCGTCGTGGTCAAACGGCTGAAGCCGGTGCCGGTCGAGGCGGTGGTGCGCGGCTATCTGGCCGGTGGCGGCTGGAAGGATTACAAGGCGACCGGCGCGGTCAGCGGCATCGCGCTGCCGGCGGGTCTGATCGAGGCGCAGCAGCTGCCCGAGCCGATTTTCACGCCGAGCACCAAAGCCGCCGTCGGCGACCACGACGAACCGATCTCGTTCGAACAAACCGCCGACCTGATCGGCCCGGAACTCGCCGCCAAGGTCCGCGACACCGCGATCCGGCTGTACAAGGCCGCGGCCGAATTCGCCGCGACGCGCGGCATCATCATTGCCGACACCAAGTTCGAATTCGGCCTCGATGCCGACGGCACGCTGTGCCTGATGGACGAAGCGCTGACGCCGGATTCGAGCCGCTTCTGGCCGGCCGAGCAGTACCAGCCGGGCAGCAACCCGCCGTCGTACGACAAGCAGTTCGTCCGCGACTGGCTGGAAAGCACCGGCTGGAACAAGCAGCCGCCGGCCCCCGCCGTGCCGCTGGACGTCGCCGAGAAGACCGCCGCCAAGTACCGCGAAGCGCTCGACAAGCTGACCGCCTGATCGGTCATCGGCCGGCAAAAAGCCCCGTCGTCGACGGGGCTTTTTTTGCGTCCTGCCTCCCACCTCCCGGCAATCATCAAGCCGTGTGCAGCGACTTGCTGTACGCACCGTTCGAACCGTTTTCTCCGCCTCACCCGGCGGGTGGGCGGCCAGTTTGGGAATTTCAACAAGGCAGCGTCGCGGGCTGCGGTTATGCTTTTGGCTTCGACCGGAGAAGCCCATGTACCGCGGAGAACGTTTCAACAGCTACAGCCATCTGTTCGGCACGCTGCTCGCCGTCGCCGGCCTCGTCACCCTGATCGTCGTCGCCAGCCTGTACGGCAACGCCTGGCAAGTGGTCAGCGTCAGCATCTACGGCGCAACCCTGGTCCTGCTGTACGGCGCGTCGACGCTCTACCATTCGATCCGCCACCCGGGCGCCAAGAAAGTGCTGCAGAAGTTCGACCACTGTGCGATCTACCTGCTGATCGCCGGCAGCTACACGCCGTTTTCGCTGGTCACCTTGCGCGGTCCCTGGGGCTGGACCCTGTTCGGCCTGAGCTGGGGTCTGGCGCTGATCGGCATCATTCAGGAGCTGTTGATCGGCAAGCGCACGCGGGTGTTCTCGCTGATCATCTATGTGCTGATGGGCTGGCTGATCCTGATCGCGATGACGCCGCTGCGGCTGGCGCTGCCGGCCGGCGGCATGGCATGGCTGGTCGCCGGCGGCGTGGTCTACAGCATCGGCATCATCTTCTTCATCCTCGACGAAAAGATCCGCCACGGTCACGGCATCTGGCATCTGTTCGTACTCATCGGCAGCATCTGCCACTTTTTCAGCATCCTGTTCTACGTCGCCTGATTCACAGGAAGAAACGCAGCGTTGCGGTCCCATAGACGAAGACCACCGCAACGACGGCGTAGAGTGCGGCGGTCAGCGCCTGCACGCCGGGGCGATCCTCGTCCCGGTACAGCAGCAGCAACGCGAACGGAATCATCATGTAGCGCTGTTCGATCAACCACGACGGCAGCAGTGCCAGTACGCTGAATGCGGCGATCACATACAGCTCGGGCCGGCGTTGCGCCATCGCCAGCCAGTCGAGCGCCGCCAGCGCGATCGGGATGAAGAACAGTAGCTTGACCGGCAGCGACGACGACAGCAGCGTCAGCAAGCCATTGCGCAGGAAATACTCGGGCTGGATGGCGTTGTACGGGTGGCTGTTCTGAAAACCGAACAGATAGACCACCAGCAGCGCGGCCAGCCACAGCGGCGCCGCGCCGTGATGGCGCGCGTACGCCAGCGTCGCCGGCAGGTTGGCGATCACGCTTGGCAGCAGGAAAATCGCATACAGCAGCAGCATGAAGAACACATTGCCGACAAACAGCCCGGACAGCTGGTGTGCGCCACGGTCACCGACGGCGACGCCGCCGTTCCAGAGTACGAAGACGGCAAACCCGGCCAGCGCCAGGCCATAAACGGCGGCGCCGCCGGCCAGCTGGGCCTTCAGCGTCTCGCGGCACCAGCGAAAGCCGCTGTCGCGGCAGTAGACCAGCACCGGCACCGCCAGCAGCCAGATGACGTTCTGCTGCCGCACGCACATGCTCAGCGCCAGGATCAGCGCCGCCGGAATCGCCTGCCTGCGCAACGCCAGCCACAGGCCGCCGAAGACCAGCAACAGCGACAGCACGTCGGTGTAGGCCAGATAGAAGTACGGCAGGAAGATAGGGAAGAACGCGAACTGCATCAGCCTTTGCGGCGATACGGCGCCGAAACGCTCGCGCAACAGCAGCGCATAAACCAGCACCAGCGCGGTCCCGAAAAGCGTGCTGATGCCGCGCACCGTCGCCAGCGAATACGCACCGAATGGCCAGCTCAATGCCGCCACCAGCAGGTGGTAGCCGGGAATCGTCGTCAGTCGCGGATCGATGCTGAAATCGCCGAGCAGGAAACGGCGGATCTGCGCTTCGTGGACCACCTCATCGCCGACGATGACCGCGTTGCGGCAATAGACATAAGCCAGCACGATGATCAGGCACAGCATCAGCGCATGGCGACGACGTTCCGAGCGCAACGCCGCCGGTAAGGGGCGCTGCGGTTCACTGCTTTGCATCCGGCTTCTCCGTTCAGACCGCCTCCATGACGACGGCATGGCGACAATCTAAACAAGGCGGAGCCCGCGCGGGCAGCGAAACGCAGCTGGCGCGGCTTTCTGCGACGGCCGGTGCTTGCCGGCCGGCAGGCGTCAGTATCGTGCAAACAAGTGTTGGTCAGGCGCGACGCCAGAAACGACACCGCCCGCAACAGCGGGCGGCGGGAACGACACGAACCGGACCAAGAACCAGGCAATCAGCCCCTAGCAACCATGAAGCCCGACGCGGGTCCGTCGGTCGCCGGTCGCAGTCGCGATTGCGCCTGGCCGTACAGCACCGGGAAATCGACGCCGTCGTTCGGATACATCGCCATGCTGACGCCGGCCGAGACGCGGATGGCGATGTCGTCGTAATCGGACACGATGGTCGTCAGCGCCTCGCGCAATTCGGCCAGCAGTGTCTGCAGTTCGGCTTCGTTGCGGTGCGGCGCCAGGATGCAGAAACTGTCGCCACCGATCCGGCCAAGGCTGTCTTCGGGGCGCAGATGGCTGCGCAGCGCCGCGGCGCAGGTGCGCAACACATGGTCGCCGCCGGCATGGCCATAGCGGCTGTTGATCGCGTGCATCCGGTCGATGTCGACCAGCAGCAGGCCGAGCGAACGCTCGTGCTTGCGTGCCCGGCGCAGCTCGCGCAGACAGACTTCTTCGAAACCGCGACGGTTCAGCGCCCAGGTCAGCACGTCATAGCGCGCCAGCCGCGCCAGGCGACCGCGCAGCTTCTGCGCCACCAGTTGCGGCCACAGCAGCGACTGGAACAGGCCGAACAGCACGCACTCAAGCACCAGCGCCTCGGCACCGCCCCACCAGCCCGGCTGGCCGAACGCCCAGAAGAACAGGATCGCGAGCCAGTACGCGGCGTGCAGCGAACACACGGTCGCCATCACCAGTCGCGGCCCGCCGGCGCGCTCTTCGGCAAACGGCTGGCGCAGCAGCTGCAGCCGCAAGACCGCCAGTGGCACGATGGCCAGCGCGGCCGCCAGCATCACCGGGATTTCGTTGCCGAAAACCTTTTGCCATGCGGCACCGAGCAGGAAAGCCAAGAGCGCACAACCGACCGCGGGTGCCCAGTGCGGTGTTTTCAGCAGATGGCGGCGTAGCGCCACATTGAAGAGCGATTCTGCGAAGACCCAGGCCGCCACGGCGAGCGGCGCCATGCCCAGCGCGGCGAGTAAGGCGGTCAGTCCGGTCAGCGCACCAGCCAGCGCCAGCGGGCCCAAACCGGATTCATGCTGGCTGTTGCCGAGCAGGACAAGCTGGCCAGCAACCAGCACGCCCAGAAGCAGGCTCGCAAACACCAAGAGATCGGAGAGGGAAATCAGCATGAATGAATAATCCTACAGATGCTGCAAGCTTAACAAAGCTGCCGCGCCAGCGGTACCCGGTACGACGAAGCGGCGACCGGCTCCGACAGGTGGCATAATCGGCCGATTTTCAACTGGGAAACGCCATGTCCACGCTGATTTGCGGTTCGGTCGCCTATGACACCATCATGGTGTTCCAAGATCAATTCAAACGTCACATCCTGCCGGAACAAATCCACATGCTGTCGGTGTCGTTCCTGGTACCGGAAATGCGTCGCGAGTTCGGCGGCTGCGCCGGCAACATCGCCTACTCGCTCAAATTGCTCGGCGGCGATCCGCTAATCATGGCAGCGGTCGGCAGCGACTTCGGCCCGTACGCGCAGCGACTCGACAATCTCGGCATAGCCCGTACCCATGTGCGCGAGCTGCCCGAGCAGTACACCGCGCAGTGCTTCGTCACCACCGATCTCGACGACAACCAGATCACCGCCTTCCACCCGGGCGCGATGGGGCTGGCGCACCTGAACCGGCTCGATCAGGTCGAAGCACCGGTCGAACTCGCGATCATCGGCCCGGACAGCAAGCAGGCGATGGTCGAGCGTGCCGAACAGCTCGCCGCCGCCGGCATTCCGTTCATCTTCGACCTCGGTCAGGCCTTCCCGCTGTTCGATGGCGACGACTTGCGCCACATGATTTCGCTGGCGACCTATCTCGCCGCCAACGATTACGAAGCCGAGGTCATCGTCCAGCGCACCGGGCTGTCGCTGGACGAGATCGCCGCGCAGCTGAAGGCGCTGATCGTCACGCTCGGCGCCAAGGGCGCACACATTTACGCCGATGGCGTGAAGCACGACATTCCGCCGGTCCAGGCCGCTGCGGTGCTCGATCCGACCGGCTGCGGCGACGCGTTCCGCGCCGGCCTGCTCCACGGCATCACCCACGGTTGGGACTGGCCGAGCACCGGCCGGTTGTCGTCCTTGCTCGGTGCGATGAAGATCGCCCAGCGCGGCGCGCAGAACCACCAGTTCACCGTCGAATCGATCGCCGTCGATTACCAGGTGGCCTTCGGTTCGCCGTGGCCCGGCCAGTAAGCAAGCGACCAACAACAACGCCACCCGAGGGTGGCGTTGTTGTTGGTGTCAGACCAGTGTCAGCAGCATTTTCGTCGCCAACACGATCAGCAGCGCGGCGAAGCATTTCTTCAGCACCGGTACCGGCAGGCGGTGCGCCAGCCAGGCGCCGACCTTGGCCATCGGAAAACTGGCGATGACGATGCCGGCCAGCGCCGGCAGGTAAACGAAACCGGCACTGCCCGGCGGCAGCTCGAATGCGTCCCAGCCGCTGACGACATAGCCGGCCGCGCCGGCCAGCGCGATCGGCAGGCCGATCGCCGCCGATGTGCCGATGGCTTCGCGCACCGGCACATTGCACAGCGTCATGAACGGCACCGACAACGAACCACCGCCGATGCCGACCCAGCTCGACACCGCCCCGATCAGCGTACCGACGCCACTCGTCCCCAAGCTGCCGGGCAGTTGTCGGCTCGGCGCCGGCTTGAGATCGGCCAGCATCTGCGCGCCGACCAGATAGGCGAAACCGACGAAGAACCACTTGAGTGCCACGCCGGAAAACAGCGCCGCCAGCTGTGCGCCGGCAAAGGTGCCGACGATGATGCCCGGCGCGATCGCGCGGAACACCGGCCAGCGCACCGCACCGCGTGCGGCGTGGGCGCGGAAGCTGGCGATCGACGTGAACACGATGGTCGCCAGTGATGTTCCCAGCGCCAGATGCTGCTGGTGCGTTTCGGGCAAGCCGATCAGGTGGAAGACGAACAGCAGCCCGGGCACGATCACCAGGCCACCACCAACGCCGAGCAAGCCGGCCAGCACGCCGGCAACGAGGCCGAGCCCCAGACACGCGAACAGCATCCGATCAGCGCCTTGATCACCGCCCACTCGTTGTCGGTCACCGGGGTAATCGACAACCGGTTGCCACGCTGCAGCACCCGCATTCCGGCCAGTTCGGGATGGCTGCGCATCGCATCGATGCTGAGCAACTGCCCCTTGGCCACGAAGCGCACATCGACCTGCTGCCAGCGCGGTGCGGCCGGTGTCGACTTCGGGTCGTAGTATTTTGATTCGGGATCGAACTGGGTCGGATCGGGATACGCGACACTGCAGACTTCGGCCACACCGGCCACGCCGGGCTCGGCGCAACTCGAGTGATAAAACAGCACACCGTCGCCGACCGCCATCGCGTCGCGCATGAAATTGCGCGCCTGATAATTGCGCACGCCGTACCAGCCGACCTGACCCAGCCTGTGCAGGTCGTCGATGCCGACGTCGTCGGGTTCGGATTTCATCAGCCAGTAATTCATGCCACTCCCGGGGACCGGATTGCGAGGATCGGAATGCGTTTCCGTTGTTCCAGGCAATCATAATCGCCCAGCTCGTATTCGCGGCAGATCAGTGGGCGCACCGTGTAAATCGAGCACATCATCGTCTTGCGATCGAGCGCCGCGCACCAGCCGTCTTCGAGCCGAAGCATCACCTCGCCGCCCCATTCGTCCTTGGCAACGAATTGCGGTGGCACATCGTCATCACCGGCGAGCAGCATCACTTCAAGCTGGCAACAACAGGCCTTGCAGCTACTACAGGAAAGGGCATCGCTCATCGGGCCATTGTACGACCACGCGGCGGCGCTGTTCACGCTGCACGCGCGGTAAAACGCCGGCCCGTCCCAGCTACTTGATCATGTCCCACGACAACTTGGCGAGTAGCACCAGTGCCAGCGTCAGGAACAGCCGACGAATCCACGTGTTGCCGCCCTTGAGCGCCAGCATGCTGCCGACCTGCGCGCCGGCGATATTGGCGATCGCCATCGGGATCGCGTAGCCGAACAGCACCAGCTTGGCCGGGATGAAGAACGCCAGCGAAGCGAAGTTGGTCGCCAGATTGACGACCTTGGCCGACGCCGACGCGCGGACGAAGTCGAAATGGAAGCAGCGCACGAACAGGAAGATCAGGAAGGAGCCGGTACCGGGGCCGAAGAAGCCGTCGTAAAAGCCGATGGCCGCGCCGATCGCCATGCCGAGATACCGATCACGCCGCGTCAACGGCCGGCCGGCATCCTCGCCGCCGAAGGCCGGCTTGAACCAGGTGTAGACCAGCATGACCGCCAGCAGCACGACGACCATCGGCCGCACCGAATCCGCCGGCAGCAGGTGGATCGCCCGCGCGCCGAAGTAGGCACCGACAAAGGCCGCGGCCGCGCTCGGCAGCAGCACGTGCCAGTCGAGCTTGACCCTGCGCGCGTAGCGCCACGTCGCCGACAGCGTGCCCATCGCCGCGGCGAGTTTGTTGGTGCCCATCAGCATCGCCGGCAGTTCGCGCGGCAGGACGGTAAACAGGCCGGGCACGAGAATCAGCCCGCCACCGCCGACAGCGGCGTCGATCATGCCGGCGATAAAGGCCAGCGGCAGCAGAAACAGCAGCTCTTGGGGCATGACGGTCGGCGCTCGACGCTGAAAATCGTATTGTGAATAGTTCCGTTCAGCACCGGAATGGGGCCAAGCCCTAATCCGCTGCGGCGGGAGGGACCGGCCCGGCCGGCGGCTGATCGAAATGCACATCAAGCTGCGGGAACGGGATGGCGATGCCGCGCTCGTCGAACTTCTTCTTCAGCCGCAGATTGAACGCCCGTGCGACATCCCACTGCATCAGCGGCCGGGTCTTGAAGCGCGCACGGATGACCACGGCGCTGGCGTCGAAGCGCTCGACCCCCTGCACCTCGAGCGGCGCCAGCAACTCGCGGCGCCAGCGTGGCTCGCTGCGCATCTCGCCGCCGACTTCGCGCATCACCCGCATCACCTGATCGAGGTCGGCGTTGTAGCTCACGCCGATATTGAACACCGCATATGCGAATTCGCGGGCGTAGTTGATGATGCTGGCGATCTGGCTGAACGGCACCGCGTGCACCGAGCCCGAGGCATCGCGCAGCTTGACCGTACGGATCGTCAACCCTTCGACCGTGCCGGCATGGCCGCCGACATCGACGAAATCGCCGACGGCGATTGAATCTTCGATCAGGATGAACAGGCCGGTGATCAAGTCCTTGACCAGGGTCTGTGCACCGAAGCCGACGGCCAGACCGATGACGCCGGCGCCGGCGATCAGTGGCGTCACGTCGATGCCGAGGTTGGCCAGCGACAGGATGGTCGCGACGACCAGGATGGTGCCGAGGATGGCATTGCGAAACAGCGGCAGGATGGTGCGCGCGCGGGTACTCGCCGATTTGCCCTTGCGGTTGCTGCCGCCGTTCATGCTCTCGTCGATCAGCGTATCGAGCAGGATCCACAAGAGCCAGGCGATCAGCACCGTCGTCGCGATCCCGCCGAGCATGTCGTCGATCGTGCGGCCGCGGATTTTCAGCGTACCGAGGTCAAGCAAGGAAACCCCCCAGACCCGGACGAACAGATCGGCGAACACCAGCCACAGCAGCAGCAGGCTCAGGTTCTGACCGAATTCGAGCAGCCGGCTCAGATAGGGCGAGCGCCGCCGCACCCGGCGTGCGCGCGTGCGCAGGTAGTAGCGCTGCAGCAAGGTCGAGAGCAGGAAGGCGGCGATCATCAACAGGATGCTCAGCGCCGCGCTATTGAGCGTGCTTTCCTGCCGGCCGCCGCTGAGCAGCGTCTTCGACGCCGACAGCATGCACAGCAGCAGCACCGGCAGATGCCAGAGCCGGGCAACGAACTGCAAGGCCTCGGTGATCGCCTTGCTGGCATGGCGCTGGAGGTAGGCCCGGTTCTGGATCAGATGACCGATCGGCCGATAGAAGGTGATGGCGAAGGCCGCGATCAGCGCGATCGTCGCCAGATCGGTCAGCGCGGCGAGCAGGCCGGCCAGATTGGGCCCGAGCTGGATCTTGATCGCCGCATTGCCGAACGCATCGGAAAACGCCGCCCCCATGCCGATCAGCATCAGCCAGCGGCGGCCGTGCACGATGAGCGCTCGCGCCGCCACGCGACGCGGGCCGGTGCCGCGCAAGGAAAACAGCAGCACGCACAGCGCCGACAGCAGCACGCCGGCCAGGATCGCATAGGCCAGCACCATCGCCAGGATGCCCCCCAGCCCCGGCGACAGCTTCACCAGATAGAGCGTCAGCGCGAACGCCAGCGCCCACGGCACGATGCGATGCGCGAAGAACAGCAACAGCTCGCGCGGGCGCGGATGCGCCGGTAGCTCGCTGTCCAGTTTCAGCACGCGGCCAATCAGCGTTGCGCCCCAGCGCAGCAGCAGGGCGACGCCCATCCACACCGATAGCGCCAGCGCAAAGCCACCGAGCAGCCGCCACGGCGTCAGCGTCTGCTCGGCAACGCGCAGACGCAGCTCGTGGCCGCTATTGCCGAACAGCGCCTTCCAGCGCAGCAAGGGCCGGAAGCCCTGGTCGAGCTGGCTGTTGAACAGATCGACCTGATCGTTGAACCAGCCGAGCAGGCCAGAGGCTTGCGCGCTGGACGACGCCGATGCGGCCACGGCCGATGCGGACACCCGCAAGGCGCGCAGCTCCTTGATCAGCGCCTGCCGCTGCGGCTCGCTTTCCAGCGTGCCGATGACCTGATCGAGCGACGCATTCAGTTCGGCTGCCGTCACCGCGGACGCCGCCGAAGCCACCGGCGCAGCGTGGGCTGGCTTGCCCGGCATCGGGCCGGCCAGCGCAAGAATCGGGACAAGCAGACACACCATCGCCAGCCAGTTCAACAATCGGACCCGCACACTCACTCCTTGCCATCGTTCGAAACCGAATGATCGCACCGACCGCCGTTCGGCAATAGGTGCTCAACGCATCGATGTTCGTTTGATAGAAATCAACAATCGATTTGTTGAAATCATTAAATTAGACGCATCGGCACGCTGCCGGGATACTTCGTCCATCGCTGCACGACGCAGCCTACCCGCCTCAATAACAGGAGTTTAGACATGCTGCAAAACCGTGAAGGTCAACGCGTCCCCAACGTCACTTTCCGTGTCCGCGAAAACAATGAATGGAAGAACGTCACCACCGACGAGCTTTTCAAAGGCAAGACCGTCGCGCTGTTTTCCTTGCCGGGTGCGTTCACCCCGACGTGCTCGTCGACCCACCTGCCGCGCTACAACGAACTCGACCCGGCCTTCAAGGCCAACGGCGTCGACGCCATCCTCTGCGTTTCGGTCAACGACACCTTCGTGATGAACGAATGGGCCAAGGATCAGGAAGCCCAGAACATCGTGATGATTCCCGACGGCAATGGCGAATTTTCCGAGGGCATGGGCATGCTGGTCGACAAGTCCGACCTCGGCTTCGGCAAGCGCAGCTGGCGCTATTCGATGCTGGTGAAGGACGGCGTGGTCGAGAAGATGTTCATCGAACCGCAGAAGGAAGGCGACCCGTTTGAAGTCTCGGACGCCGACACCCTGCTCGACTACATCAACCCGAACGCCAAGAAGCCGGATCAGGTCGTGGTGTTCTCGAAGGTCGGCTGCTCGTTCTGCGCCAAGGCCAAGGCGCTGCTGACCGAACACGGCTACGACTTCGTCGACGTGCCGCTGGACAACAAGATCCGCGGCAAGGCACTCGGCGCCGTCTCGGGCTCGATGACCGCCCCGCAGGTGTTCATCAACGGCAAGCTGATCGGCGGCCACGAACAGCTCGAGCGTTTCCTCGTCAAGTAAGGCCCGCGCCGTCGGGCAGCTGCGCCTTCGCAGCTTGTGGCCGGGCGGTGCTCGGAATCCTCATGTACTCAAATGTACATTCCGGTTCCTGCGCTCCGTCCGGCCGCAACCTGCATTGGCTCGCTCGCCCGCCGACACGATCATTCCACCAATGGGCCGGCTTGACCGGCCCGTTGCAATCATCGGCCCCAATGACGCTACGCCAGCGTCATCGGCCCGGGCGATTGCCATCTGATGCGAATAACAACCAAACCTGTTCCAGTCGGCGAGCGAGCCAAAGCAGTTTGCCCCCACCCGGAGCACAGAAACCGGAATGGACATGGGTCCATGAGGACTCCGAGCATCGGACGGCGACAACATGCGCAGACGCAGCCGCCGAATGGGGCAGGTTAAAAGGAAGCCGCCATGAATACGATCACCATCGACGTTGCCATCCTCGGCGCCGGCACTGCCGGCCTCGCCGCCTACCGTGCCGCCAAAGCCGCAGGCAAGACCGCGCTGCTGATCGAAGGCGGCCCCTATGGCACCACCTGCGCCCGCGTCGGCTGCATGCCGTCCAAGCTGCTGATCGCCGCTGCCGAGGCCGCGCACGAAGCGCGCCACACCGCACCGTTCGGCGTGCATGTCGTCGGCGACATCGTCATCGACGGCCGCGAAGTCATGGACCGGGTCCGGCGCGAACGCGACCGCTTTGTCGGCTTCGTGCTCGAAAGCGTCGACGGCATCCCGGCGGAAGACAAACTGCGCGGCTACGCCCGCTTTGTCGACAACCTGACCTTGCAGGTGGACGACCACACCACGGTCAAGGCCGGACGCGTCGTCATCGCCACCGGTTCCAGCCCCAGCATTCCCGAGCCGTTCAAGGTCTTCGGCGACCGGCTGATCGTCAATGACGACGTCTTCAGCTGGAAAACCCTGCCGCGCCGCGTCGCCGTATTCGGCCCCGGCGTCATCGGTCTCGAACTCGGCCAGGCGTTGTCCCGCCTTGGCGTCGAAGTCCGTGTTTTCGGCGCGCGTGGCGGCGTCGGCCCGCTCAGCGATCCGGCAATCCGCGACTACGCCCGCACCACTTTCCAGAACGAGTTCTACCTCGACCCGGACGCAAAAATCGAATCGATGGCGCGCGACGGCGACGAAGCGGTGATCCGTTACGTGAGCCTCACCGGCGAAACCGTCACCGAACGTTTCGACTACGTGCTCGCCGCCACCGGGCGCAGCCCCAACGTCGCCGGCCTCGGGTTGGAAAATACCGGCCTCGAACTCGACGCGCGCGGCGTACCGCTGTTCGACCGTGAGACATTGCAATGCGGCAGCAGCCCGGTCTTCATCGCCGGCGATGCCAACAACATCCTGCCGCTGCTGCACGAAGCCGCGGACGAAGGCAAAACCGCCGGCAGCAACGCCGCCAGTTACCCCGACGTCAAACCCGGCCTGCGCCGCGCACCGATCGGTGTTGTGTTCAGCGACCCGCAAATCGCCATGGTCGGCGCCCGCTTTGCCGACCTCGAACCGGGCAGCTTCGTCACCGGCCAAGTCAGCTTCGAAAATCAGGGCCGCAGTCGCGTGATGCTGAAGAACCGCGGGCTGATGCACGTCTATGCCGACAAGGCGACCGGAGCCTTCCTGGGCGCCGAATGGATCGGCCCACGCGCCGAAAACATCGCCCATACGCTGGGATGGGCGGTGCAGATGGGGCTGACGGTCGAGCAGATGCTGGAGATGCCGTTCTATCACCCTGTCGTGGAGGAAGGGGTGAGGACGGGGTTGAGGGACTCGATGACTAAGCTGCCTAGTTAATTTGTATATGTGGCGAGTATTTTCGCCACATACCATTCATAGGTTAATTGTCGCAATCAAATAATTGATTAGGTTCAAAAATGCAATTAACATGCACCTGCAACAACATAATCACCTAGCGGATCATATTTATCCGGCCCGTCATATGGCTTCTTTAATTCAAAACGCGGATAAGAACCTCCCTTTCCTCTTATCGGCTTGAATATGTATTTAATCTCGCACACCTTCCAAGCAGCATCAGAATACTTCATCCTTAGTTCAGTGAAATTGAACTTCGGATTTTTTGAAAAATCCAATGCATTCACAACACCAACCCTAACAAATTCATTCGACTCAAAACTCATACTTTCAATTATTGGCTTTGGATATTTTTTTACCGACTCTTGATCAAAATCAGATGAAGATCGATGCGTAAAATCCATCGCATACCTTGCCACCCAGTCACATTTCTTTTCTTTTGGCGCAGACCCGACAACGTTTCCAAAAACATCTCTCACTTCTGTTTTTCTATTCGACATCACCGACTGCGTAATTTTCTTTGGAAAGAAAAAATATTTCTCCATAATGGCACAATATCGCCTCTCATCAAATACGCCAGAAAAATTTCCGTACATCAAAGTTTCGGTATCGATAGCATAAATAGCAGAAACCACATCAGAGATTTCCTTTCTCGATTTCTCACTATAACTATCAGCAGCAGCCATTTGCATCGTGAAAACGGCTATCAACAATACAACACGCTTGCTTACGATAAATAAACGCATACTAGTTACCAACCACTAATTTATCGAAATGTATTTGATACAATTCCTTGAATCTAGAAAGAGTCAGCCCATGCCTATTTTCGCCAGCTCCAGGGAGACTTGTCCACTCACCACGTAGCTTGCTGACAGCTGCATCAACATCTCCCTTTCGAATATCAGTCAACGCGTTCTTTCTCCAACTTTGCTCCGTCAGCGCAATTGCGGCTCTCTTTTGCATAAGTGGACTAAATGTTCTGTTAGTTTCATCCATCCTCTCAAGCATGTCATTCCATGATGCCAACTTTATTTGAAATGCTCCAGCAGCATCAGTTGTCTTCCCTCGAGGAATTTCTTTAGAGCCTTCCCATGGATGCTTCGCATATGAAAGAAAGAATCTACTCCCATCTATGGGTGTATTTAATGCGAAGTACTTCTTTTCCTCAGGAATACCCTCACACTCAAAATCTGTAATCGTTTGTAGAAATGCAAGCATTCTCACTGCAGGCAAAGGGTCATGTGCTGGACTTCTATAAATTCCAACAAGCTCATACTTGCCGTGAGAATAAATACAGTATCCGCCGGAATTGCCCTTAAAATCACTTATGTAACCGTCATACGTCCTAATTTCTATATGTCCATGATTAAATAGTGCATTATTTGGCTTAGCTTTACTCCCACCCCATCTTGACATTTTCTTTCTTTTCTCGTAAGCGGCAGAATTCCACCTATATACGATAACATCACCTGGAGCAGCCCAACGAGGATCTGGCACATCCTTTGTTACATCTTGGAAACCAGCCTCCATTAACTGCTTTGCCCCTTGCGACCCTGACTCGAATGTTAGAGCTCCGTTTCTGACTACCCCTGACCGCATCAAGGCAAGCTTGACATACTTGGCACACCATCCTTCAGACTTTGAAGAACTTTTATTAATCACCTCGAACTTCTTCTTGGCCATTTTTGCCAAAGTATCTAACGTACTGTCCTTTACAAACCATGCCGTCTGCTCTTCAGCAATAGCTATCAAAGTATTCAGCAGCTCCAAGTCCTGCTTTTTGCTAGGCTTAACGCCTTGTGATGGAATTGCTCTATTTGTGACCGAAGTGCTACTTGATTTTTCTTTCTGAAAATCTTCTCCACTCCACCAATTAAGCATGGCCATTCGCCATCGTCCCCACCAGTCCTCATTTTTTTCAGTAATTACTGCATGTGGGGCCCCGTTCTTGTCTCGTCCTAGCACAGGTGGCACCGGCTTGCTGCTTGGCGCTCCCGCAACTTTCGGTACTGGCTTGGTATTTGCTGAATTAGAAACAGAGTCTGGCTTCTTAGGAGCTTCAGAAGGCGCTGGCTTTTTCTTGGCGGGCTTTGGAATTTTTTCACCCGCGCCACCTGGCTCTCCCTGATGTTTTTCAGTTTTTAGTTCATACACAACCTTTGGACTTACTAACGTTAAGTACTCAACACCTGATTCACAAACGTCTTCATGAATCAATTTAAAATTTCCATCAAATTTTTTAACGTAAATCTTTATTTCTTCACCACTATCGAACTTTTGCTCCGGCAACTCACCAAGCGGCCCGGAGGTTGCCGACATTACTTTTCCACCAACAATAACTTTACATTCCAACCCAGCAATGGGGCTTCCAGAAAAATCGCAAATACCAATTTTCAATAAACTTTCTGGCTCTTCACTTAAACTCTCATTCTCTTCGAGTTCAATTACCTGATCACTCTCAGCTTCAGAAGAAGTTGCGCCTGTGGGATTCTGCTGCCCATCGTTACCGTACTCTTCGTCAAGAATAGCAAGCTCCTCACGATCAACTTGAGCACCTGCATTAGCATAGTTTTCGTTCATTTTTATCTGCTCATCAATTGTGTTTTATGTCCTTAAATACTCGCCACTCCCCTTCACCCAAAGCTATCTTTATTTTACCCTCTGATGCTGTATATATATGATCGGTGTTTCCAACTTCATCGGTCTTGCCGGAAGCAATAAATTTTCCTCGCTCATCAAAAGCTTCATAGGGCATTTGTACATATGCCTTCTCTACATCCTCATTCAACCCAATCAATCCAAGCACATTCAGCCGTTGGCTGTATTTATCTTTGCTCGAAACCAACGGATAGCGAGGCATTGAGATTTCCTTCTTTGCCGGCCCACTAAAACTATGATCAGCGCCTTTCACATCCACCTTGCCCGGGCAATGAATCTCGATGTTCCCACCCTTGAGCCGGATGTAGCCGCCGCCTGCCGTCAGCAGGATCTCTTCGCCAGCGACGACGTGGATATTCTTGTTCGCGGTCTGCTGGATGTCCTTGGCCGCATTGATCTCGATGCTGTCGCTCTGCGCCTGAACCTGCACCTTGCCCTTGGCGGCAATCAGCTTCAGGGCGATCCGGTCTTTGACCCCGGCGACGAACAGGCTGATGTGTTCGCCGACGTTATGAATCCAGCGCCTGCCCGAGGTCTGCTGGGTGTCGCGTTGGGCGATCAGGTCGAGGTTGCTGCCGGCGGTAATGGCCTGGCTGTTTGGCGTGGTCTGGGCAAGGCCGGCCGGGGCGCTGACGACGATCAGGGGCTGTTTTCCGGCTTGATCGCTTTTGGCGTCCTTCGAGGTATTGGTGCCGTTGGCCCAGCTTTTGAGGGCTTCCTTCAGGTGGTGCAGGTGGCCCTGCTGGGATTTGGCGGCCTTGGCATTGTCCTTGATCGTTTCCGGGCCGGTTTCGATGGTGTCGGCCAGTTGGTGGGTGGCGACGTCGCCGAGGCTGCTGGCGAGTTCGAAGGCGGCGTCGAGCTGGGATTGTGCTTGGCTGCGATCGAGCTGGTTGCCGCCGGCGCCGTTGGCGGCCTCAGCTGTGATCAGCAGGCCGTTCGCCGCGCGGAGCGCGCCGTGCTGGTCGGTTCTGAGTTCGAAGCCTTCGCCTCGCGGTGTGCCCTTGCCGTCGGATCGCGGCTGGATCAAAAAGCCCTGGTTCAACTGGGTCTTGCCGTGCTCGGAACTGAGCTTGGTGCGCACTTCGCCCTGGGTGTCGTCGAACAGCAGTTCGCCGTACTGACCACCACCGTGTTCCTTGGTCTTGATGCCGGAGAGGGTCTTGTTGGCCGGGAGTGATCCTGCGCCGCTGAAGGCCGGCACCGGGTGGCTGCCGTTGTAGACGACGCCGGTCACCAGCGGCCGGTCGATGTCGCCTTCGAGGAAGTCGACCAGTACTTCCTGACCGACGCGGGGGATGAACTGGTGGCCCCAGCCGGCACCGGCCGAGGGCATGGCGACGCGCAGCCAGCATGATGACTTGTCGTCGAGATTGGCGCCGTACTCCGGATGTTCGGCTTGGCGTTGCCAGTGAAACTGCACCTTGATGCGGCCGAGTTCATCGGTGTGGACCTCGGCTTGGTTTGAATCGGCGGCGCCGCCTTGCACCGGCCCGACCACCGTTGCGGTCTGCACCCCACGGCTGGTCGGTTTGCAGTGCGGGGTATAGTCCGGCGTCAGCGGGATACCACGACGCTGGGCGTCGAAGTCGGTGCGGAACGGGGCGTCGCTGTTCTTTTCCGCAGCGCTTCCGAGCACGGTCTTGGAGAGCTGACTGACCAGATCGCCGGGCAGGTTGTTGCGGGCCTGGACCCGTTGGCGGGTAATCGTAAATTGCCGGTCTTCGGCGGCATCGAAGTCGTGCGCCGGGTGGTTGTCGAGCTGGAACCACTCGCCGACGTTGAACTGCCGTACCGTGCCTTCACCGCTGAACTGTTTGCTGGCCCGGTCGTTGGCCTGCTGCCGCAGCGTTGCGTAGCGACCGAGGTCTTCGCCGTCGCTGCCGTAGTACAGCGTCTGCGGATCGTAGTGCTCGAGGCTCTGGCTGGCCTGACGGCCGCCGTCGCCGTGGTCGATCGCACTCTCGTCATCGGCACTCAGCGTGCTGACCGGCTTGTAGTCGAAGCTGGCCAGCGCAACCTTGCTGCTGCCGAGCTGGCGTTTCGAATCCCAGCCGGTGATGGTGTCATCGGTCTCGGTCGCATCGGCGCGGTGGAAACGCACCTTGGCCTGGGCTGCCGCGTCGAGCTGGTACGGATCGTCAAACGCAATGAGCGTCGTCACCGGGGTTTCACCGCCGGCAAAACCGAAGCGGTAGGCAATTCCCTCTTCAGCCAATAATCGGCTGATCACGTCCAAGTCCGATTCGCGATACTGCAGACAATACGATCGGACCGGATAGGTTTTCGCCAGATCGAACTGCAAGGCAAAGCTCGCCGCCAGCAGCGGGTTGTTCGCCTGATGCTCGGCGACGATGGTCTTGACGATGTCCGGTACGCTCAGGTCCTGGAACACCCGGCTGGTCTTGCGATGGCGCAGCAGCGCCAGCGGCGGTTCGATCGTCAGTGCATAACGGGCAAAGCCGCCATCCGAGCCCAAGGACTTCACCTGGGTGACCACCCCGGTCAGCACCTGATCACTGCCGTCGGCAGTGTGGATGTCGACCTCCAGCGCCAGCCCGAGCAGCGATTTCAGTTCCAGCCCGGCGTCAGCCGACAGGCACTCCAGCGTGTACAGATAGGGCTTGCTGAGTTCAGCCTCGCCGTCGAGCACATGCGGCAGCAGCGTTTCCGGCACCGGGCCCCGTCCCTCGGCGAAGTGCAGCGACAGCAAACGCTGGTCCTGGTTGAACGCAGCGGCGAACGACGCCAGCAGGCTGGAGAGATGATCCATGGGGAGTGATCGCGATACGGGATGAAGCGGACGATTATCGGCAATGCTTATTTTTTCAGTCAACAAAAGAAAGACAAACGAAAGAATTTAGTGGCAAATGCAAGAACACGCACGATGCAATGTGCATAAGTCTCTGGCAGAATTTGATGCAAACTTGGCATTTAAGCCAAATGCACCGGTGCCACACTGGGTCATCGCCATCCACAGGAGCACCACCATGTCCGAGCCGGCTTCCCGCCACAACGTCCGTACCCTGGCAATCTGCCAGGGCTTGTATATCGCCGCGATTTCGATCGACCTGACGCTGACCGGGCTGGCCGGCTTCACACTTGCCAGTGACAAACGACTAGCCACCTTGCCGTTCACCATCATCATCATCACCGCCGCGCTGACGACGCTGGTCGCCGCATCGCTACTGAAGCGCATCGGCAGGCGGTGGGGCTTTGCCATTGGCTCGGCGGTCGGTGCGCTTGGTGGGCTGACCTCGGCATTGGCGATGTTCCAGCACGATTTCGCGCTGTTCTGCGTCGGCACCGCGTGTATCGGCGTATTCCAGGCGTTCGCGCAGTACTACTCGCTTGCCGCGGCCGACGAGGTCAGCGGCGATGCCAAGGCGCGGGCCATTTCGACGGTGATGACCGGCGGCGTGCTCGCGGCCTTGCTCGGGCCGCTACTGGCAAAAAACGCACAGGACTGGTTTGTGGCGGTGCCGTTTGCCGGTGCCTATCTGCTCGCCGCGCTGCTTGGACTGGTGTCGCTGGCGCTGATCGGGCTGATCTACCGCGATCCGCCACCGAGCAGCGCCGCCAATGTCAGCGGGCCGGCACGGCCGTTATCCACCATCGTCGCCCAACCGGTGTTCTTTGCCGCGATCGCCAATAACCTGATCGCCAACGCGGTGATGATCGGCGTGATGACGGCAACGCCGCTGGCCATGCTGGCCTGCGGCTATGGGGTGGCCGACGGCGCCGGGGTCATCCAGTGGCATATGCTCGGGATGTTCGCGCCGGCCTTCATCTCCGGCCGGCTGATCAGCCGCTTCGGCGTGATGCCGGTGTCGCTGACCGGTGCCGCGATGATCGCCAGCTGCGCGCTGCTCGGCCAGAGTTCGACGTCGCTGCCGGTGTTCTATGTCGCGCTGATGCTGCTCGGCGTCGGCTGGAACTTCATGTATGTCGCCGGCACCACCTTGCTGGCGCAATCGTACCGGCCGAGCGAACGCGCCAAAACCCAGGGCAGCAGCGCCTTCGCCAGCAGCTGCGCCGCCGCACTCGGCTCCTTCATCGCCGCGCCGTGGCTGCAGCGCTACGGCTGGAGCTCACTGAACGCCGCGGTGCTGCCACTCTTGCTCGTGCCGGTACTGGCAACGCTGTACTGGCGCTTTGCCTCCCGCCCGGTCGCCGCTGCGGCCTGAGGATTTCGCATGCCCCGCCACGTCGTCTTCCTGCTCTACCCCGACGTCAACGTGCTCGACGTTGCCGGGCCGCTCGAGGTGTTCTCGCAGCCGGTGCGCAACGGCTTCGCCTTGCCGGCGCCGTACCGGACGACGCTCGCGTCGGTGAGCGGCGGGCCGATCCGCAGCTCGGCCGGCGCCGAGTTCACCACGGTGCCGCTGGCGTCGCTCGACCGCGATGACATCGATACGCTGATCGTCCCGGGCGGCCAGCCCTACGACGTCGCCGTCGTCGGCGCACTGCCGGACTGGGCGCCGCGGGCGCGCCGCCTCGCCAGCGTCTGCACCGGCGCGCTGCTGCTCGCCGCCGCCGGCATGCTGGCCGGCCACCGTGCGACAACGCACTGGCAGTATGCAGCGCGGCTGAGCGAGATCGACCCGCGCATCGTCGTCGATACCGATGCGCTCTACATCAACGACGGCAAGATCTGGACCTCGGCCGGTATTTCGGCCGGCATCGATCTGGCACTGGCGCTGGTCGAAGCCGACCTCGGCCACGCGGTGGCGATGCGCATCGCCAAGCAGATGGTCGTCTTCCTCAAGCGCCCGGGTGGCCAGTCGCAGTTCAGCGCCGCGCTGGCTGCGCAAAGCCGGGATGCGGGCTTTGCCGGGCTGATCGCCTGGATCGCCGCCCACCCCGACGCCGACCTGCGCATCGATGCGCTCGCCACGCGGATGAATATGAGTCCGCGCAGCTTTGCCCGCCATTTCGTCGCCGCCACCGGACAAACACCCGCGGCGGCGGTCGAGGCGCTGCGGCTCGACGCCGCCTGCCGCCTGCTGACCGAGACCGCGCTGCCGCTGAAACGGGTCGCGGTCGATGCCGGGCTTGGCGACGCCCAGACCTTGCGACGGGTGCTGTTGCGACATCGCGGCATCGGCCCGCAGGACTATCGGGCACGCTTCGGCAGCCGCTAGGCATGGCTGAGCCGCTGCACTCGCTTGCCTTGGGGCTGCGGCGGCAGGCTGTCCATCGGGACGCTTCGCGTATCTGGCCGACAGCGTTGCGGCGGGACACACCTGCCGGAAATGCCCTTCGAGTACGGGACGCGCCCAGTCTCCGTTCCATGGCGAAATACGCGCCAAAGTGAGCTGGATCATGGCGCCGCCGGTAGTAATACCGCAACCTCTGCTGGCTAGGATCTGTCTACCGTCAAACCCCAAGGAGTCCGAGTTGCAAGCTCTTGCCAGGGCCATCGGCCACGCCCGGCTGCAGGCCGTCATCGACGACTTCGTCGACACATTGAAACGGCACCCGTGGTTTGCCGTGATCAATGCGCGCATGCCCGAATTCGACACCCTGCGCCGTACGCTGCTGGCGTTCTGGCATGCGGTGCTCGACGGCGAAAGCTACCGCCTGCCGCCGGCACTGCCGCACTTTCCAGCCATCGACGACCACCCGGTCAGCAAATGCGAGTGGCGGACCGTCAACGCCTTGTTCGCCGAATCGATCGACCGCCATGTCCCGCCGCATCTGGCCGCATCGTGGCGGCAACGGCTCGACCTTGTCAGCCAGTCATTGCCGCTGAACGGCTAGCCCAAACCGCGCCGGTACTGCACCGCCTCGGCGATATGGGCCGCGGCAATCGCCTCGGCACCGGCCAGATCGGCAATCGTCCGCGCCACCCGCAACACCCGATGAAACGCCCGTGCCGACAGGTGCAGACGCGTCAGCGCCGCTTGCAGCATCGCCTGTCCGGCCGCATCCACCGCGCAATACGCGTCGATGTCCTTGCCCGCCAGTGCCGCATTCGGCTTGCCCTGCCGCGCGACCGAACGCCGACCGGCCCGCTCGGTGCGATCGCGCACCACCGCACTCGCCTCGCCATCCGGCGCCGACAACAATGCCGTGTCCGGCAAGGCCGGTACTTCGACGATCAGATCGATCCGGTCCAGCAAGGGTCCGGACAAGCGGCCACGATAGCGCGCCACCTGCTCGGGCGTGCAACGGCACGCTTTCTGCGGATGCCCCAGATAGCCGCAAGGACACGGGTTCATCGCCGCGACCAGTTGAAAACGCGCCGGAAAACACGCCGAGTGCGCGGCGCGGGCGATATGCACCTCGCCGGTCTCGAGCGGCTCCCGCAATACTTCAAGCACCTTGCGGTCGAATTCGGGCAGTTCGTCCATGAACAGCACGCCGTGGTGCGCCAGCGAAATCTCGCCGGGCTGCGGCACGCTGCCGCCACCGACCAGAGCAACGGCGCTGGCCGTGTGATGCGGGTGGCGAAACGGACGCTGGCCGAAACGCCGAACATCGAAGCCGGCGCGCGACAAGGACTGCACGCTGGCGACATCGATCGCCTCGTCGGCGGCCAGCGCCGGCAACAGCCCGGGCAGCCGCTGCGCCAGCATCGACTTGCCAGTACCGGGCGGGCCGATCAGCAACAGCGAATGCCGGCCCGCCGCGGCGATCTCCAGCGCCCGCCGCGCCTGCAGCTGGCCGCGCACGTCGGCCAGATCGGGATGCGTCTCGACGGCGGTGATCGGCGCCGCCTCGGCACGCGGCAACGCTTCACCGGCGGCAAAATGCCGGCACACCTGCAGCAGGTGTTCGGCCGCCAGCACCATCGCGCCGGGGTACAAGGCCGCCTCGGCCGCGCACGCGGCCGGCACGATCAGCGTCCGCCCGGACTGCGTCGCCGCCCGCGCCAGCGCCAGCGCACCGCGTACCGGCCGCAAATCGCCGGCCAGACCGAGCTCGCCGGCAAATTCGTACTGGTCGAGCTGATCGGCCGGGATCTGGCCACTGGCCGCAAGCAGGCCGATCGCCATCGGCAGATCGAACTGGCCCGACGACTTCGGCACATCGGCCGGCGCCAGATTCACCGTGATCCGTCGCGCCGGGAATTCGAAACCAGCGACGCTCAGCGCCGCGCGGACACGTTCGCGCGCTTCGCGAACCTCTACATCGGGCAGCCCCACCAGCGTGCAGGCCGGCAAGCCATTGGCGAGATGCACTTCGACGGTGACCGGCTGCGCGGCGAGACCGAGCAGGGCTCGGCTGTGGATCAGGGCAATGGACATGGCGTTTCCGGGGCGGGGGCGAAAGACCGACAGGCGGTAAGGATCGACCGCAAGGCAGGCAAAAAACCGACGAACGGCGGGTTTCGTTATAGTTGATGCTTTCGAACCCGTACCAAGTCCTTGTGAGCGCCCAGACCGTCATCGACGAGTTGCCCGATTTCCGCTCGCCGAGCGTGATGCTGCACGCCCTCGTCTACTCGCACCTGCTACTGCTGCTGCACACGCTGGCCGACCTGCCGCGCTGGGCACACTGGGCGCCGCGCGTCGCCGGCTCGGCGATCTGGGTCGAGCTGGTGCTGCTGCCGTCGCTGGCGATCCTGGCCGGGCTGGCGCCGACACTGGCGCGGCTGCCGTACCGCTTCGGCGTGTTCATCGTCTGCACCGTCACCGTCGGCTGCGGCTGGATCGGCCGGGCGCTGCTGATGCCGATCCAGGCGAATCCGAATGCCCAGTTCGCGCCCGAGCTGATGATCCTGCTGTCGACGCTGGGTTTTCTGTGGCTGTTGCAAATGCGCCACCGCGCGCTGGTGCCACGGCTGGCCGAAGCCAGGCTGTCGGCATTGCAGGCACGCATCCGGCCCCACTTCTTCTTCAACAGCCTCAATGCCGTACTGTCGCTGATCCGCTACGAACCGGCCAAGGCCGAGGAAGCACTGCAGGACATCGCCGACCTGTTCCGCGTGGTGATGAAGGACAACCGCAAGCTGGCGCGGCTGGTCAGTGAAGTCGAGGTGGCCGAGCGCTACCTGAACATCGAGATGATCCGCCTCGGCGACCGGCTGAAGGTCGACTGGCAGATCGACGACATGCCCGAAAACGCCGCGGTACCGCCGCTGGTTTTACAGCCGCTGCTGGAAAACGCCATCTATTATGGCGTCGAGCCCCTGCTCGAGCCGCCACCGATCCAGATCCGCATCAGCCAAGCCCGCGACCGGGTGCATCTGTTCGTCCGCAACGCCTTGCCGGCGAACACGGTACGGGTGCGCGAAGGCAACGGCATGGCGCTGGAAAACATCCGTGAACGATTGCTGCTGCACTTCGACACCGAAGCCAGCCTGACGACAGAAGCCGGCAGCGACTATTATCAAGTACACATCTTGCTGCCCTACCGGGAGATTTTGCATGACGACGCCGCTGCGCCTTTTTCTCGTCGATGACGAACTGCCGGCCTTACGCCGCCTGCAGGACGTACTGGTCGACTGTGCAGACGAGTGCCCGCACGAGATCGTCGGCACCGCAACCAATGGCATGTCGGCGCTGAGCCAGTTGGCCGACGCCGACGCCGACGCCGCGATCATCGACATCCAGATGCCACAAATGAGCGGGATCGAGCTCGCCCGCGAGCTGCAGTCGCAAGAGCATCCGCCGGCGGTGATCTTCGCCACGGCCTTCGAGGAGTACGGCGTTGCCGCCTTCGAAGTCCGCGCGATCGATTACCTGCTCAAGCCGATCCGTCGCGAGCGACTGATCGAAGCGCTGAAACGCGTCGCCCAGGCACGGCAGGCGCGCAGCGAAGCGGCGCCGTCGTCGCATGCCCGCAGCCATTTCAGCGTCACCGAGCGCGGCCGCCTGCACCTGATTCCGGTATCCGAAGCGCGTTACCTGAAGGCCGAGCAGAAATACATCACGCTCAAGACGCGCGAACGCGAATATCTGCTCGAGGATTCGCTGACCCGGCTCGAAGAAGAGTTCGGCAGCCAGTTCGTCCGCATCCACCGCAACTGCCTGATCGCGACCGATGCCCTCGCCGGTTTCGAGCGCGCCGCGTCGAACGGCGGCGAAACCCACTGGGTCGCGGTGCTCAAGGACCTGCCCGAGCGGTTGGCGGTCAGTCGCCGTCAGCAGCACGTGATCAAGGACTTCAAGAAGTAATAATGAACGAACTGAGTCTGGCGACGCCGTCGCTGTTGTTTCCGGCGATTTCGCTGCTGATGCTCGCGTATACCAACCGTTTTCTCGCGTTGTCGACGATCATCCGCCAGCTCTACGACACCCACCGGCGCAGTCCGCACGTCAACAATCTGCGCCAGATCGGCAACTTCCGCCGCCGCGTCGCGCTGATTCGCGGCATGCAGGCCTTTGGCGTCGTCAGCCTGCTGTCGTGCATCGTATCAATGATACTGGTGTTCTTCGGCAACACCGGGCCGGCGCAATTCATGTTCATCGTCAGCCTGGCACTGATGGTGCTCTCCTTGCTGCTGTGCCTGACCGAGGTACTGATTTCCGACACGGCGCTGAACATCCTGCTGCAGGATATCGAGCAGGACCTGCGCAAGCTCGATCGCTGACTCAGACCGGCACAGCCGCGTTGAGCATGGCCGCCGGGTGGTCGGCGAAGTGGCCGTCGCCATAGGCACGCACGACCTCGGCAATGACGATCTGGAAGCCCTTGTACCAGCGCTGGTACTGGCGCTTGGCTTCGATGTGATGCGGATCGCGCATCAGCGCCTGCAGGCCGCCAAGTGCATGCCAGTAGTAGACGACACAGCGCCGGCCATTCTGCGGATTTTCCCAGTATTCCTCACCAGCAAAGTCCGGATGGTTGCGCGCAGCGGCAGCGATCAGCGGGTCAAGCCGTTCGAACTCGGCGTCGTACTGCTTTTTTTCAAAAATGAAGGTGCTCGAATACACGGCGCGCTCCGGTCAGCCCAAAGCCACGCAGTGTATCCATTTCCAATGACGTCAGGAATACATCAGCGTCCAAACAGGGCCAGCGCCCACATCAGCGCCAGATTGCCCAGACAGACGAGCTGCGCCGCGCTACCGAGGTCTTTGGCGCGCTTGGCGAGATGATGTTTTTCGAGCGAGGTGTGGTCGACCGCCGCCTCGATCGCCGAGTTGAGCAGCTCGACGATCACCGTCAGCACATGGCTGCCGACGACCACGGCGCGTGCCCACGCCGGCAGCGGCAACACGAAGGCCGCGACGATGCCGGCGACGGCCAGCATCGAGACCTGGCGAAACGCCGCCTCGTTGCGCCAGCCTGCGCCGAGGCCGTCGAGCGAGTAGCCGAGCGCATTGACCACACGCGACATGCCGCGCTTCCCCTTGAACGGACTTTCCTTCATTCCCTGCTCCAGCAAGCAATCAACGCGTTTCAAAGACGTCGGCGTAGGCGGTGTAATTGGTCAGCAGCACGATCGGAATCAGCGGAATCAGGCCGAGCATCATCGGAATCATCGCGATGATTGTCAGCAGGCTCAGAATCGCCGATGCCAGCACCACCGGCAGCCAGTTGCGCCAGAACCCAACCAGCGACAGCTTCATCGCCTCGCTGGCCGACACGCCGTGCAGCATCACCAGCGCCGGCGCGAAGAAATAGCTGCTGTAGACGACGAGCATGCCGATCAGGCCCAGGACGACGACGAGCACGCCGCTGCTACCGATTTCGGGGCGATCGGCCATCGTCTCGGCGTTGCGCCACGCCTCGAACGTCTCGGTCAGGCCGAACAGATAGAGCAGCGCCACCAGCAGCAGCGCGACGACCATCACGCCGATCAGGTAATACAGGCCGACGCGGAACAGCTCGCGCGGGCGCTGACGGAAGCCGGCGAACAGATCGCCGATCTCGGGCGGACGCCCCTGACTCGCGCCCTGCGCCGACCACATCACGCCGCCCAGCAATACCGGCGTCAGCACGGTCGAAATCACGTTGATGAAGGGCAGCAAGGAAAGACCCATGACGATGACGAGAAAAACCAGCGAGATCAGCAGCCACTGCAGCCAGTGGGTACGAAACAGCCGTGCCGCCTCGACGATCCAGCGCCAGCCGTCGCCGGCGGGCAGCCGGCGCGCTTCCGGCGCGCTATCGATGACAATTTCGTTGTCCATGGTCTCTCCTTGTTGTTGTAACGGCACCGCGGATGCGGGTTTCACCAGACCGGTAAGACCTGGGTTTGTTCCCAGTTTAAGGGGTGTTGCCGCAACAGTCCGCAGGGATGCGACCAGGCTGCGGTCAGTGTGCCGGGCAATGATGTAATCACGATGAAACCCGTGAACGCAAAAAGGCCGGCGAACGCATCGCCGGCCCGGGCATTACAGGCCGATCAGCCGGCGATGCAGGTGCGCGATGCGCGCGCGATCACCAGCTCTTCATTGGTCGGGATCACGTAGACGGCGATCTTGCTATCGGCCGTCGAGATCCGCCGCGGTTCGCCCGAACGGATCTTGTTGGCGGCCTCGTCGATCTCGATGCCGAGCCAGCGCAGCTGGCGGCAGACGTCGAGACGCACGTCGGCGCCGTTTTCACCGATGCCGGCGGTGAACACCAGCGCGTCGAAGCCTTCCAGCGCGGCGGCCAGCGATGCCGCCTCGCGCACGACCTTGCTGACGAAATAATCGATCGCCAGCTTGGCGCGCACGCTGCCGCTGTCTTCCAGATCACGCATATCGCTGGAAATGCCCGACAGGCCCAAGAGACCCGATTGCTTGTACAGCAGGTCTTCGATCTGCTGCGCATCCATCTTCAGATGGTTAATCAGGTGCAGCACGACGCCGGCATCGATCGAGCCGGTGCGGGTGCCCATCGGCAGGCCTTCGAGTGCGGTGAAGCCCATCGTCGATGCGATGCCCTTGCACGCCAGCAGCGCCGCCATCGACGAACCGTTGCCGAGGTGGGCGACCACGGTGCGGCCTTCGGCAGCCTTGGTGTCGATCTGCGGCAGCACGCTGGCGATGTACTCGTACGACAGGCCGTGGAAACCGTAACGGCGGATGCCTTCCTTGAGCGACAGCTCGTACGGCAGCGCGTACAGCTGGTTCAGTTCGGGCTGGCCGGAGTGGAAGGCGGTATCGAAGCAGACGACTTGCGGCACGCCCGGCAGCAGCTCGCCCATGATCTTGATCGGCGTGATGTTGTGCGGCTCGTGCAGCGGTGCCAGCGGGATCAGCTTTTCAAGTTCGCTGATCACTTCCGGCGTCACCAGCTCGGGCTTGGAAAAACGCGTGCCACCGTGGACGACGCGATGACCGACGACGCCGATCTTGCGGCCGGCGGTAACGGTCTCGAGCCACTTGAGGATGTGGCGCAGCGAGGTATCGTGGCTCTTGGGCAGCGCGGCCGGCAGATCCTCGTCGACCAACTTCTTGTCGGACGCGTCCTTGGCGGTGAAGTGCGGCGTGACATAGATGCCTTCCATCTGCCCCTTGTAGAGCAGCGCCGGATCGGCCGGGGTGTTGTCGAACAGCGAGAACTTGATGCTCGACGAACCGGCATTGATGACGAGGAGAAGATCGTTCATTTAATGGCTTCCTTTGGCATGCGCCACCAGCGCCATCACGGCGGCAGAGGCAAGACGGGACTTCACATCGTCGGCACGGCTGGTCAGCACGATCGGAACGCGCGCCCCCAGCACAATGCCGGCGGCTTCGGCCCCGGCGAAATAAATCATCAACTTGGCCAGCATATTGCCGGCCTCGATATCGGGCACGATCAGCACGTCGGCCTCGCCGGCTACCGGCGACTCGATGCCCTTGGCCTGCGCTGCCGCCTTCGAGACGGCGTTGTCGAACGCCAGCGGCCCGTCGAGCACCGCACCGGTGATCTGGCCGCGATCGGCCATCTTGCACAGCAGCGCCGCATCCAGCGTCGATGGCATCTTGTCGTAAACGGTCTCGACCGCCGACAGCAGCGCGACCTTGGGGCGCGCAATGCCGAGCACGTGCGCCAGATTGATCGCGTTCTGGGTGATGTCGACCTTGGCGCCCAGATCCGGCGCAATATTGATCGCCACGTCGCTGACCAGCAGCGGCCGGCCGTACGCCGGTACATCCATCACGTAAACGTGCGACACGCGCTTGCCGGCGCGCAGGCCTTCCTTGGCCATCACCGCGCGCATCAGTTCGTCGGTATGCAGCTTGCCCTTCATCAGTGCCTGCGCCTCGCCGCTGCGGCACAACGCGACGGCGGCTTCGGCCGAAGCGACGCTGTGCTCGGTATCGACGATGCGCAGATCGGCGAGATTCAGCCCCTCCTGATCGGCGACCGCGCGGATTTTCGCTGCCGGGCCAACCAGGATCGGCGTGATCAGGCCGGCCTCATACGCTTCAAGCGCCCCGCGCAGCGAGGCATCATCGGTCGGATGCGCCACGGCGGTCGGCACCGGCGGCAGCTGGGCAGCACGGGCGCGGAGGTTACTGAAGACGTGGTACTGCCGCAATGTAAGTTGTGGTGGTTCGTCGAAGCGGTTCTCGCGCTTCACCGTCGGCGGGATCAGCGTGATCGGCCCGGAGGCGATCACCTCGCCGTCCTGGTTTTCGCAGCGGCAGTCGACGATCACCTGCCGCGTCGCCGCGTCCTTTTCCTGCACCGTCAGCGCGATCGACAAGGTGTCGCCATCGCGAATCCAGCCGAACGACTGCATTGAATGGCCGGCCAGAATCGATC
Source organism: Jeongeupia wiesaeckerbachi (assembly GCF_050916355.1). Taxonomy (GTDB): domain Bacteria; phylum Pseudomonadota; class Gammaproteobacteria; order Burkholderiales; family Chitinibacteraceae; genus Jeongeupia; species Jeongeupia wiesaeckerbachi. Next base: position 1,028,224 of record NZ_CP136946.1, read on the forward strand.
CGTTCCCGGGAAAGAAGTTGGTTGCCGTCGACGACAGTAGCGAAAATGCACCAATCGCCGGTGCCTGCAGCTTGCCGCCGATCTCGCGTGAGCCGGCGATCAGCGCAAACAAGGTAAGATCGCCCGGCTTGACCACGTGCGTGCGGGTGTAGCGCATGCCCGGCTGGATATCGTCGAACAGAATGTTTTCCTGGGTCATCGGTCTCTTCTTCCACTGGGCTGAAACGAGAAATATGCCCACATCGTAGAAAGGCCATTGTTGCACTGCAATTAAAAAGCCGATCGGGCTACATTAATGACAAATGTCTTGACGCTTGTTGGTTAAGATCAAGGCCCCACGGTTCCCGTCACGTAGATATTTACCGCCATGGCTGCCGACACGACTACCCATCTGATTTGCGCGCCGGACTTCGACGGCGTCGCCACCGTGACCGCGCTGCAGTATCCGGTCGGCACCCCGATCGCCGGCGACGCCCGGCTACTGACCCTGGTGTTCGACAACGGCAGTGACCAGCACGTTCACGCCCCCGAAGCCGGCATCCTGAACGGCTATACGGTGGCCGCCGGCGATCCGGTGCGTGCCGGCGAGCTGCTCGCCTTGATGGATATCGAGGAAGCGCCGACCGGCTGGCTGTTCCCGCCCACGGCGACGCCGGCCGTCGCAGACAACGATCGAGCCGCCAGCCCGGTCGACTGGCTGATGGTGTCGGTCGACGCCGCCCGGCTGGCGGCACGGCTCGGCGTCGACCTGTCCGAGCTGGCGGCGCCGGGCCGGATCGACGTTGCCGATGTCGAACATTTCGTGCGCGAAAAGCTGGCCCGGCCCCGCTGACCACCAGCCAGCATGCAAAACGCCCCGCATTGCGGGGCGTTTTGACTGGGATCGCAGAACCGATCAGGCGCCGAGCTTGGCCAGCGCGCGACGGCGCAGCACCGCCTCGGACAATTCGGCCAGCGAGGCCTCGGTGTCGCTCCAGCCGATGCAGCCATCGGTGATCGACTGGCCGTAGCACAGTTCCTTGCCCTCGACCGGGTCCTGACGACCTTCGACCAGATGCGACTCGATCATCACGCCGAAGATCGCGCCATTGCCTTCGCCGATCTGCGCGGCGACGTCGCTCGACACTTCCATCTGCCGGCGGTAATCCTTGCGGCTATTGGCGTGGCTGAAGTCGATCATCACCTTCTGCGGTACACCGGCAGCGGCCAGGTCGGCCATCGCGGCGCGGACATGGTTGGCGTCGTAGTTCGGTTCCTTGCCGCCGCGCAGGATGATGTGGCAATCCGGGTTGCCGGCGGTAGCGACGATGGCCGAGTGGCCCATCTTGGTCACCGACAAGAAATGGTGCGGCTGGCCGGCGGCGCGGATCGCGTCGATGGCGATCTTCATATTGCCGTCGGTACCGTTCTTGAAGCCAACCGGACACGACAGGCCGCTCGACAATTCGCGGTGAACCTGCGACTCGGTCGTGCGCGCGCCGATCGCGCCCCAGCTCATCAGATCGGCCATGTATTGCGGCGTGATCATGTCGAGGAATTCGCCAGCGGTCGGCAGGCCGGTATCGTTCAGTTCAAGCAACAGCTTGCGGGCGATGCGCAGACCGTCGTTGATATTGAAGCTGCCGTTCAGGTACGGGTCGTTGATCAGGCCTTTCCAGCCGACGGTGGTACGCGGCTTTTCGAAATAGACCCGCATCACCACTTCGAGCGTGCCCTTGTACTGCGCGCGCAGCTTCAGCAGTTGCTGACCGTATTCAAGCGCGGCCTTGGTATCGTGGATCGAGCACGGCCCGACGATGACCAGCAGGCGGTCATCACTGCCTTCGAGGATATTGTGGATCGCCTGGCGCGATTCAAATACCGCCGCCGACGCGGTCTCGGTGACCGGATATTTTTCCAGCACTGCCACGGGCGGCAGCAGTTCTTTGATCTCGCGGATACGAACGTCGTCGGTCTGGTAATGCATGGTGGATCCCTGAGCGTGGCAGCACGCTGGCCTTGTGCAGCGCGGTATTTTTATCGAACGCTTAGGGTAGCGCCTTCGCCAGAGCCGAACAAGGGCGCCACAGCCGAAATAGCGAAACGCCCGACACTGCCGATCAACGGCACGGTCAACGCGATTCGCGACAGTCGGCGCAGACGCCCTTGATGGTGATTTCCAGCGCCTCGGCGGCGAAGTCCTGCGGCAGCGCCACCGGCAGATCGGTCCGGAACGACTCGATGCAGTAGAAGCGCCCGCAGACGCGGCAATGGAAGTGGGCGTGACGGTGTTGCACCGTCGCGACCGAGAAGCGCCAGACGCGGTCGTCACCGGCGAGCTTGTGCGCCAGACCTTCGTCGGTCAGCCATTCGAGCACCCGGTAAACGGTGACCCGATCAATGACCGGATCAAGACTCTCGACCACATCGAGATGCGACAGCGGCCGTTGCGCTGCGATCAACGCTGCCAGTACGCGCAACCGCGCAGCGGTGGCACGCGCACCGGTACGGGCGATCAGCTCGCGCGCCGGGTCGAGTGTATCGGCCCCGGCGGCGGGCGGGGCGGCCCGCACGCCCATGCTTAGTCGGCGTACTGCTTTTTCATCCGCTCGCGGCGTTCCTGCGCCTCAAGCGACAACGACGCGGTCGGACGCGCGACCAGACGGCCAAGGCCGATCGGCTCGCCGGTGTCCTCGCAATAGCCGTAGGAAGCGTCATCGATCTTGCGCAGCGTCGATTCGATCTTCATCAACAGCTTGCGTTCACGGTCACGGGTACGCAGTTCGAGCGCGTACTCTTCCTCGAGCGTCGCGCGATCGGCAGGATCGGGGGTCGCCTCTTGCTCTTGCAGGTTCTGGCTGGTCTGGCTGGCATTGGCCAACAGTTCCGCCTTGTTCTTCAGCAGCAGTTCCCGGAAGAACTCGAGGTGATCCGGGTTCATATAGTCCTCTTCCGGACCGTTCCAGCTGAGGATGTCTTTCTCTGTGAGTTTGGCCATCGTCGTACTCGCTTATTCTAGAACCCAGCGGCGCGGCCGCTTACAAAGACATGACGCGCCAAATGGGCAGGCAGCTTAATCAAGTCGAGTGTCCATTGCAATAAGACATTTACTAGCCACAAGACGTTCACACTCGCGAACGCCCCGCGGTTTTCGGCGCCTTACTTCTGCGCCAGAATCCACTTCACGATCACCTTGAGGTCGTCGTCGCTGATCTGTTGCGGCGGCATGGCCACCGGCCCGCCCCACTTGCCCTTGGTACCGGCACGCACTTCCTGCATCAGCATCGCTTCGGCCCCCTTCTGGCCACGATAGCGCGCCGCGACGTCCTTGTACGCCGGGCCGACGATCTTGTGATCAACGGCATGACAGCCCAGGCAGTTGTACTTGGCGATCAGCTTGGCGCCATCGTCGGCCGCCAGCGCCGGTAGACAGGACAGGGCAAACAGCGCGGGCAGGACACGGGCGAGCTTCACGGCATAACCTTTGTTGGTTGTCTTATTGGAGCATATTAGCAATAGGTCAAACGCTTGGATACCGGGGCCCATGCTACACTCGCGCGATTCATTGACATCTTCATTACGGGTTCGGGCAGACGCATGGATCGCATGCAACGCTTCATGACGATGGCCATGCTGCTGTCGCTCTCGACGCACGCGGTGGCGATCTTCGGCATCAAGTTCGTCCTGCCGGAAATCCGGCGACAATTCGCCGAACAGCCGCTCGAAGTCGTGCTGGTCAACCAGCATACCGAGACCGCGCCGAGCAAGGCCAAGGTCCGCGCGCAGGAGAACGTCGACGGCGGCGGCAACACCGACGCCAAGCTCCACGCCGCCAGCCCGCTGCCAGTGCTGAGCCAGCAGGCCTCGGTCGAGTTGCAGCAACAGTTGTCGCGCCAGCAACAGCTCGAAGCCCAGCAACAGGCGTTGATGGCCAAGCTGCGTGCCGGCGGCCTGCTGTCGGCGCCGGCCAAACCCAGCGAGCAGCACGACAATACCGAAGCCATCCGCGGCCAGGACAACAAGCCGGCGCAGACCGCGCGCGAGCTGTCCGGCCTGGCCGGCCGGATCGAACAACAGGTCAGCGCCTACGAGGAAAAACCCCGCAAGGCCTTCCTGAACACCGCGGCAACCAAGGCGCTGACCGCCGTGTGGGAAGACCAGTGGCGCCAGCAGGTCGAGCGCATCGGCACCAGCACCTATCCGACCGACAGCACCGGCAACAAGCTCTACGGCAGCCTGCAGCTCGCGGTCGAAATCAATACCGACGGCTCGATCCGTTCGAGCAAGGTCGAGCGTTCGTCCGGCAACCGCCAGCTCGACAATGCGGCGCTGAAGATCCTCCTGCGCGCCGCGCCGTTCGCACCGCTGCCCAAGGGGCTGCGTGACGATCTGGGCCAGCCGGCGACGGTGCTGGTGATCGTGCGGACCTGGACCTTCGCCCGCAACAACACCCTCGCCTCGACGGCCGCGCCCTGATGCGCATCCTCGGCATCGACCCGGGCTCGCGCGTGACCGGGTTCGGCGTCATCGACGTCGTCGGCCAGAGCCGCACTTACGCGGCCTCGGGCTGCATCAAGACCGGCGGCGGCAGCCTGCCCGAACGCGTTCGGGCGCTGCTCGACGGCATTGCCGAAGTCGTCGCCACCTATCACCCCGACATCGCCGCGGTCGAGCAGGTCTTCGTCAACGTCAATCCGGCGTCGACGCTGATGCTCGGCCAGGCCCGCGGCGCCGTGCTCGCGGCGCTGGTGCACGCCGGTCTGCCGATCGCCGAATACACCGCCCTGCAGGTCAAGCAGGCCGTCGTCGGCAATGGCCACGCCAACAAGGATCAGGTCGGCCAGATGGTCCAGCGCTTGCTGCGACTCTCCGGCGTCCCGCAGGCCGACGCCGCCGACGCGCTCGCGGTGGCGCTGGCGCACTCTCAGCACGCCGGCGGCGCTGCCGCGCAGCTGGCCAAGCTCGGCTTGACGGTCAAACGCGGCCGGCTGGCCTGAATCTGTCCCATTTGGCGACTGCGCCTGCACATTTCGTTCTCGTCCGATGCTCCGGACCCCCACAAGGGGGCTGCCTTCGGGCCGTCCTCATGGACTTCATGTCCATTCCGGTTTCCCCCAGGGGGACTTCCTTCGGGGCGCCTTCGCTTCGGGCGAGAACGAACTGGCTCGTTCGCCTACTGAAACAGGCTCTGATTCGTTCGGTCCATATGCAACGATCGTTCTATAAACCGGGCAGCGACGCTATACTGCGCTTTTCGCCTGACGAGCCTGAACGATGATCGCCCGCCTGACCGGAACCCTGATCGAGAAACAACCGCCGACGCTGGTCGTCGACGTCGCCGGTGTCGGCTACGAGCTCGACGTGCCGATGAGCACGCTCTACGTGTTGCCGGCCCTCGGCGCCAAGGTCGAGCTGTTCACGCATCTGGTCGTGCGCGAAGACGCGCAGCTCTTGTACGGCTTCGCCAGCCGCGCCGAGCGCGATCTGTTCCGCCATCTGATCAAGATCAGCGGCGTCGGCGCCAAGATCGCGCTGGCGATCCTGTCGGGCATGAACAGCGACGAGCTGGCGCTGGCCATCGCCGGCGAAGACGTCACCCGGCTGTCCAAGGTCCCCGGCATCGGCAAGAAGACCGCCGAGCGGCTGATCCTCGAACTCAAGGGCAAACTCGGCAGTCTGCCGACCAGCGCGGCCGTCGCCGCCAGGCTGCCGACGCCGCTGTTCGGCGACGGCCCGAGCGGCGACATCGTCAACGCGCTGCTGGCGCTCGGCTACAACGAGCGCGAGGCCAACGCGGCGATGAAGACGCTGCCCGACGACGTCGACGTCAGCAACGGCATCCGGCTTGCGCTCAAGGCGCTGGCCAAACTGTAGGCCATTGGTTCAATCCGGCCCGTGTCACTTCTGCATTTCATGCCGGCAGCCGACACCGGTAGGCTCCGTGTTTTGTCATCGTCGACAGGGTTTCCGATGTCCCTCCGTCATCTCGGCCTCGCCACCGGCGGGCTCGTCGTTTTCCTGCTGGTGCTGGCCGCGCTCGGCACACCGCTGCAACACGGCTTCGATGCCACGCTATCGCAGTGGCTGTACGCGCGCCAACCGTTCATGGTGACGCTGGCGCTGCTGCTCGGCTGGGCCGGCAGCTTCTGGGGATCGCTGTCGACGGCGCTGCTCGCCGGCTGGCTACTGCGTGGCGCCGGCCGGATCGCCTGGCCCGGCCTGCCCTTGCTGCTGATCGCCAGCTGGCTCGTCAACGCGGCGATCAAGTTCGGCGTCAACCGGCCACGACCGACGCTCGACCACCTGATGTCGGTGCATGGCCCGTCGTTTCCGAGCGGCCATGCGATGGCAGCGATGACGCTGTTCGGCGCACTCGGCTGGCTGGCCGCACACCGCTGGCCACATTGCCGCGTCGCCATTGCGCTGGCTGCCACGGCGCTGGTACTCGCCGGCGGACTGGCGCGACTGGTACTCGGCGTACACTACGGCAGTGACGTGCTCGCCGGCTACGCCGTCGGCACGGCCCTGCTGGCTGCCTATTTCCACCTCGGCGCACGTATGCCGACGAGACTGCATCCATGATCGAAACCGACTCCCTTTCCGCCCTGCCGCCCGAACGCGTCGTCACCGCCAAGACGGTGTCGCAGCAGGAGGAGCAGCTCGAACGCGCGCTGCGCCCCAAGCTGCTCGACGAATACGTCGGCCAGAAGAAGGCACGCGGCCAGCTGGAAATCTTCATCGAGGCGGCGAAGCGGCGGGGCGAGGCGCTGGACCACGTGCTGCTGTTCGGCCCGCCGGGGCTGGGCAAGACCACGCTGGCGCACATCATCGCCCGCGAACTCGGCGTCAGCCTGCGCCAGACCTCGGGGCCGGTGCTCGAACGCGCCGGCGACCTGGCGGCGATCCTGACCAATCTCGAACCGCACGACGTGCTGTTCATCGACGAAATCCACCGGCTCAGCCCGGTGGTCGAGGAAATCCTCTACCCGGCGCTGGAGGATTTCCAGATCGACATCATGATCGGCGAAGGCCCGGCGGCCCGGTCGGTCAAGCTCGACCTGCCGCCGTTCACCCTCGTCGGCGCGACCACCCGCGCCGGCATGCTCACCAATCCGCTGCGCGACCGTTTCGGCATCGTCGCCCGGCTCGAGTTCTATACCGCCGACGAGCTGACCCGCATCGTCGAGCGCTCGTCGTCGCTACTCAATGTCGAAATGGACGAAGGCGGTGCGTTCGAAGTCGCCCGCCGCTCGCGCGGCACGCCGCGGATCGCCAACCGGCTGCTGCGGCGGGTGCGCGACTTCGCCGAAGTGAAGCACGACGGTATCGTCACCCGCGCCGTCGCCGACGCCGCGCTGCAGATGCTCGACGTCGACCATGCCGGCCTCGACGTGATGGACCGCAAGCTCTTGAGCGCGGTGATCGAAAAATTCGGCGGCGGCCCGGTCGGTCTCGACAACGTCGCCGCGGCCATCGGCGAAGCCAGCGACACGATCGAAGACGTGCTCGAGCCGTATTTGATCCAGCAGGGCCTGCTGCAACGCACGCCGCGCGGCCGCATCGCCACCGCATCGGCCTACCTGCATTTCGGGCTGAACCCGCCGCGCGACCCGGACCAGCGCTGAGCGTGATGTGGCGAATGCCGACGAACCAGGCTACGCAGCAAACACGAAACTTAATTCAGCCAACTAAATCGCTTACAATTTGCGCATCAACCTGGAGGTGCGCAATGAAGAAATTCCTGATCGCCGTTTGTCTGTCTATCGGCCTGTCGTCCCTGGCCTGGGCCGCCCAGCTGCAAGACCCGCCCAAGATCGAGATCGCCACCCCGGCCGACGCCGCCCAGGTCAAGACCGCGATCACCACAGCCGCAAACCGGCGCAAATGGCAGATCAGCGAATCGGCGCCGGGCGAACTCGAAGCATCGATCACCGTGCGCGGCCGGCATATGGTCAAGGTCGCCATCGCTTACGACCGCCAGAGCGTGCAGATCCGCTATCTCGACAGCGCCAATATGGATTACGAGCCCAGCAATGGCCGTGCCTATATCAACGGCAACTACATGAAATGGACCGAAACGCTAGCCGCGGACATCCGTGGCCAACTGAAGCAGATCGGCCAGACCACCGCGTCGGCACAGTAAGCCTTCGCCGGCGACAAACCGCGATACCGGGCTTGCCGCCGGCGCCGATACGTCGCCGGGGCGGCCAACGCCGGTCGGTGTGAATTTTGCCGCCAGCCCTGCGAATCGTGAGATTCGCCACACCGGGGCTTAATTCGGGCTCTCCAAGCGCTTACAATTGCAGCGACTCTTGGAGACCTGAATGAAACACGTGCTCATTGCCCTCTCCCTGCTGCTCGGTCTGTCCGCGCCAGCGATGGCGCGACAAGGCCTGATGCGGGATCCGCCCACGCTCAGCATCAGCAAGGATCTCGACGTCGATCAGGTGAAATCGGCCATCGTCGACGGTGCGACCCAGACCAAATGGCAGACGCGCGAAGCGGCGCCGGGTCGGATCGAAGCCACGCTCGACGTCGGCAACGGCAAGCACATCGCCAAGGTCGCGATCGAATACGATGACCGCGCGGTGCAGATCCGCTACCTCGACAGCTTCAACCTCAAGTACGAAACGGTCAGCGACGGGCGCGTGTTCATCCATCCGAACTACAACAAATGGACGGCCGATCTGGCCGCTGCCATTCGCACCCGACTGAATCAGCAAGCGCCAGGGGCGGTCGTCACCACGCCGCTGGCCCAGTAACCACATGTAAGCAAGCGGAACTCGTGGCGCACGCCAGGGACGAACCCCTCGTGCGCCGCGCCGTCATCCCACCTTCACCCCGGTAAAACCGATGCCCAATCAAGACCTGTCGATCCTCGAACTCGTGATGCACGCCAGCCTGGTCGTCCAGCTGGTGATGGCCATTCTGGTGCTGTTGTCGCTGATGAGCTGGTGGCACATTTTCAGCAAGTACTTCACCGTCTCCAAGGCCACCAAGGCCAGCGAGGTGTTCGAAGACCGCTTCTGGAGCGGTTCGGACCTGAACGCGCTGTTCGAACAAACCAAGCGCGGCCACTCGGTCGGGATGGAGAAGATCTTCATTGCCGGCTTCGCCGAATTCCTCAAGCTGCGCCAGAAGGGCGGCATGGAGCTGTCCGACGTGATGGAAGGCACCCGCCGCGCGATGCGCGCCGCCTGCCAGCGCGAACTCGACTGGCTCGACAAGCACACGTCCTTCCTCGCCTCGGTCGGCTCGGTGTCGCCGTATATCGGTCTGTTCGGCACCGTCTGGGGCATCATGCACGCGTTCCGCGGGCTGGCGAACGTCGGTCAGGCAACGCTGGCAACCGTCGCACCGGGCATCGCCGAAGCGCTGGTCGCCACGGCCATCGGCCTGTTCGCGGCGATTCCAGCCACCGTCGCGTACAACCGCTTCGCCCATGATGTCGACGCCCTCGCCAACCGCTTCGATACCTTCATCGAAGAGTTCTCCAACATCCTGCAGCGCCAGGCGCGCTAAGGGACCGGATCATGGCCAGAACCCGAAGACCGCGTCGCTCGATGAACCAGATCAACGTCGTTCCCTACATCGACGTGATGCTGGTACTACTGGTGATCTTCATGGTCGCGACGCCGATGATGCAGGCGCCCGGCGTCGTCAACCTGCCCACCGTCGGCAAGTCCGACCAGGAAGCCAGCGTCGAACCGCTGCGCGTCGAGATCGGCGCCGAAGGCGAGTTGACGCTGATTGACGCCGGCAAGAGCGAAACCGTCGCCGACGCCAAGGCGCTGGTGGCGCTGGTGCAGGACAAGCTTTCCGCCCGCGCCGACCGGCCGGTGGTGATCGCCGGCGACAAGTCGGTCCGCTACGAAACCGTCATGGCGACGATGGACGCGCTCAAGGCCGCCAATGTCGCCCGTGTCGGCCTCCTGGTGCGGCCGAAGTGACCGATCCGCGCCAACGCCACCCCGAGGAACGCAAGACGCTGGCCTTCGTGCTCGCGGCAGCCGTGCACGTGCTGTTCGCGCTGTTCCTGATGGTGTCGGTGCAGTGGCAGACCAAGAAGCCGCAGCCGGTCGAGGTCGAGCTGTGGGGCGGCCCGCCGCCTGCGCCGACGCAGCACGAGACCAAGCCGCAGCCCAAGGCCGAGCCGACGCCGCCACCGGCGACGCCGGTGCCGCAGCCCGAACCGCAGCCGGAGAAAAAAGCCGACATTGCGGTCGACAAGGTCAAACCGACGCCGAAACCCAAGCCGACGCCAACGCCGGCGCCCACCCCTGCCCCCACGCCGACGCCGGTGCCCAAACCCACGCCAGCACCGAAACCGACGCCCGAACCGAAAAAGGCCGCGCCCAAGGCCAAGCCGCAATCGGAATTCGACCAGTTGCTCAGCGCGTCCAATAATGCACCGAGCCCCGGCGCCAAGCCCGGCGGCAAGGGCAACAACCCGAATGCGACGGTCAATACCGGTCCGGGTAGCGGCAGCGGCAACAGCCCGATCTCGAGCAAGGGACTCAACGACTATCGCAGCAAGGTCGGCCAGCTGATCCGGTCCAAGCTCGTCTACCCGGACGACAAGGGCAACCCGACTGCCGGACTGAAAATCAGCGTGCTGCCCGATGGCAGCATCAGCAATGTCGCCGTCGTCAAATCCAGCGGCATCGCCGCCTACGACGATGCGGCGCAACGTGCAGTGATGGCACTCGGCAAGATGCCGCCGTTGCCCGAAGGTCAGCCGTTCTCGGGCCAGTACCGTGAATGGAACATCAATTTCCGCCTGAAAGACTGAGGAGACGTATGCCTACCTTCCAGACCTCAATGCAGCGCATGACGAGCTGGCTGTTCGTCATCGCCGCACTGCTGTTCACCCTCGGCCAAGCCCGGGCCGCCGACAATATGACGATCGAAGTCGTCGGTGCCGGCGCCAGCCAGTACCCGATCGCGATCGCGCCGTTCCAGTCCGAGCAGTCGCTGCCGCAGCGACTGACCCCGGTGGTCGGCGACGACCTGACCCGCTCGGGCCTGTTCAAGGTCATCGGCGCCAGCGACCTGTCGCCGGTGCCGTTCGCCCCCGAGCAACTGAACCCGGCCGCACTCAGCAGCCGCGGCGCGCAGACCGCGCTGATCGGCAGCGTGATCCCGGCCGGCGACAGCTTCACCGTCAAGTTCTGGCTGGTTGATCTGGCGAGCAAGAACGTGCTGCTGGCGCACCAGCTGTCGGCCCGCGTCGGTCAGTCGCGCCGCGTCGCGCACCAGATCGCCGACATGGTCTACCAGAAGCTGACCGGCGAGGCCGGCGCGTTCAACTCGCGCATCGCCTACGTGGTCAAGCGCGGCAAGCGCCACGAGCTGCAGGTTTCCGACGCCGACGGCTTCGGTGCGCAGACGGTGCTCGCCAGCAACCAGCCGATCATGTCGCCGAAATGGTCGCCCGATGGCGGCCGCCTGGCCTACGTGTCGTTCGAAGAGCAGAAGCCCATCGTCTACGTCCAGGATCTGGCCAGCGGCAAGCGCTGGAAGGCCGCGTCGTTCAAGGGCTCGAACTCGGCACCGGCATGGTCGCCGGATGGTCGCCAGCTCGCCGTGGTGCTGAGCAAGGATGCCGGCAGCCAGATCTACCTCGTCAATGCCGACGGCAGCAACCCGCGCCGGCTGACCAATACCGGCGACATCAATACGGAACCTTCGTTTACGCCTGACGGTCGGAGCATCGTATTCACGTCGGATCGCGGCGGCAGCCCGCAGATTTACCGGATGCCCGTATCGGGTGGCGGTGGCGAGCGGCTGACATTCCAGGGCGCCTACAACGCCTCGGGCAAGGTCAGCCCGGACGGCAAGTCGATGGCGCTGATCACCCGGACCGGCAAGGGCTTCCAGGTCGCGGTCATGGACATGGCCAGCCGGCAGATCCAGGTATTGACCGACACCGGCTCGGACGATTCGCCCAGCTTCGCCTCGAACGGCCGGATGATCCTGTACGAAACCGGTAGCCGTGGCACGCTCGCGGCCGTCTCGGTCGACGGCCGGATCAAGCAGCGCCTGAAGGCGCAGAACGGCGATGTGCGCCAACCGGCCTGGGGACCGCTGCTGCGCTGACGTGAACGCGCAGGTCGGGAGAGCGGCATTCTTTCCATCGCCGTCTCCCAGGCTTTCCCCTATGCTGGCCGCACGCGTTGCGGTGTTTGTTACTCACCCAAGCTCAATCTTGATGGGAGATGAAGATGAATAAAATTGCTCTGTCCGTGCTGATGACCGCCCTGCTGGCCGCTTGCTCGAGCACCCCGCCCGCCGACCCGAATGCCGGCAAGACCACGGCACCGGTCACCAGCGGCGAAACCAAGCCGGCCACCGTCGACCTGACCCAGGGCAGCGACCTGAACAAGGGCAACAACCCGCTGACCGACCCGAACAACATCCTGTCGCAGCGTCGCGTCTACTTCGACTTCGACTCCTTCGTCGTCAAGTCGGACTACCAGCCGCTGCTGGCCGCTCACGCCAAGTACCTGCTGGCGAACAAGGATGCCAAGCTGATCATCCAGGGCAACACCGATGATCGCGGCACCGCCGAGTACAACCTGGCACTGGGCCAGAAGCGTGCCGAAGCCACCAAGAAGGTGCTGCTGTCGCTGGGCGTGCCGGAATCGCAGCTCGAAAGCGTGAGCTACGGTGAAGAAAAGCCGCTGGAGCCGGGCCAGACCGAAGAAGCCCGGTCGCGCAACCGGAACAGCAACCTCGCCTACAAGGGCGAATCGGCGCAGTAAGCCGGACCGGGGCGGCCTTGTGCCGCCCGGCAAAACCGCCTAGGCTAGCCGGCGTCGCCACGATGCCGGCTTTGTTCATTGAGAAGCTGTTTACCATCTTTTCACGCCAGCACCGGATCGCGAAAAGATCGTAAACAGGTTCTAAGAGACACCCCCGCCCATGAAACGCCTTGTCGCCCTGATCGCCCTCGCCTTTGCCACCCAGGCCCATGCCGGCTTGTTCGATGACAACGTCGCCCGCCAGCAGGTGCAGGACTTGCAGCAGGACAACGCCAAGCAGAACACCCGGCTGAACCAGCTCGAAGCGAGCAACAGGCAGATGCTCAATCTGCTAGGTCAGATCGACGCGCTCAAGCAGGAAATCGCCAATCTGCGCGGTCAGGTCGAGGTATTGCAGTTCAATCAGGATCAGGCCAGCAAGCAGCAGAAGGACCTGTTCACCGACCTCGACACCCGGGTCCGCAATATCGAGCAGGCCAAGCAGCAGCAGAAGGCAGCCGCGCAGGAAGCCAACCAGCAGTCGCTCGAAGACGCGATCAAGCTGTCGCAGGCCGGCAAGCACAAGGATGCGGTCGGCGCGCTCAAGCAGTTCATCACCGCCAATCCGGCCGACCCGAACGTACCGACGGCACAATACTGGATGGGCAACAGCTATACCGCGCTGAAGGACTACAAGAACGCGCGTTTCGCCTACGCCGAAATCGTCAACAAGGCCCCCGACAACGCGCTCGCACCCGATGCGCTGTTCGGCCTTGCCATCTGCGCCAACGCCCAGGGCAACAAGAAGGAAGCCCGTGGCTTCCTGTTGCAACTGGTCGAGAAATACCCGCAGTCGGAAAAGGCCGCGACGGCCAAGAAGGCGCTGCTGAGCGTCAACTGACTCCCGACTCCCCGCGGCAGCAGCCCGTGCTGCTGCCGTTTGCATTTTTCCGCCGGACATTCCGGTATGGAAAACAACCGCCGGAATGTGAATCCGGAATGGAACCCACCATGAACCCCGCAACGCTCAGGATCACCGAGATCTTTTACTCCTTGCAGGGCGAGACCAGCCGTCTCGGCCTGCCCACCGTCTTTGTCCGCCTCACCGGCTGTCCCTTGCGCTGTGGCTATTGCGACAGCGCCTACGCCTTCCACGGCGGCAAGACGATGGATTTCGACGCCATCCTGGCCGAGGTTGCCCGCCATGGCGCGAACACCGTCTGCGTCACCGGCGGCGAACCCTTGGCGCAGAAGCACAGCCTCGCCTTGCTGACCGCGCTGTGCGACGCCGGTTACAGCGCCAGCCTCGAGACCAGCGGCGCGCTGCCGATCGCCGGCGTCGACCCGCGCGTTTCGCGCATCCTCGACATCAAGACGCCCGGTTCGGGCGAGCTGGCGAAGATGCACTGGGACAATCTGGCCGCGCTGACCGCGAAGGACGAGGTCAAGTTCGTGCTGTGCGACCGGGCCGACTACGAGTGGGCGCGCGATCTGCTGCGTGAACGCAAGGTCAATGAACTCGCGCCGGTGCTATTTTCACCAGTGTGGGAAACCCTGCCACCGGCCGAACTGGCCGCGTGGGTACTCGAAGACCACTTGCCGGTGCGGATGCAGGTGCAACTGCACAAGATTCTTTGGGGCGAAAAGCCTGGCGTCTGATCGCCACGGGATTGCTCGGCCGTCCCCAATGCACGTCCCGGAGGACGCATGATCGTCAAACTGACCCTGAAACGCTGGCTGGTCCGGCTACGCCACCTGCCACAACGCAGCCGCGGCACGATTGCGCTGTGGGTCGGCGCCGCCGCCGTCGGCGTGCTCGCGGTCATGCTCGCCAAAGCCGCCGAATGGGCATTTGCCGGTTTCGACTCGCTGGCCACGCGCTGGTTCTGGTGGCCTTTCCTGTCGCTGCCGCTCGGTGGCATGGCCATCGTCTGGCTGATGCGCCGCATCGGTCCCGGCGCCGAAGGCAGCGGCATCCAGCAGGCAATGGCGGCGCTGCACGTCGCCGACCAGCCCGAGGTCGCCAACAAGCTCGTCAACCTCAAGCTCGCCGCGACCAAGTTCGTCTGCATCGTCGCCGGTCTCGGTTCGGGCTTCGTGCTCGGCCGCGAAGGGCCGACGGTACAGATCGGCGCGAGCATCATGTACGCCTGCCGCAAGCTGTTTCCGCTCGGCGATGCCGCATTCCGGCGCCAGCTCATCCTGGCCGGCGGCGCAGCCGGCATCGCTGCGGCGTTCAATACGCCGCTCGCCGGCATCGTCTTCGCCTTCGAGGAACTCGCACGTTCGGTCGAGGAGCGCACCAGCGGCAAGATCCTCGGCGCGGTCATCCTCTCCGGCGTCGTCTCGCTGGCCTTCCTCGGCAGCTACACCTATTTCGGCCACATCAAGGTGCCCGGCTTCAGCCTGAGCATCCTGCCGCCGCTGCTGCTGATCTCGATCGCCGGCGGCCTCGTCGGCGGCGCGTTCTCGTGGCTGTGCGTCAACCCGACGCGCTGGCTGCCCGAGCGCGTCCAGCTCGTCCGCGCCACCCGCCCCTACCTGTTCGTCGCCTGCTGCGGTCTGCTGATCGCCGTCTGCGGTCTGGCCGCACCGATCTTCGGCAGCGGCGCCGAAGTCACCAGCAAGGTCGTCGCCGGCGAGGCGACGCTGGCGTGGTATTACCTGCCACTGAAATTCATCGGCCTGCTGTCGACCTATCTGACCGGGCTGCCCGGCGGCATCTTCGCGCCGTCGCTGTCGCTCGGCGCCGGTCTCGGCAGCTGGTTCCAGCCGCTGGTCGGGCCCGAACTGCACATCAAGCTGGTCGCGATCGGCATGACCGCGGTGCTCGCCGCCGTCACGCGCGCACCGCTGACGTCGGCCTTCATCCTGATGGAAATGACCGACGGCCACGAAATGGTGATCTCGACCATGGCCACCGCGATGATCGCGTCGACCGTCGCCCGCATCTTCAAGACCAATTTCTATCACGACCTCGCTGAACGCGCGCTGGCCGCTGTCGCGCCGAAATCGGCACTGGAGCACCACAAATGAGCAAACCTGCCGTCATCCTGCTGTCGGGCGGACTCGACTCCGCAACCTGCCTCGCCATTGCCAAGGACCGGGGCTTCGCGCCGTACTGCCTGTCGTTCGACTACGGCCAGCGCCACAATGCCGAGCTCAAGGCCGCCGAACGCGTCACCCAGGCGCTCGGCGCCGCTGCCCATCGGGTCGTCACGATCGATCTGGCCGCCTTTGGCGGTTCGGCGCTGACCGATGCCAGCATCGCCGTGCCCGAAACCGCGCCGCAGGAAGGCGAGATTCCGCTGACCTACGTACCGGCGCGCAACACCATCCTGCTGTCGTACGCGCTGGCGTGGGCCGAAGTGCTCAAGAGCGACGACATCTTCATCGGCGTCAATGCCGTCGACTACTCGGGTTATCCGGACTGCCGCCCCGACTACATCGCCGCGTATCAGGCGATGGCACGGCTGGCGACGCGCACCGGCGTCGAAGGCTCGCCGCTGACGATTCACACGCCGCTGATCGACCTCAGCAAGGCCGACATCATCAAGACCGGCACCCGGCTCGGCGTCGACTACGGCCTGACCGTGACCTGCTATCAGGCCGACGACGATGGCCGCGCCTGCGGCGTCTGCGACGCCTGCCGGCTGCGCCGCGAGGGCTTTACCGCCGCCGGCGTCAGCGACCCGACGCGCTACCGGTCTGCGTAACGCGCAGGCATGAAAAAGGGCACCGCGAGGTGCCCTTTTTTTCGACCCTATGTCCGCTCAAGCGGCCACGGGCAGCAGCGCCGATCGCATCTTCTGCAGCGCCTTGACCTCGATCTGGCGAATGCGCTCGGCCGAGACGTTGTATTCGGCAGCCAGCTCGTGCAGCGTCAGCCCCTTGCCTTCGTCGGCAAGCCAGCGCGTTTCGACGATGCGGCGGCTGCGCGCGTCGAGCGTCTCGAGCGCTTCGCGCAAGCCGTCGGACTGCAGCCGGTCGACTGCACGGCGCTCGATCTGCCGGGTCGGCTCGGCGTCGTGGTCGGCCAGCCAGTCGATCGGAGCGAAACCGCCCTCGTCGTCGTCGTGGTCGGCCATCAGCGCGATGTCCTGACCGGTCATTCGCGTTTCCATTTCCAGCACTTCTTCGGGCTTCACGCCGAGGTCGTCGGCGATTTCCTTCGCCTGCGCGTGCGTCAGCGCGGCGAAGCTCGATTTCATCGAACGCAGATTGAAGAAGAGCTTGCGCTGCGCCTTGGTCGTCGCAATGCGGACCAGACGCCAGTTGCGCAGGATGTATTCGTGGATTTCGGCCTTGATCCAGTGCACGGCGAACGAAAACAGCCGCACGCCACGATCGGGCTCGAAGCGCTTGACCGCTTTCATCAGGCCGATATTGCCTTCCTGGATCAGGTCCGCCTGCGGCAGGCCGTAACCGGCGTAGCCACGCGCGATCGACACCACGACACGCAGGTGAGACATCACCAGACGGCCGGCGGCTTCGAGATCGCTTTCCTTTTGCAGGCGCGTGGCGAGTTCGACCTCTTCCTCGACGCTCAACATCGGAATCGCGTTGACACGATGGATGTAACTTTCAATGCTGTCTCCGCCGGTGATCACCGGCAGGGCAAGGCTGTTCCCCATTCGTTCACTCCTGTCTTGCAGACGTTACCCAAGCAACGTTCATGATATTAGCACTCGTATCGTTTGAGTGCTAAAGCTGCATCGGGTTCCGTAGATTCAAGCACGGGACGTGCCGACGCGCACGGCAATTATGCCAATCGGTCCCATTGCCTGCGGCTATGGCCGGGAAGCTAGCTCAGTAGCCGAGCGAGCCGAGGCAGTTCGTTCTCGCCCGACGCGCAGAAACCGGAATGGACATGTGGTCCATGAGGACGACCCGAAGGTAGCCCCCTTGCGGGGTTCCGCGCATCGGACGGGAGCGAAATGGGTGGCGCAGCCGGCTAATGAGCTGGCTTCAGCGGTAGCGGCGCAGGTGGCGCCACACGGCAAACCACGCCCCCATCAGGCACAGCAGCATCGTCGTCGCGCAGACCAGCGCCAGCTCGGCCGGCCCCGGCAGCGCCAGTGCGAACGGCTGGCCATAGGCGGCCGCCAGCTCGCCGACCGCCGGATTCAGCCAGGTGATCGCGCCGGCGGCGATGCCGCAGCCGACCAGCCCGCCGAACACGCCCTGAATCGCCGCGCTGTAATGGAAAGGCCGGCGAATGAAGCTGTCGGTCGCACCGATCAGCTTGGCGACCTCGATCTCCTCGCGCCGGGTCAGAATCTGCATGCGGATCGCGTTGCCGGTGACCAGCACCAGCGCCACCGCAAGCAGCAATACGACGACCTGCAGCGCATGGCGGCCCAGCGAAATGGCCTTTTCGAGCCTTGCGGCCCAGGCCGAATCGAGCTGCACCGTATCGACGCCCGGATCGGTCAGCAGCATCTGCTCCAGCGCGGTCAGCTGCGCCGCCGGCACATCGCGCCGGGCGGTCAGCACGAAGGCATCGGGCAGCGGATTGTCCGGCAGGCCGGCGAGCAGATCGCCGCTGCCGATCGCCGCTTCCATAGCCTTCAGCGCGTCGTCCTTCGGCACGAAGCGCGTCTGCGCCAGCCGGCCGTCCTTGGCCAGCTGCGCGCGCAGTGCGCCGACGTCGGCTTCGGGCTTGAGGAAGACCGTCAGCTGCGGCTCGACCGGCATCTTCGCGGTCACGTTGCCGATGCTGCTCAGCACCAGATACAGGCCGAGCGGCAGGCTGGCGACCAAGCCGATCACGGCCAGATGCAGCACGGTTGCTAGCGGCTGTCGTAGCAGCGCGCCAAGGGTACGGGACAGCGCCAGCGCGTGCAGACGGAACCAGTGTTTCATCAGTTTTCCCCTTAAGCGCTGAACTGGCCGCTTTTCAGCCGCAGAATGCGCCGGCCATAGTCGGCCATCAGCGTTTCGTCGTGCGCCGAGATCACCAGCGTCACGCCGACCTGATGGAAGGATTTGAACAGCTCGAGAATGTCGTGCGCGTAGTCGCGGTCGAGGTTGGCCGTCGGTTCGTCGGCGAGCAGGATGGCCGGCCGGTGCACCACCGCGCGGGCAATGCACAGCCGCTGCTGCTCGCCGCCCGACAGCGCGATCGGATTGAGCTTTTCCTTGCCCGACAGCCCGACCTTGTCGAGCGCCGCCAATACCCGGCGCTTCACCTCTCGGCCGTCGAAACCGATGATGTCGAGCGGCAGCTTGACGTTGTCGTACACCGAGCGGTCGAACAGAATCTTGTGGTCCTGGAAAATCAGCCCGAAGTGGCGCCGCACGTAGGGCAGGCTGCCGCGTGACGCGCGCGCGAGGTTCTGGCCGTTGACGAGCACGGTGCCGGCGGTCGGTTTCTCGATGCCGGCGATGAGCTTGAGCAGCGTCGACTTGCCGGCGCCCGAATGGCCGGCCAGAAAGACGAGTTCGCCCGGCTGGATTTCCATGCTCAGGCCCTTGAGCGCTTCGAGCCCACCGGGGTAGCGTTTGGTCACTTGCTGGAACTGGATCATCGGTCTGCCTGTATCGGATTCATAGCGCCGGGCACGCGGGACGGGATCGATCCGTCCGGCCCGCCGTGCGGCCGGCGCGCAAGGCCTCAGTCAAAGAGCGCGTCGACGTAGTCTTTGGCGACAAAGGGACGCAGGTCGTCGATGCTTTCGCCAACGCCGACGAAGCGCAGCGGAATGCTGCGTTCGCGCGCGATTGCGGCGATCACGCCGCCCTTTGCGGTGCCGTCGAGCTTGGTCAGCACCAGACCGGTCAGGTCGAGCGCGTCGTCGAAGGCCTTGACCTGGGAGAGCGCGTTCTGGCCGGTATTGGCGTCGAGCACCAGCATGATCTCGTGCGGCCCGGTCGGATCGGCCTTCTGCACCACGCGCTTGACCTTGCGGATCTCTTCCATCAGATGCAGTTGCGTCGGCAGCCGGCCGGCGGTGTCGACGATGACGACATCGACGCCGCGCGCCTTGGCGGCGTTGACCGCGTCAAAGGCGACCGCGGCGGCGTCGCCGCTGTCCTGCGCGATCACCTGCACGCCGTTGCGTTCGCCCCAGACGACCAGCTGTTCACGCGCCGCGGCACGGAAAGTGTCACCGGCGGCCAGCAGCACGCTCTTGCCCTGCAGCTGGAAGTATTTGGCGAGCTTGCCAATGCTGGTCGTCTTGCCTGCGCCGTTGACGCCGGCGACCATCAGGATGAACGGTTTGTGGCCTTCGACGCTGAGCGGTACTTCGAGCGGGCCGATCAGCGCATTCAGGCTGTCCTTCAGCGCGCCCTTCAGCTCGAGCGAATCCTTCAGGCCGCGCAGCGACACGCGCTCGCGCACGTCGTCGAGCAGGTGGGTCGTGGCGTTGACGCCCATATCGGCGGTCAGCAGCACCGTTTCGAGCTCTTCATACAGCGCTTCGTCGATCTTGCCGCCGCCGAACAGGCCGGCCAGATTCTTGCCGAGCTTGTCGCGCGTCTTGGCCAGACCGGCTTTGAGCCGCTCGGCCCACGACAGCTTGGGCTTGTCCTGCGGTTGCGGTTGCGGTTGCGGTTGCGGTTGCGGTTGCGGTTGCGGCGCGACCACGGCGACTTCAACGGCCGGTACGGCAACCGGCGGCGGCGCTTCGATCGCTTCGACGGTCGGTGCAGCCGGTGCGACGACGGCGTCCACGACCGGCTGCGGCTCGGCCCGCGGTGCTTCTGCGACGGGAGCCGGCGCGGCGACTTCAGCCGTTGCGGGCGGCTCTGCGGCGACCGGCGGGTTCGCGACATCGAGCTGCTCGGGTGCAGCCTCGGCCGGCTTTTTCTTGCGGAAGAAACTGAACATGGGTTTTGAATTTGGCCCTGATTGGCGGAAAATGCTTGATTTGCCGCGATTTTAACGCTTCGACCCCATGGCAGCCCAGCAGAAAAACCAGCTCCGCATCATCGGTGGCGAATGCCGCCGCCGCATCGTGCACTTTCCCGACGGCGACGGCCTGCGCCCGACGCCCGATCGCGTCCGCGAAACGCTGTTCAACTGGCTTGGCCAGGACCTGACCGGCAAGCGTTGCCTCGACCTGTTTGCCGGCAGCGGCGCACTCGGTTTCGAAGCCGCCAGCCGCAACGCCGCGCGGGTGGTGATGGTCGAAAAATCCAAGCCGGTCCATGCCGCGCTGGCCAACAACCGCATCGTGCTCAAGCTCGACCGGATCGAGCTGGTGCAGGCCGACGCGGCCGCCTGGCTGGCGCGCAGCAGCGACAACTTCGACATCGCCTTCGTCGATCCGCCCTACGCCAGCGATTTGCTGCTGCCGACGCTGGCGGCCCTGTTGCCGCGGCTGGCGCCCGGTGCCCGCGTTTATGCCGAAACGGCGGACTGGTCCCGGCTGGAAACGGCACTTGCCGGCTGGGACGTGCTGCGCGAAGGCCGCGCCGGCACCGTGCACTACCGACTGATGACACCCACGTGACCATTCACGCGGCATTGTCCTGCGCCGTTCAAAGTGGGACAATTGCGCAAAGCTATTGTTTTTATGTGATTTTCTAAACGGAAGAACCGCACCATGTCGTTGATGATTACCGACGAATGCATCAATTGCGACGTCTGTGAACCGGAATGCCCGAACAGCGCGATCTCGCAGGGCGAAGAAATCTATGAGATCGACCCGAACCTGTGCACCGAGTGCGTCGGCCATTACGACGAACCGCAATGCCAGCAGGTCTGTCCGGTCGACTGTATCCCGCTCGACCCGGAGCACGAGGAGTCGAAGGAAGTACTGATGCAGAAATACCTGGTGATCTCGGGCAACGCCTGAGCGTTGATCACCGGCAAAGAGGCCGCGCGATGCGCGGCTTTTTTCATGCCCTCGCCGACCATCAGTCGCACGAATCGCACACCGCCTCCGAGCAGCCGTTTACCCCCGGCCGGCCGCTCTCTATGATCGGAAGGTCCGGTTTCCTGCTTGCCCTTTATGTCGGCTCCACTGCCCGCGCGCGTGTTCAACCTGCGCGCCGAAATAGACCAGACCCTTGCAGTCGCCGCCACGCTGACGCACTCCCAACCGGCCGAAGCGCTCATGCTCGCCACGCAGGCCCAGCAACGTGCGCTGGCGATCCGCTACCGTGAAGGCGAGGCCCGCGCCTGGTTGCAGGCCGGCCGCGCGGCGTTTGCAATGCCCGATTGCGCCGAAGCGCATCCGGCCTGCATCGCGGCGGCCGAACTGGCCGACACCATCGGGGATCCGCTGCTGTGGAGCGAGGCGACCCATATCGCCGCCGAAGTCCATTACGGCGGTGGCAGCTACCAACAGGCCGAAGCATACTGGCTGGCACTGCTCGCGCGTGGTCTCGCCGGCGGCCCGGCGCTGGCCCGGCTGCTCGGCTACCTCGGCATGGCCAAGCTCTACTTCATGCTGATTGCGCCGGAACCGGCGGCGTCGATGCTCGCCAAGGCAAGGCGCGAACTCCCCGACGTCGACCGGCTCGACATCCGCTTCGGCCTGCACATCAATATCGCCGCCCACCATTACCGCTGCGGCGATGACGACGCGGCCGTTGCCGAACTCGCCGCCGCCGAGGCCTTGTTGCCGCGACTGGGATTCTGCGAGTTCGAACCCGAGCTGTACTACTACCGCGGCTACCTGCTCAAGCGCCATGGCCGGCTGATCGAAGCCCGGCACCAGTTCGAGCGTTCGCTGTCGCTCAATGGCAGCGCGCACAACCACTGGGGCAAGGTCGTCAATCTGGTGGCGCTTGGCGAAACCTGCCTCGATCAGGCCGAGCCGCACGCGGCCGACCACTATCTGCGCCGTGCGCTCGACGGTGCGATCCGCCTCGGCGCGCCGTATCTCGAAGCGCAGTGCCAGGCCGCGCTCGCGCGTGGCTGCGCCGACATCGGCGACACGCACGGCGAATTTGCCCACTGGCAGCGTCATTTCGCGCTGATGGAACAGCTCGAGCAGCGCGACAACGCCACCGGCCGGCCCGACGCCATCGCCCAGCTCGGCGCCCGGATCGCCGCACTCGAAGCGGCTTAGGCGGCCAGCCGCGCCGCCTCGATCGCCTGGATCCGTGCCGCACGCACCGCATGCGGTATCTGCGCCTTGTCGCTGCACGCTTGCGCAATCTCGCCGGCGTTGACGGTATTGGCCGCCGCCAGCTGCAGCCGCAACCAGTCGGGCTGCGGGTAGTCGCAAGCCTCGAAATTCAGCCGGCCACGGGCGTCGGCGAGGCAGGCGTCGAGAAATTCGTCGAAACGCGCCGGCTTGCGAAATGCATCGCAGCGGGTGAACAGCTCCAGGGTCGTATCGGCGCGCAATTCCTTCGCCCGGTGCACATGGGTATGGTCGCGGCAGACCATCACCGCCAGATCGCGACAATCGGCCGGCGCGCGGATGCGCTCGCACAAGGCCTCGACGACCTTCACGCCAGCGCCTTCGTGGCCGTAATGGCTCGGCAACACGTCCTCCGGCGTCAGCGGCTTGCCGAGGTCGTGGCACAGCGCGGCGAAGCGCGTCGTCAGCGGCCAGCGTTGGGCGGCGGCATAGTCGAGCACCATCATCACGTGCACGCCGGTGTCGACCTCCGGGTGGTAATCGGCGCGTTGCGGCACGCCCCACAACACATCGAGCTCGGGCGCGATCCGCGCCAGCGCGCCGCAGTCGCGCAGCAACGCGAACATCCGGCTCGGCGCATCGCACATCAGTCCCTTGGCGAACTCCTGCCAGACGCGCTCGGCCACCAGATGGTCGACTTCGCCGTCGGCCACCATCTGCCGCATCAGGGCCATCGTCTCCGGCGCGACATCGAAGCCGAAGCGCGCGGCAAAGCGGGCGAGCCGCAGGATGCGCACCGGGTCTTCGACAAAGGCCGGCGACACATGGCGCAAGCACCGCGCCCGCAGATCGGCCCGACCGTTGAACGGATCGATCACCGCGCCGTGCGCATCCTCGGCGATCGCATTGATCGTCAGATCGCGGCGGGCGAGGTCCTCTTCCAGCGTGACATTGGGCTCGGCGTAGACGGTGAAGCCCTTGTAGCCGCGGCCCACCTTGCGCTCGGTCCGCGCCAGCGCGTACTCCTCCTGCGTCTGCGGGTGGAGGAAGACCGGGAAATCCTTGCCGACGGCGCGAAAGCCCTGCGCCTCCATCTCGCCGGTCGTCGCGCCGACGACGACCCAGTCGACGTCCTTGACCGGCAAGCCGAGCAGGCGGTCGCGCACGGCGCCGCCGACCTTGTAGATCTGCATAGTGTCCGGGGTTCTAAGCTTTGAAGGCTTCAATTGTAATGAGCTGACGGGCTGCGACTACAATCTTTGGGTCAGCGCGACGAACAAAACCCCGAAGCTGCGTTGCGCATGCCTTGCCAGCGTCGTTTCACCGGGTTGTATGAGTCGCACCCACCTTCGACAGGGAGTTCACCATGAAAATCGCCAACGACGTTACCGCACTGATCGGCAACACGCCGCTCGTCAAACTCAACCGTGTCACCGCCGGCTGCGGCGCGACCATCGTCGCCAAGCTCGAATACATGAATCCGAGCCATTCGGTGAAGGACCGGATCGCCGTGAGCATGATCGACGCCGCCGAAGCCGCCGGCGTGATCAACGCCGACACGACCATCGTCGAGCCGACATCGGGCAATACCGGCATTGGTCTGGCGATGGTGTGTGCGGCGCGCGGCTACAAGCTGGTGCTGACGATGCCGGAAACGATGTCGAAGGAGCGCCGGGCGCTGCTGCGCGGCTACGGCGCCGAGCTGGTGCTGACGCCGGGTCCGGACGGCATGGGCGGCGCGATCGCCAAGGCCCAGGCCATCGTCGACGCCAACGCCAACCACTTCATGCCGCAGCAGTTCGAAAACCCGGCCAACCCGGAAATCCACCGCAAGACCACGGCCGAGGAGCTGTGGAACGATACCGACGGGCAGATCGACATCCTGATCGCCGGCGTCGGCACCGGCGGCACGATCACCGGCGTGTCCGAAGTCATCAAGGCGCGCAAGCCGTCGTTCCAGGCGATCGCGATCGAACCCGATGCCAGCCCGGTGCTGTCGGGCGGCGCCAAAGGCCCGCATCCGATCCAGGGCATCGGCGCCGGCTTCGTCCCGGCGGTACTGAACACCCATGCCTACGATGAAGTGATCCGCGTCACCAACGACGATGCATTCGCCACCGCCAAGGCAATGGCGACGCAGGAAGGCATCCTCTGCGGCATCTCGGCCGGTGCGGCGACATGGGCGGCGATCCAGGTCGCCAAACGGCCGGAAAACGCCGGCAAGCTGATCGCGGTGATCATCCCGTCGTTCGGCGAACGTTATCTGTCGACCAAGCTGTTCGAAGGCCTGACCGACTAAGCGGCTCCGCTCGGCGGCGCCGGGCGGGCTTGCCATCAAGTTGCGGCATTTGCAGTC
Organism: Jeongeupia wiesaeckerbachi; assembly: GCF_050916355.1. GTDB lineage: Bacteria > Pseudomonadota > Gammaproteobacteria > Burkholderiales > Chitinibacteraceae > Jeongeupia > Jeongeupia wiesaeckerbachi. The sequence continues at coordinate 1,053,345 of NZ_CP136946.1, forward strand.
GATATTGATCGCAAATCGTCTTGAAGGAGTCCCGTCGTGGTCGCCGCCGTCTCGCCGCTCGGATACGAGCACCCCGTTTCCCGCACCGATCCGGTGGCCGCCGTGCACGCGCCGCAATCACGCCAGCTGGCGGCGTATCGGGCGGTCGATCCCGGCTGGAACGGCGTCGAGCGCCGCAGCGGCCACGACCGGCGCAACGGCGAGGAGCGGCGGCAACAGGCGCAAAAAGCGCTGCTCGACACGCGTGGCCGGCAGGACAGGCGTTCACAAGGCCGCCGCGCGACCGATGCGGCCATTGCGACCTCGGTCTCGCTGCGCGTCTGAACAATCAGTCTGCGCGGTTGACCACCGCCCACAGCGGCGCCAGCACCGACGCGCCGAACTGGCGTGAACGCTCGCCGTTCCAGCCGACCTCGGGCACCGGTCGGTCGAAGGTGTCCTTGAACGGCATTTCGATCGTGTAGGCGAGGCAACCGAAGGTTTCGCCGACCCATTTGGTCGCGATCGTCAGCGTATCCGGGCCGAACTTGCCGTTCTCGTAGCCGTGCAGCGTCTGGAAATCGGGGCTGGCCGAGCGCCATACTGCGTTGAACAGCGCTTGCAGCTCGGCCTGCGTGGACGAGAACGACGGAATGTCGTCGCAGCCGGACACGAAGTTGTGCGGAATCGCCTCATCGCCATGGATGTCGAGGAAGACATCGACGCCGGTTTGCTGCATCAGTTCGCGCACCCACAGCACCTCCGGGCTGCGCGCCAGCGACGGTGCACCCCATTCGCGGTTCAGGTTGGCGCCCATCGCATTGGTGCGCAGATTGCCGCGCACGCTGCCGTCCGGGTTCATGTTCGGCACGACGTAGAACACCGCTTTTTCCAGCAGCGCCCGGCCGAGCGCGTTCTGCGTATCGAGCAAGGCCTCGAGGAAGCCTTCGGCGAACCACTCGGCCATGCTCTCGCCCGGATGCTGGCGCGCGGTCAGCCAGACTTTTTGCTTGCCCGGAGTGTCGACGCCGATTTTCAGCGCATCGAAATCATGGCCGTCGGGCGTCACGCCCAGCGGCAGCAGCTCGACCCACGGCGACGCTTCGAGCGCACCGCCGATCAGCTGCTGGTGGCGCTCCCACGAATACGGCTCGAAATAGGCGAACCAGATCGCGTCGTGGCGCGGCGTATGGCGGATCGTCAGCGTCTGGCCATCGAAATCGGTCGGCACACGGAACCAGTTTTCGCGATCGTACGACGCGACCGCTTGGTAATCCGGCCAGCCGTCCGGGTACGCCGAACTTCCCGCATTCTCGATCCGCAGCACGCAATCGGTGTTCTTCGCGCCGGAAACGCGGAAATGGAACCACTGCGTGAACGGCGACGCGTTGTCGGGCCGCAGCGCCAGGCGGACATTGGCCGGATCGCTCGCGTCGACGACGTCGATCGAACCGGAATCGAAATGGCTGCTGATGCGGATCATGCTGGGCTCCCTGGGGCCGATACGGACCGGCCGGATTCTACGCGGCGCCTCGCTGCGGCCGAACGGTAGTAATCGCCGTTTCAGACCTCGAACGGATAGACCACACCGAGACCGGCGCGCGCGGCGTCGATCAGCGTGAGCATCGACCGTGAATGCGCATGGGTGACGATGGGGCTTTCGAGCATGCCGCCCTCGATCAGCGCGCCGAAGTGCGCGGCTTCGTAGTTGAGCCCGCTGCCGATCATCGGCGCGTCGAGCTCGACCTTGCGGCCGTCGGCGTAATGGATCGTCGCACGGACCGGGTTCCACCACTTTTCATGGATCACGATATGTCCGCCGGGGGCGCCGAGCAGCGCGTCACCGCTGCCGGCGAGATCGAGTCCGCAATAGAGCTGGGCGATGCCGCCTTCGTGCCGGACGTTGACGCTGGCGAAGGCGTCGACGCCGCCGTGCAGCCGGCCGAGCACCTGCACCTCCTGCACCGGGCCGAGCCAGTCGACCGCAAGGAAGGCACTGTAGATGCCGATATCGAGCAGGCTGCCGCCGGCCATCTCCGGACGCCACAGCATGTGATCCGCCGGCACGCCGGGATTGGCAAAGCCGGCGCGGACGAAACCGACCGGGCCGATCGGGTCGGCGGCGAGGTGATCGCGCAGCTTGCGGTACAGCGGGTAGAACGGTGGCTTCATCGCCTCCATGAACAGCTTGCCATGCTCGCGCGCGGCGGCAAGAACGCTGTCGAGTTCGGCCACGCTGATCGCCGCCGGTTTCTCGCACAGCACGTGCTTGCCGACAGCGAGCGCCTGGACCGCCAGCCTGGCGTGGCTGGTGTGCGGCGTGGCGATGTAGACCGCATCGACATCGCTGCGCAGCAGCGCTTCGAGCTCGGCGTAGACGGCACCACCGAATTCGCGGGCAAAGGCATCGGCCTTGTCGGTATTGCGGTTCCACACCGCGGTGAGCGTCGCATCGGCGACATGCTCCAGGCCCTGCGCGAAACGGCGGGCGATATTGCCGCAGCCGATCATGCCCCAACGAATCATCTGTTTCTCCTGACGGCCGCCGGGCTCAGCGCGGCAGCCATTTACATACAGTTGTGTTCTTTTATAACCAAAGGCTTTGCCGGTGGTGTACGCGGCGCTAACGCGCGCGCGGCGTGAAGCGAAAAGCGGTCACGACGATCTCGGGCGGCTTGACCTTGGGTTTGCGGCCCTCGAACAGCCAGTAATTGATCATTACCGGCAGCGGCCGCTGCGGGATCATCGCCCGCGGATTGTCCGGCGCGTAACGCCAGCGCGCCAATACGGTCCCACCCTGAGCCACTTCGAAATCGATCGCCGTCGGCTGCCAGTCGAAGCGGAACTGCACCGGGCCGTCGCTCGGCGGGACTTCGAAGCCGTGATGGCCGCGTTGCTTGCTGAACGCGGGGTCGGCCGGCCAGACGGTGAAGTTGCCGTTCGGATGAGCCGGATTACCCCAGCGGGCCAGTTCGACGTCGATCTCGTTGGTGCCGTCGACCGCCGTGCCGTAGCTCGGGTAATTGAAGAAACCGAGCACCAGATCGGGGCCGAGATCGGGCAGTTTTTCGATCTCGAACTCGTAGCGGCCAAAGCCGAGCGACTCGCTCAGCACCGCCTCGGCACAGCTCCACTCGGCGCCGCGTTTGACGATCGCCAGATGCAGCCGGCCCTGTTCGTCCTGCCAGACATTGCCACGGTCAAACTGGTTCGGCCCCGGCCCGCCGTGGCGGCGCTGCGACAGCCAGTTCATCTCGCCAAGTTGCGGTCCGGCGCAGCCGGCCAGCAGTACCGCACACAGCACCGCCAGCCAGCCACGACGCATGTCAGCTCCTTGTTTCGCGCTCGAAACGCACCAGCGCCAGATTGCCCAAGAGATTGGGCATGAACTCGACGCGTCGGCCGTTCGCGAGCACGACGCGGCCGGTGTTCTTCATGCCAAGTTTGATCAATAGCCGATCGAAGTCGTTGACGGTGCAGAAGTGGATATTCGGTGTGTTATACCACTCGTAAGGAATCGTCTCGGAGACCGGCATCCGCCCTTGCAGGATCTGCCAGCGGTTTTCCCAGTAGCCGAAATTCGGGAAGGTGACGATGCCGGTGCGGCCGACGCGCGCCATCTCGGTCAGGATGCCCTCGATGTTGTGCATCGCCTGGATCGTCAGCGACAGCACGACGTAGTCGAAGCTGTCGTCCTCGAACTGCGCCAGCCCGACCTCGAGGTTGCTCTGGATCACGTTGACGCCGCGCGAGATGCAGGCGACGACGCCGTCGACATCGATTTCAACGCCATAGCCGCGCACGTCCTTGTGCGTCGCCAGCCACGACAGCAGGGCGCCGTCGCCGCAACCGAGGTCGAGCACGCGCGCGCCGCGGGCGATCCAGTTGCCGATCTGGTTGAGGTCGGGGCGCAGTTCGGGCGTGCCGGTGGCGGCGCCCTTGATGGCCGGACTGATCGCGGTACTCATGCGCGGGCCTCCTGCGGCAGCGGGTTCACCTCAATGGCAATGCGCGCCAGATAGCCGCGCATCAGCGCGTGGTAGGGCGCGTCCTCCATCAGGAAGGCATCGTGGCCGTGCGCCGACTCGATCTCGGCGTAGCTGACGTCTTTCTTGGCGTCGAGCAGTGCCTTGACGATCTCGCGCGAACGCTCGGGCGCAAAGCGCCAGTCGGTGGTAAACGACACGACCAGGAAGCGTGCCTGCGCCTGGCGCATCGCCTCGGCCAGATCACCGCCGTAGTGCCGCGCCGGGTCGAAATAGTCGAGTGCCTTGGTCATCAAGAGATAGGTATTGGCGTCGAAATAGTCGGAGAACTTGTCGCCCTGATAGCGCAGGTACGATTCGATTTCGAACTCGACGTCATAACCGAACTTGTACTCGCCCGAGCGCAGCAGGCGGCCGAATTTCTCGCCCATGCCGTCGTCACTCAAATACGTAATGTGACCGAGCATCCGCGCCAGTCGCAAGCCGCGGCGCGGCACGGTGTCGTGCTGGTAGAAGTCGCCGCCGTGGAAATCCGGATCGGTGATGATGGCCTGACGCGCGACGTCGTTGAAGGCGATATTCTGTGCCGTCAGCTTCGGCGCCGACGCGATCACCAGCGCATGGCGGACGCGCTCGGGATGCGTGATCGCCCAGCGCAAGGCCTGCATGCCGCCGAGGCTGCCGCCGATGATCGCCGCGAACTGGCGGATGCCGAGCCGGTCGGCCAGCATCGCCTGCGTCTGCACCCAGTCGCCGACCAGCAGCACCGGAAAGCGCGAGCCGTAGGGCTTGCCGGTCTCGGGGTCGAGGCTGGCCGGCCCGGTCGAGCCATGACAGCCGCCGAGGTTGTTGACGCCGATGACGAAGAAACGGTCGGTATCGATCGGCTTGCCCGGGCCGATCATATTGTCCCACCAGCCCGGCGCCTTATCGTCCGGCTGGTGGCGGCCGGCCACGTGATGGTGGCCCGACAGCGCATGGCAGATCAGGATGGCGTTGGACGCATCGGCATTCAGCGTGCCGTAGGTTTCGTAGACTAGCTCGAAGCGCGGCAGGATGGCGCCGCTGGCGAGCTGGATCGGCGCGTCGAAGACCGCGGTTTGCGGCGTGACGAGGCCGACGGAGTGGCGGTCGGGCATGGCGGGCGACAGAGAGGCTAAAGCTGGCAGTCTATCGACCCGGCGCCCCCCCGGCTAGTCGCCGGCACAGCGTTCGCGCAAGCGCCGGTGCGCGGCGAACACGGTCTCGGCATCGAGCGCGTTCACGTCACGCTCCGCGGTCTGCAGAATTTCGTGCGGTACGCCCCAGGGCGCCCATGCCGCGGCATTGCTATTGCCGAACAGCGCGACCACCGGCTTGCCGAGGCCGGCCGCGACATGCATCGCACCGCCGTCTGCGGTAATCACCTGATCGCACAACTGCATCGCCGCCATCAGCTCGTCCAGCGACGTCGTCCGGATCGGCAGCAGCGGCAACCCGTCGCAGGCAGCGGCCAGTTGCGCCGCCTTGTCGTCGTCGCCGGGGTGGCGGGGATCGTCGGCCGCACCGGGTGACCAGAGCAGCACCAGCCGGCACGGGCCGGCGGCCGCGATGCGGGCCGCCAGCGCGGCAAAGCGCTCGACCGGCCAGCGCTGCTTGAGCTTGCGCGCGCTGAGTTGCAGCGCATACACCGGCACGCTGCCATTGAGCCCGTGACGCACGCGCATTGCCGCCACCTGCGCCCCATCGGCAAACAGCCGCAACGGACCCGGCGCCGTATCGATGCCCAGCGGCGCGAGCAGCCGGTGCAGGCGTTCGACCAGATGCTCGCAGCCGAACTCGGGCGCGGTCACCAGATCGGTGATGCTTGGATGCCCCGGCCGACCGTGGTCGCACAAGGCGACGATGCGCTTGGCCCTGGCCAGCGTCGCCCACTGCAAAGGCCGCTTGTCCCACGCCTCCTTGGCGACGACGGCGATGTCATAGCGCGCCCGGCGGATGTCGAGCACCGTGCGGATACGCTCGACGATCACCTGCCACGCCGATTCGCCGGCGTCGCGATGATGGAGCTTCTTGTAGCGATAGACGCGCCCGACGTCGGGATTACCGCTGAGGATCGCCTCGTTGTAGCTGTTGACGAGCACGTCGACCCGCCAGCCCGGTTGCGCGGCAAGCGCCTTGATCAGCGGTGTCGTCAGGATCAGGTCGCCGATATTGTCGCGGCGGATCAACAGCACCCGGGTCATGTTTTGTCACCGAAACGTGCCGACTGCGCCAGCGCGATGCCGGCAAACAGCCCAAGCGGCGCCCACGCCAGCGGCTCGGTCATGCCGAGCACGCCGTAGAAGCCGATCAGGCCGAGCAAGGCCGCCTCGGCCAGATAGTTGCCCTCAGCACTACGGCGCCACAACAGCCAGGCGCTGCGCAGCATGATGGTCAGCAGCAAGGCGGCGCCGGCCAGGCCGGTCGCGAATGCGACTTCAAGCCAGATATTGTGCGGGTGCGTCGCTTCTTTCCAGGCCCAGCTGTCGTGCTTGACCGCTTCGGCGGCAAAGGTTTTGCTGAAATTGGCGTTGCCGTAGCCGTGGCCGAGCAGCGGTTTGTCGGCAATCATCGTCACCGTAGGCATCCACAGCTTGTCGATCCGGCCCGACGAATCGCGCTGCGACATCTTGAACTGCAAGAACTCGTAGGTTTTCGGCGCCAGCGTCTTGGTCGCATAAATCGCGCCAACGGCAGCGCAGGCGGCCACGACGATCAGCGTCAGCAACTGCTTACGGCTCAGGTTTCGCAACGCGAACAGCAGCAGGATCGCCGACATCGTCAACCATGCACCGCGGAAGCCCATGATAACCATCGCCAGCAGCTGAAACAGCAGCAAGGACCCGGCCAGCGCTTTCCACCATCGACCGAGCGGCGCCTTCAACGCCAGCAACAGCATCGGCAGAAAGACCAGGAAGCGAAAGCCGTAGTCTCGCACATAGAGGCGCACTTCCCATTCCCCGTAGTAGCGGTAAAGCTCTCCCACGTACAGCACGGTCGTCAGCGCCGACGCGATCACACCGAGCTTGAGTTGCGTTTTGCCATCGAAGTACGAGCTGATCGCCAGTATCGACAACAGCAGTACCGACGGTGTCAACACGCTGCGCACGTATTCGGTACGGCTATCGGCCCAGCCGTCGATGACGATGATGGACACGGTATTGAGTACGAAATAGACGACCCAGGCGCCAGCCAGCCATGGGTCGACCTTTGGCCGATTACGGTACAGTGCGGCAAGCGACAGCAGCAGCAACAGGCCGAGGCTGGTGTTGCGCAGGCCGGCCAGCGCGGTATTGGCCATCAGCGGCAACAGGATCGTCATCAGCGCCAACAGGCCATAGCCGAGCGGGTCCTTCTTGAGCGCCTGCATCAGACCTCCCTTAGCGTGCGGCGGATCGTCCGCAGCATCAGATCGAAATAATCGTCACGGTCGTACACACCGCAACGCTTGAAGCCGGCCGCGCACTGCCCCGCCTTGGGCAGGTAGTTGCACGGCACACAGGGCATGGCCTTGAAGACGATCTGGCTGGCCGCGCCGGGATGGACCGTATGCACCGGCAGGTCGTGCGACATCGCAGCGATATGACCGTCGGCGAACAGCTGCGCCAGATGCGAGACGAAGCTGTCGACGGTGATCACCGCCGGTGCATGCTTGAGCACGTACAGCACGTCGTTCAGCGATGCGGTGGTTTCACAGGCGATGCCGAGTGCACGGTAGCCATCGATCGTCGGGTCTTCGGGGCTGAAGAAGGCGCGGATGTCGATCCCGGGCAGCGCGGCGATCATCCTCGCCAGAAACGCCGGCGGCATCGTCTGGAATGAGGCGCCGCTCGGAAACACCGCCAGCGTCGGCACCGTCAGCGCCGATCGGTAATCGCCGAGTGCCTTGCCGATATTCGTTTTCAGCACGTCGACGGTCGCGTACAGCGAACGGCCGAGGTCGATTTCGCTGAAGCCGTGATATTCGGCCAGCGGCGCCCACATCTTGATCGCGTAATAATCGGGCGCTTCACGGCGCCAGCGGGTGTTGCCGATCAGGCGCCGGTCGGTCAGCCAGCGCGCCAGCCGCGCGACACCACCCGGGTGCGGATAGCCGGTCGACGCCAGCCGGCGACGCTCGGCAAAGTTGTTGATCCAGTCCGGCCCGAACCAGTTCTTGTACGCCGAACCCAGCGTCGTCTTGGCGGCGCTGGTATAGAAGCGCGGATGTGCCGAACCGTTGCTCTGGTCGATCGGCAGTACCTTCGCCCACGGCAGCAGCGCCTGGATCAGCGGTGCCGCCAGCGAGCGCGGATAACAGATCACGTCGTCGGCAAAGATACCCGGTTTGAGTGCATGCAGCGCCGCCATGCCGTACGCGGCCATGATCGCGTCGCCCTGGCCGCCCTGCATGATGACCGACTTTACTGCTCGTTTCATGAACAACCCTGAGAAATGGACTTAGCCGTGCCCGGCAGCACAATAGTCGTCAAAATCGGCGGCGATACGCGCCCAACCGAAACGCGCGCGCACCATCGCCGTTGACGCAGCAATCACGGCATTGCGTTGCGGCGCGTCGAGCGCACGCAGGATATCGCCAGCCAGCCCGGTCGCGTCAAGCGGATCGCCGATCAGGAAGCCGGTTTCGCCATCGATCAGGTATTCGGGCATGCCGCCGCGCCGCGACGCCAGCACCGGTACGCCGGCGGCCATCGCTTCGATCGCGACCATGCAGAACGGTTCTTCGAACAGCGACGGCACGACGACCAGATCGGCAGCGCGGTAGGCGGCGAGCATCGCTTCGGGCGGCAGCGAACCGGCAAACACGCCGTCACCGAGCCGGCCGACCGCATCGCGGACGCGCCGTACATAGGCCGCACGCTGGCCGTTGAGCTTTGCCGGATCGCTTTCGCCGACCAGCAGCAGCCGGCAGCGCGCCGCCAGCTCGGGCGAGGCCAGAAAAGCTTCGGCCAGCGCCAGCGCGCCCTTTTCCTCGGAAAAGCGCCCGGCGAACAGCACCGTCCGCTTGGCACTCGCCGGCACGTCCAGCGCCGGTCCGGGCTGGGCGCACGCATCAAGGTCGACGCCATTGCCGATCACGCGGATATCCTGCGCCTTGCTGTTGCGAGCATACCAGTCCCGCAGGTAGCGGCTCGGCACGACCAGCCGGTCGGCGGCGGTCAGCTCACCCGCCGGCTGCTCGTTGTGCATGTGCAGGACCAGCGGCAGGTCGCGGGCCCGGCGCTTGATCTCGGCATAGGTCGAGATCGAATTGTGCACATAGACCAGTTCGGCGTCGTGGCGACGCGCCTGCGCCAGCACGCGATCGGCGTAGCCATGCGGATCGAGCTTGGTCCATTTCTGGAACAATCGCTTGTAGGCGCGGCCGATCTGCACCCGGTGGATGCGCAGCCGCTCGGAAACCCGCTCATCGATGGCATAACCGGGCTGGTGGGTGCAGGCGATCAGCAGCTCGTGGCGCGAACGCAGGCCGACCTGGTACATCCACCATTCGACCGCGGCGCTGTGCCGTGGCGGCACCGGATGAATCGGTGCGCAGGTCATCAATACCTTCACGCACCGGCCCCGATCGTCGTGTCGATCGCGTCGGCGATACGCCGCGCCCTCGCCTCCCAGCTGTACTGCAACGCCAGCTGGCGCGCGTTTGCCGCAAGCCGGGCCGCCGTGTCGGGCTGGGCCAGCAAGGCATTGATGCCGTCGGCCATCGCCGTGGCCGACGCCGGTGCAACCAGCCAGCCGGATTCGCCGTGGCGCAGCACCTCGCGGATCGATGGCAGGTCGGCAACGACGATGGGCTTGGCCAGCGCCATGTATTCGAACAGCTTCAGCGGCGAGGTATAGCGGCTGGCGATGCTGGTTTCGGTCAAGGGCAGCAGGCAGACATCGTGTTCGGCGATCAGCGCGAAACGCTTGGCCGGCGCGATCGCGCCGACGAAATCGATCTTGCCGCTGACGCCGAGCGAGGCCGCCTGCGCGCGCAATTCGTCGACGCGCTCGGCGTTGCCGCCGGCAATCGTCAGCCGGGCAGCGTCGACATGCTGCATCGCCTCGATCAGCGTCGGCACGCCCTTCCACGGATGCAGGCTGCCCAGGTAGAGCAGCCGGGCCGGCGTTTGCGGCGCCCATGGCGAGTCGGTGAACGCGGCATTCGCCGCGGTCAGATCGACGCCGTCGGCTGCAACCCAAGCCGGCGTGGTCACCGCGTAGTCGCGGCGCAGATCGTCGATCAGCAACTGCGTCAGCGCGAACAGCCCGGCGGATTTTGCATAAACATCCGCTTCGCGCCGGCGCAGCGTCGCGTATTTGGCCGCGGCCTTGCCGGCGAGCGCCGGGTGATCCTCGCGGTAGGTCTGCGCAAAAATCTCGTGCGTTTCGAAGAACAGCTTCACGCGGGGGCAATGCGTCAGCAGGTAGTCGGCCAGCTTCAGATTGCGCACGAACACCGCGTCGACGCGATGGCGCCTGAGCCAACGCACCGCCTGCAGGAAGAACGGCAGATTGCTGTTGACCGGAAAGAACCAGCGCCGGCGCCAGTCGATCTGCGGATGCAGGATCACCCCGGCAGCCAGCGGCCGGCCAAGAATCGCCTGCGTGTCGAATGTCGCCGTCGGCGTCACCAGATCGACCATCACGCCGACCCGCGCCAGCGCATCGACGTTCTGCAGGATCTGCAAGGCTTCGACGTCGCCGCCGGGCACCGGATGCGGATCGATGTAGGCGAGTCTCATGCCCGCGCTCCGGCCGGCTTGCCAGCCTGTTCCAGCGCCGCCAGCAAGCGCTGCGCCGATTGTGTCCACGTGTACTGGGTGGCGATGCGTTCGCGCGCGCATTCGCCGATCGCGCGGCCGCGGTCGGGCTGCGCCAACAGCGTGCGCACGGCCGCCGCGATCGCCGCCGCGTCACCGGGGCTGACGAGCACGCCGCAGCTGCCCTCGTTGCCGACGACCTCGGGAATCCCGCCGATGTGGCTGGCGATCACCGGCAGCCCGCAGGCCATCGCCTCGGCGATGGTGATGCCGAAAGCCTCGTCGCCGATGCTCGGAAACACGCCGGCATCGGCCGCCGCATACCAGCTTGGCAGTGCCGCATGCGGCTGCGCGGGCACGAACAGCACCTGCTCGGCCACGCCGAGCCGCTGCGCCTGCGCTTGCAGCTCGGCCAGCGCATCGCCACCGCCGATCAGCAGCAGCCGCGCCTTGACGTCGGCGAGTTGCGCCAGCGCATCGATCGCCACACGCAGCCCCTTCCAGCCGACCAGCCGGCCGGCGAAAGCGAGCACGAATTCGTCGGCGCCGATGCCGAGTTCGGCGCGCTTGGCCTCACCCGCCAGCGGGCGGAAATGCTCGACGTCGACGCCGTTGTAGATCACCTGCGGAAAGCGTTTGTAGTGGTGCTGCAGCTGCCAGGCATTGAAATGGCTGCACGCCATCCATGCGTCGATGCGACGCGCGAGCTTGCGGTCGCCACGGAAGAAATCGGTGCCGCCGCTCATGAAGGCGAAGCGGGTCTTGCTGCCCTTGGGCATCAAGAGCGGCCAGAAGAAGTCGAACGGCTTGGTCAGCACGACCCAATCGAGTTCGAACGCCGCGACCGTCTGCTTGGCGTTGCGCGCCAGGCTGTAGCGTTCGGCCAGCCGGCGGAAGCGGCTGCCGAAGTTCGGAAAACGCTCGCGCGAACGGAAGCCAAAGGTGTGCACGCGCACGTCGCGGCCACCGAGATCCGGACGGATGTCGCCGTTGCCGCCGATCACGTGGACCTCGTGGCCGAGATCGGTCAGCGCCGCGGCCAGCTGCCACACGGCGGTCTGCACGCCGCCAAACGACACCGTCGCGGTGACGTCGATAAAGCCGATTTTCATCGCAGTTCCGTATTCAGTTGCTTCAGTTGCGCCAGCGATGCATCGAGCATCAGCAGTTGCAAGACCTGCTCGGCGTAGCGCGTATTGCCACCGCGATACGCGGCAACCAGCGTATCGACGGCGCTGGCGGCGAGCAAGCCATCGCTGTTTGCAGTCAATCGCGCACCAAGTCCGGCGTAGCGATCGGCCAGATCGGTCTGCAGCCAGTGCGTCAGCGGCGGATTGAAGCCGCGCTTTTTCTGCAGGAAGGGGTTGAGCGCATCGGGCAGGCCGGCGATTGCCGGCGCCAGCAGCTGCTTGGCCGGGTCGGTGAAGCGCCGGTCCGCCGGCTGCGCCAGCACGCTGGCAACGAATAGGTGATCGAGCAGCGGCGCGCGGCCTTCTAGCCCGTGCGCCATGGTCACGAGGTCAGCCTTGCGCAGGATGTATTCGGGCAGATAGTTGGCCAGATCGCGGTTCAGCAGCGATTCGACCGGGCTCGCCGCCGGCACGCCGTCGCGCCAGTAATGCGGCCGCGCCGGCAGGGTCGGCATCAGCGCGGCGCGCTGCTGCGGACTGAAACCGGAGAAACGCAGGCTGTAGGCGTCGCCCCACGCGAGGCCGGCTTCCTGCGCCAACTTGTTGCGGCCGAGCACGTCGGGCTTGTACGGCAGCGGCAACCTGAAACCACCGCGCCAGCTCGAGCGCAGGTGTTGGCGGTAGCGCTTGTAACCGGCGAACAGTTCGTCACCGCCGTCGCCGCACAGCACGACCTTGACCTGCTCGCTGGTGGCGCGCGACAGATACCACATCGGCAGCGCCGACGGATCGGCGAACGGCTCGTCGAGCGTCGCGACGATCTCGTCGAAATCGGCGGCGATCGTGTTCGGCACCTCGATCCTTTCGTGCCGCAGGCCCAGATGTTTGGCGATGCCGGCGGCCGCGTCGGATTCGTCGAGCGTGCTGCCGGCAAACGCCGCGGTATAGGTGCTCAGGTCCTTGTGGCCCTGCGCGGCGAGCCGGCTGGCGATGACGACCGAATCGACGCCGCTCGACAGGAAGACGCCGACCGGCCGGTCGGCGACGGTACGCAGACCGATCGCCTCGTCGAGCAAGGCCAGCGGTTCGCCGGCCCCCGCTTCGGGCTGCCAGTAGGCGCGGTTTTCAAGCTTGCCGCCGTCCATGTCGTAGCGGAGCAGATGGCCGTTCTCGAGCCGGCGCAGGCCGCCGAAAATCGTTCGCGGCGCCGGGATATAGCGGTGCGCCAGGTAGGCGGCAAGACCGTCGGCGTCGAGCTGGCGCGCGGCGGCCGGCACCAGCGGCAGCACCGCGCGCACCAGCGAGCCGAAGGCGAAGCGGCCGTCGTCGCCGTGATGATAGATCAGCGGTTTGAGGCCGAGCCGGTCGCGCGCCAGCCAGACGGTGCGGGTGCGCCAGTCGACGATAGACAGCGCGAACATGCCGCGCAGCTTGGGCAACAGTGCCTCGAAGCCCCAGCGCTCGTAGCCGCGCAGGATGAATTCGGTGTCGGAGCGGGTGTTGAACACGACGCCGTCACGCGCCAGTGCCGCCGCATCGTCCTCCCAGCCGTAAACCTCGCCGTTGTAACAGATCCAGATGTCGCCGGCGTCGTTGCGCATCGGCTGGTCGGCCTCGGGACGCGGATCGCGGATCGACAAGCGCCGGTGCAGCAGGCCGTATTCGGCATCGCCGTCGCTGCGGCTGCCGTCACGGCGCCAGCCGATCACGTGCGCGGCGTCGGGGCCACGGCGGCGCAGGGCGTCGATCGCCGCGTCGATGGCGGTCCTCGGCAGGGTGTCGGGCAGGAAGAAACCGGCGATGCCGCACATATCAGGCGTCTCCGAGTCGTTTTTGTACGGCAGCCCAGACGGTATCGACGGTAATGTCGGCCATCGGTGCATCGCGGCGCGCGCCCTCGCCGGCGTCCGGGTGCTCGAGCACCGTCAGCGCCGGATGCTGCAGCGGCGCGAGCAGGTATCCCGGGTGGAAGGCGTGGTACATCGCAACCATCGGCACGCCGAGCGCGCCGGCCAGATGCGTCGGGCCGGTATCGACGCCGACGTAGAGCGCCAGCCGCGCCATGATTGCGGCGTTCTCGCGCATCGTCACCGTGCCGGCAAGCACGCTGACGCGCGCCGAAGCAAGTTCGGCTTCGAGCTTCAGCGCCGCATCGCGGCCTTCGGGGCCGCCGAGCAACACCAGCTGCATATCGGGATAGGTGGCGAGCAGGCGCCGGGCCAGCTCGGCAAAATGCGCCAGCGGCCAGTCGCGGTAGGCCTTGGCCGGAAAGCTCTGCAGCTGCAGGCCGACCAGCCGCCGACCGGCGACCCACGCGTCGGCCCTGGCGGCCTCGACCGGCGTCACCGTATACGCCAGTCGCCAGTCGTCGACGGTCAGGCCCAGCGGGTCGAGCAGCATCGCGCGCTCGGGCTGTGCCGGCGTCGGCACGGTCGGTGGCGGCACCAGCGTGACGTTCGCCGCCGCCGCGCCCGAACCGAAGGCAATCACCTTGCGCGACACGCGCGCGGCGTAATCGATGAACTCGCGATCGTCGCCGTAAACCAGCGCCAGATCGTAGCGCCGCAGCCCGAAGCGGCCACGCCACGGCGCGCCGCGCTTGGAAAGCGTGCCGAGCTTGTCGATGCAGGGCAGGTGTTCGAGCACCTCGGCGCGGCGGTGATGCGCCAACACCGTCAGCTCGGCATCCGGGTAGGCGGCCTTGAGCCGGCGCAGCACCGGCGTCACCAGCAGCGTGTCGCCGAAGCGCGCGACGACGATGACGAGGACGCGGTTGATCATTTCGCCATGGCGGCGCCGAACACCGCCTCCATCCGGTCGAGCATGCGCTCGAGGCCGAAGGTCGCGCGGGCGTGCGCCAGGCCGTTCGAGGCATAGCGCTGGCGTTGCGCGGCGTCGCCCATCAGCGCGGCCAGCGCCTCGGTCAGCGCCTTGGCGTCCTGCGGCGGCACCAGCGTGCCGGTCTGGCCGTCGAGCACCGCCTCGGCGATCGCGCCGACCGGGGTGCTGACGACCGGCAGGCCGCAGGCCATCGCCTGCATGATGCCCTGTGGCACGCCCTCGTTGCCGTACGACGGCAAGGTGAACAGGTCCATCGACGCAAGCCAGTCGGGCACATCGTCGCGATTGCCAGCGAAGACGACATTGGTCCAGCCCGCCTCGGCAACACGGCGTTCGAGGTTCTGCCGCTGCGGGCCATCGCCGACGATCACCAGCTGCCAATCGGGGAAGCGTTCGGTCAGCGCCGGCCACGCGTCGAACAGATAGCCGTGGCCCTTCCAGTTGCGCAAGGTCGCGAGGATGCCCAGCGTCGGCTTGTCGGCCAGGCCGAGCCTGGCGCGCGCGGCGCTGCGGCTCAGCGGCGGCGTGAAGCGCTCGAGGTCGACGCCGGTCGGAATCGACGTCATCCGGTTCAGCGGAAAACCGTTGTCGCGGTTCAGCGTCTTGCGCAGCCGCTCGCCGGTGGTGACGATATGGCGCGTCGCGGTCAGATAGAGCCAGCGCGTCGTCGCGCTCTTGTTGATGTCGGTCGACACATGGCGGGTGCGCACCGTCGGCGGCATGCCGGACAGCGTCGCACCGGCGACGGCGACGAGCCAGGCGTCGGTCGAGCTGTGCGTGTTGATCACGTCGAATTCGTGCTTGTGCTGCGCCAGCCAGCCACGCATCGCCCGCAGGCTGCCGATGCGTTTTTTCTCGATCGGCAGCGCCACCGCCGGGATGCCGCGTTCGCGCGCGGCCGGATAGATGTTCGAATTCGGGCAGGCGAGGATGGTCACCTGGTGGCCGCGAGCGAGCATGCCGGCGGCCTCGGTCAGGATGCGGATTTCCTGGCCGCCCCAGCCGCATGATGATTCGGTATGCAGAATGCGCATCGGTAGACGATTCTCTTCAGGTATCGGCCAGCAGGCGGGCATAGAGCGCTTCCAGCTCGCCAGCCATGCGGGCCAGGGTATGGGGTTCGGCGGTGTTGCGCGCCGCGGCGCGCAAGTCAGGCCAGTCGGCACGACGCGCCAGCCACGCGCCGATGGCGCTGCCGTAACCGTCGATGTCGAGCGCGTCGTTGATCCAGCCGTTCTCGCCCTCGGTGATCCACTCGGCCGCGCCGCACATCGGGCTGGTGAACACCGGCAGCCCCGAGGCAAAGGCTTCGACGCAGACATTCGGGAACGGGTCGTACAAGGTCGGCAGGATCAGCGCGTCGGCCGCGCCGTAGACCGGCTTGACGTCGTTGAGGCCGCCGAGGAAACGCACCCGGTCGGCAATGCCGAGATCGTCGGCCTGCTTGCGGTAGCGCTTGGCGTGCTTGTCGTCACCGGCGATCACGAGGTAGACGCCGGGATGGGGCACGATGGCGGCCAGCGCCGTCGCCACGCCCTTGCGCGCAAAACCCGAGCCGACATAGGCCAGCAGCGGCGCGTCCTGCGGCACCTGCCATGCGTCGCGCATCGCCGCGCGATGGCGGACCAGATCCGGATGGAAGAGATCGGTATCGACGCCGTTGTAGATCAGTTCGAGCTTGTGGTCGGGCACGGCGAAGCGGTCGGCGATCTCGTCGCGCACCAGCTTGGAATTGCAGATCACCGTTTTCAGCGCCGGATGCGCGAACATCTGCGCCTCGGCCTGACACACATAGCTGTGGTAGGGGCTCAGGAAGCGGATCAGCCTGGCCGACAGGCCCTGCACGCGCGACAGCTGTTCGAGCCAGACCGCGTGGACGCCGTCACCGGCGCGGAAGATCGTCGCACCGGGAATGCGTTCGTGGCTCTGCACCAGATCGAAATCACCGAAGCGCTTCTGCGCCGCGCGGGCAAAACCGCGGTCGCGACCGAGCCGGCCCGAATAACGCGGATTGATCGTTTCGCTGTGCCAGTCGCTATTGCCCTGCTGCCATTGCCGCGCCAGCAAGGTCACGTCGAGCGCACCGCGACCGGCGAGCGCATCGAGCGCGCGCGCGACGAAGCGCTCGGCGCCGCCGTGCGGGTTGTACTTCTGCCGGACGATGGCCAGCTTGATCGGCGCGGTCAACGGCCCACCTCGCGACCGACCTCGGCCAGCAGCGCGTCGAGCTCGGCAAGCACGCGTTCGGGCGTGATCGCGGTCAGGCAGTCGCTGACCTTGCTGCCGCCACAGCCGTCCTGGCCACAGGGGCGGCAGCTGAACGGCTCGGTGATCAAGCGGTGCGGCGAACGCCACGGCCCCCATTCGATGTCGCCCGACGGGCCGAACAGCGCCACCGCCGGCGTCTGCACCGCCGCCGCCAGATGCATCGGTACCGAATCGACGCCGACGAAGGCGCGCGCGTCGGCAATCAGCGCACCCAGTTCCTTCAGCGACAGCTGGCCCGACAGATCGACCACCGGCCGCGTCAGTCTGGCCTTGAGCTGGGCAATCCAGTCGAGCTCGGCCTGGCTCGGCGCCGCCGACAGCACGACGGTATCGCCGCGCGCGGTCAGCGCATCGATCAGCGCGGCGACGTGCGCGACCGGCCAGGTCTTGAACAGCCAGCGCGAGGTCGGGTGGACCAGGATGTAGCCGCCGCGGGCGACGCCGTGCTCGGCGAGCTTGGTCCGGACCGCGGTCTCGGCGTCGGCGCCGGCGACGAAGCGCAGCGCCTTGCTCGCGTCGGACGGCTGGATGCCGATGCGCCGGAGCGCGTCGAGATGAATGTCGACCGTATGCCGGCGGTTGCCGCCGACGACCGGATAGCGGGCCGTGAACGATTTCGCCCACGTCTTGTTGGCGCGCTTGCCGTTCTTCTTCACGTTGGGTGCGACCGACACTCGCGGCTTCAGCAAACGCGCCAGCCGTGCACCATGCCAGTGATCGGTCAGGTGGACGATCAGGTCGTAATCGCGCGACTTCAGTGCCTTGTACAGGCCCCAGTAGCGCGACAGCTGCGCCAGCGGGCCGAGCTTGCGCCAGTCGCGGCCTATCGTATGCACGGTATGGGCGTGCGGATGCAGCGTCAGCATCTCCTGCGTGTCCGAGTACACCAGTGCATCGATCTCGATGCCCGGATGCGCCTCGGCCAGCGTGCTGAACACCGGCCCGGTCAGCAGCACGTCGCCGTGGTGGCGCAGCTTGATGACGAGTGCGCGCTTGAACAAACCGGCAGCTTGATCGTCGCGAACGGGCGCGGGACCGGAAGCCCGGTGCGCAGCAACCGGAACGGACGCGGATCCACGAGGATTGCGAGCACCGCGCGACGCCGCACCGGGCTCGTGCAGCAGATCAGGCGGCTGGTTTTCAGACACCGTGGTAATCCTTGAACCACGTCACAAAGCGCTTCAGACCTTCATCGAGCGAGATCCGTGCGACCGGGCCGACGATGGCTTCGAGTTTGCGGGTATCGGCCGAGGTTTCGACCACGTCGCCGTCCTGCATCGGCAGGAAGTTCTTGTTGGCGGTGATGCCGAGGTGTTTTTCCAGCGTGGCGATGAAATCCATCAGCGGCACCGGGTTGTTGCCGCCGATATTCAGGATCCGGTACGGCGCCCAGCTGGTGCTCGGCTGCGGCTGCATCACGTCGAAAGCCGGATCGGGCCGGGCCGGATTGGCGAGCAGCCCTTCGACGCCGGCGACGATTTCGTCGATATAGGTGAAGTCGCGACGCATCTGGCCGTGGTTGTAGACGTCGATGGTCTCGCCGCGAACGATCTTCTGCGCGAACTTGTAGTACGCCATGTCCGGCCGGCCCCACGGGCCGTAGACGGTGAAGAAGCGCAGGCCGGTGACCGGCAGACCGTACAGATGGGCGTAGCTGTGCGCCATCAGCTCGTTGGCGCGCTTGGTCGCCGCGTAGAAGCTGACCGGATGATCGGCCGCGTCGGTCTCGGCGAACGGCAGCTTGCGGTTGCCGCCGTAGACGCTGGACGAGCTGGCGAAGATCAGCTGGCCGACCTTGCCGTGGCGACAGCCTTCGAGCACATGGGTGAAGCCGACGAGATTGGCGTCGCTGTACGCCAGCGGCGCTTCGATCGAGTAACGCACGCCGGCCTGCGCAGCCAGATGCACGACCGCGTCGTAGCCGCCATCACGGATCAGCGCGACCGAAGCCGGATCGGCCAGATCGTGTTCGGCAAACGAAAACCCGGCGTGCGGCGTCAGCTGCGCCAGCCGCGCGCGCTTGAGCGCCGGATCGTAATAGCTGTTGATGCTGTCGATGCCGTGGACGGTATGGCCGGCGGCCAGCAGGCGCTGGCTCAGGTGCAGGCCGATAAATCCGGCTGCGCCGGTAACGAGTATGTTCATCTGGGTAACCGCGTGAGGGGCCGGGCTTGTGGATGCACCGGCGTTTGTCCGATTATATCCAGTTTTCAGCCGCGCCTTATCCATGCTGCAAGCTACCCTGGGCGTCGCCCTGATTACCAAGAATGCCGAAACGCGGCTGGCCGAGTGCCTGTCGGCGCTGGCGTTCGCCGACAAGATCGTCGTGCTCGACTCGGGCAGCAGCGACGCCACCGTGCAAATTGCCGAAGCGCACGGCGCCACCGTCGCGGTGTCCGAAGGCTGGCCGGGCTTCGGCGTCCAGAAGAACCGCGCGGTCGCGATGCTGGCCACCGACTGGGTGCTGCTGATCGACGCCGACGAGGTCGTCACGCCGGAACTCGCCGACTCGATCCGCGCCGCGATCGCCGCGCCGACGGCCGACGTCTACCGGCTGAACCGGCTGTCGAGCTTCTGCGGCCACTGGATGCGCCACTCGGGCTGGTATCCGGACTGGATTCCGCGATTGTTCAAGCGCGGCGGCGCGCGTTTTTCCGACGATCTGGTGCACGAACGGCTGGTGTTCGACGGCCCGGCCGCGGCGCTCGCCGGCACCTTGCTGCACTACTCGTACGAAACCCACGCCGACGTACTCAGGAAGCTCGACGCCTATTCGGAGGCCGGCGCGCAGCAACGCCACGCGCGCGGCGAGACCGCCACGGTAGCCAAGGCCGTCGGCCGCGGGCTGTGGGCCTTCGTGCGCACCTATATCGTCAAGCGCGGCTTTCTCGACGGCGCCGCCGGCTTCCAGGTCGCCGTGTTCAACGCCGAAACCGTCTACTACCGCTTTCTCAAGCTGACCGCGCTCAACCGAGGTGACCGCGCAAAGTAAGCAGCCCGTTCAGTTGGCGAGCGAGCCAAAGCAGCCTGGCCGCGCTCGGAGCGCAGAAACCGGAATGGGCTGCGGGTCCATGAGGATTTCGAGCACCGAACGAGGTCGGGATGCGAAGGCGCAGTCGCCAAATGAATGGGCGACTCAGACGTCGTGGAACTGCACCGCGTGCATCTGCGCGTACATGCCCTTGCTTTCGATCAGCTGCGGATGGCTGCCGACTTCGACGATGCCGCCGCCGCGCATCACGACGATGCGATCGGCGTTCTCGATCGTGCTCAAGCGGTGCGCAATCACCAGCGTCGTGCGGTTCTTCATCAGGTTCTCGAGCGCCGCCTGCACCTTGCGTTCGGACTCGGTATCGAGCGCACTGGTCGCTTCGTCGAGGATCAGGATAGGCGCGTCCTTGTAGATCGCCCGGGCGATCGCCAGCCGCTGGCGCTGACCGCCCGATAGCCGAACGCCGTTTTCGCCGAGCAGCGTGTCGAAACCCTCGCTCATGTTTTCGATGAACTCGGTCGCGAACGCCGCATCGGCCGCCGCGCGCACGCGCACCGCGTCGGGTTCGGCGTCGCCGTAGGCGATATTGGCGGTCACCGAGTCGTTGAACAGCACGACGTCCTGGCTGACCATGGCGAACTGGCGACGCAGGTCGGCAAGCTTGTAATCGCCGACCGGCACGCCGTCGAGTTCGATCTCGCCCTGGGTCGGCTCGTAGAAGCGCGGCAGCAGATTGGCCAGCGTCGTCTTGCCCGAACCCGAGCTGCCGACCAGCGCCACCGTCTCGCCCGGCGCGACCTTCAGGTCGATGCCCGCCAGCGCCAGCTTGTCCGGCTCACCGTAGTGGAACTGCAGACCGCGGATGTCGATCTCGCCGCGAGCGCGTTCGATCGACCGTGTCCCGGTATCCCGCTCGGCGGCTTCGTCGAGCACGCTGAACACCGACTCGGCCGCGGCCATGCCCTTGTGGAACTGCTCGTTGATCTTGGTGAGGTTCTTCACCGGCTGCTGGATCGCCATCATCGCGACCATGAAGGACACGAAGGCACCGGCGGTCAGCGCGCCGGTCTGCGCGCGCAGGCTGGCGAAGTAGATGATGATCGCCAAGGTAATGCCGATCAGCAGCATTACCAGCCCCGAGTTGGCGCCCGAGGTGGCGTTCTGCTTGACCATGATGCTGCGCATCCGGTTGTTGATGTTGAAGTAGCGCAGCCGCTCGTACGGAAAACCGCCGAAGATTTTCACGACGCGATGGCCCGACAGGCTTTCGTCGAGGATGCGCGTCATTTCGCCCATGGTTTCCTGCGACGAGCGCGACAGCTTGCGCTGCCGCTTGCCGACGATGCGGATGCTGGCGGCAACGCCCGGCAGCAGGATCAGGCACAGCAGGGTCAGCTGCCAGTCGTGATAGAGCATCACGGCAAGGAAGGCCATGATCGAGAAGCTGTCGCGCACCAGCACCGTCAGCACCTGAACACCGGCGTTCATCACATTGCCGATGTCGAAGGTGATGCGCGACAGCATCACGCCGGTCGAACTCTGGTCGTAATAGCGCGTCGGCAGCTTCAAATACTGCTCGTACATCTTCTGCCGCAGATCGTGCATCACCCGCGCCGACAGCCAGCCGCTGGCGTAATCGGAGCCGAAGTTGGTCACCAGTCGCAGGATGGCGAGGCCGAAAATCTGCGCGGGCAATACCCACGCCGCGGTATGCGACAACGAGTGCGCCTGCAGGTTCTGGTCGACCAGCGGTTTGAGCAGCACGGCGAGGCCGGCATCGACGCCGGCCGCGAGGATCATGCAGACGATGGAGCCGGCGATCACCGGCCAGTAGGGGCGAATCTCGCCGAGGAGGCGGGTATACAGCAAGCGGTTGTTCATGCTTTGCCTGAGTGGAGCAAAGTCCGATTATAGCCGGATCAGCCGTCGCCCCAACGCGACTGCGCCAGCGCCAGCAATGCCGGGCCGGCGGTTTCGGTGCGCAGGATGCGTGGGCCCAGCACCAGCGGTGTGAATCCGGCCGCGATCGCCAGCGCTTCCTCGGCGCTCGACAGCCCGCCTTCGGGGCCGACCAGCATCGCGACGCTGGCGACGGTATCGGCCAGTGTACGGAACGGCACCGCGCCGACCGGCGACATCAAGAGCCGCAGGTCCGTTGCCGACAAGGCGGCCAGCGCGTCGGCCAGCAGCGCGACCGGATCGATCTGCGGCACGCGGGTGCGGCCGCTCTGCTCGCACGCGGCCGCGGCGACGGCGCGCCAGTGCGCAAGGCGCTTCTCGGCGCGCTCGCCCGAGAGCCGTTGCTGGCAGTACTGGCTGTAGACCGGGACGATGCGGCTGACGCCGAGTTCGGTTGCCTTCTGCACGGTGTAATCCATCCGTTCGGTCGCCGACACCGCCTGCAGCAGCACGGTCTGCAGCGGCGATTCGCGCTCGACCGCATCGTGCGCGCCGATGTCGACATCGACATTGCGCTTGCCCATCGCGGTCACCGTCGCCGCGTACTCGCCGCCCTGGCCGTTGAACAAGGTGATGGTGTCGCCGGGCTGCATCCGCAGCACCTGGACATGGCGTGCAAGCGATTCGGGCAGCGACAGCGCTGTGCCGCTGGCGAGCGGCGCATCAAGAAAGAAACGGGGCATGGGGATTCAGAGCCAGAAAAAGCGTTCGGCGACGAGGCCGACGAAAAACAGCAGCAGCAGCGCCAGCGTAGCGGCGATCACGCGGCGGAGAAACACCAGCCAGTAACGATCCCCGGTGCGCAGATAGCGGAACACCGACCAGCCGGCGAGAACGACCGCCAGCACGAACAGGATGCGCAGCACGGCGAACATGGGCGTGCTCCGCTGGGTGGGTCAGATGCCGACGGGCGGCAAGGCGTGGAACGAACTCGGGACGTCCTCGTCACGCGTGAAGCTGACGAACTCGAAACTGTCCGGATCGTCGAGCAAGGCCCGCAGCAGCTTGTTGTTCATCGCGTGGCCCGACTTGTAGCCCGAGAACGCGGCGATCAGCGGATGGCCGAGGATGTACAGGTCGCCGATCGCGTCGAGCACCTTGTGGCGGACGAACTCGTCCTCGAAGCGCAGGCCACCGTCGTTGAGCACGCGGTATTCGTCGATGACGACGACCGAATCCATGCTGCCGCCGCGTGCGAGGCCATTGGTGCGCAGCATCTCGACCTCGTGGATGAAGCCGAAGGTCCGCGCCCGGGCGATCTCGGACACATAGTTGGTATTGGCGAAATCGAGCGTGATCGTCTGCGCCGATTTCTTGAACGCCGGATGCTGGAAGTCGATTTTCAGCGACACCTTGTAGCCTTCGTGCGGCTCGAGCTTCACCCACTTGTCGCCTTCGACGACCTCGATCGGCTTCTTGACGCGGACGAAACGCTTCGGCGCGGCCTGGTCGACGACGCCAGCGCTCTGCAGCAGGTAGATGAACGGCGCAGCCGAGCCATCCATGATCGGCATTTCGGGTGCGTCGACTTCGACGACGACATTGTCGACGCCAAAGCCGGCGAACGCCGACATCAGGTGCTCGATCGTGCCGACACGCACGCCATCGTTGATGAGCGTGGAGGAGAGTCGTGTGTCGTTCACGAGCGAGGGCCCGACCCTGAACGGCGCCGAATCGGGCAGATCGGCGCGGTGGAACACGATGCCGGAATCGATGGGCGCAGGCTTCAGCACGAGCGTGACACGCTCGCCCGAATGCAGGCCGACACCGACTGCACGGACCGTGGTTTTCAGGGTTCGTTGCTGAAACATGGATTACCTTGGCTTAAAGGACTCATGCCACGATTTTAGCAGCCCTGGGTCATGGGCTGGATTGATCGTCACAATGCATCCGATTGCCGTTCTTAATCTATCTGGGCAGTGCGCAAGCGTCCTCCGCCCTGCGGCTCACGCAGGGCGTTCAGATCGCGCGCATGACGTTCAGTCTGCCTGACGACGCAGGAAGGCCGGAATGTCCATGTCGACATTGCCAACCACCGAGCGCGCATCGTGGCCGCCGCTGCGACGGTTCGGGCGCATGCCCGGCGGCAGGTCGAATTCGCTCCAGTCGGTGCTGTCGACGGCACGGTTGTCGGTACCGGTCTTCAGCGGCTGGCTGGCAACGACCTGCATCACCGGCTTGCTGTTTTCGCGGACACCCAGACCGGTCGCGATCAAGGTCACGCGCAGCTGGTCACCGAGGCTTTCGTCGTAGACCACACCGTGCTTGACCACCGCGTCTTCGGCCGCGCCGGCTTCGACGATCTCGCGCACCTGGCGGATTTCGCTCTTCTTCAGCGTCGTCTTGCTGGCGCTGATGTTGACCAGCACGCCGCGTGCGCCCTTGAAGTTGATGTTGTCGAGCAGCGGGCTGCGGATCGCTTCCTCGGCCGCTTCAACCGCACGGTTCGGACCGGCAGCATGGGCGGTGCCCATCAGCGCCATGCCCATTTCCTGCATCACGGTCTTCACGTCGGCAAAGTCGACGTTGATCAGGCCCGGATAGTTGATGATCTCGACGATCGAACCGACCGCGTTGCGCAGCACGTCGTCGGCGGCGCGGAACGCTTCGTCGATGGTGACGTCGTCGCCGAGGACTTCCTCGAGCTTCTGGTTCGATACGACGATCAGCGAATCGACATAGCGGCCCAGCTCGTCGATACCGGCTTGCGCCACTTTCTGGCGGTTGCCTTCGTCCAGGCCCGGCTTGGTGACGACGCCGACGGTCAGGATGCCCTTCTCGCGCGCGACTTGCGCGATCACCGGCGCAGCGCCGGTACCGGTGCCGCCGCCCATGCCGGCGGTGATGAACAGCAGGTCGGCACCATCGATCAGCTCGGCCAGCTGCTCGCGGTCTTCTTCGGCCGCTTCACGGCCGATGTCCGGGTTGCAACCGGCGCCGAAACCACGCGTCAGCTCCTGCCCGAGCGCAACGATGTGCTCCGCCTTCGACAGCTTCAGCACCTGTGCATCGGTGTTGGCCGAGATGAACTGCACGCCAGCCAGCGCGTGCTCGATCATGTTGTTGATTGCGTTGCAACCGGCGCCACCGACGCCGATCACCTTGATATTGACGACGTGTGCAACGTCGTGGACTTCGATACTCAGTGCCATGATGACTCTCCTTCTGACCCGATTCTAAATTACTGACCCGAAACTGACTAAAAATTATTCTGAAACCACGATTTCATGCGGCCCAGAATGTCTCCAAACGACCCGTCCTTGGTCTTGCCGGCCGGATTCTTGTGGTATTGCTCCCTGGCCAACAACAGCAGCCCCACTGCCGTCGAATAGCGCGGATTCTTGACGACCTCCGCCAGACCGCCGACATATTTCGGCAGGCCGAGACGAACCGGCATGTGGAAGATTTCCTCGGCCAGTTCAACCATGCCCGGCATCAGCGATGCACCGCCAGTAATGACGATGCCGCTCGAGAGCCGGTCTTCGAAACCGTTGCGGCGCAATTCGGCCTGCACCAGCGCGTAGAGTTCTTCGATCCGCGGCTCTACCACTTCGGCCAGCGTGTGCCGGCTCATCTGGCGCGAACCGCGCTCGCCGACGCCGGGCACTTCGATCATCTGTTGCGGATCGGTCATGTGCCGCAGTGCGACGCCATGCTGGATCTTGATGTTTTCGGCCTCGGCCGTCGGCGTGCGCAGCGCCATGGCGATGTCGTTGGTGATCTGGTCGCCGGCGATCGGAATCACCGCGGTATGGCGGATCGCGCCACCCATGAACACCGCCAGATCGGTCGTGCCACCGCCGATATCGACGAGGCAGACGCCGAGTTCCTTCTCGTCGTCGGTCAGCACCGACGTCGCCGACGCCAGCGGCTGCAGCACCACTTCGGCGATTTCGAGGCCACAGCGGCGCACGCACTTGGTGATGTTCTGCACTGCAGACACCGCGCCCGAGACGATGTGCACGTTCACGTGCAGACGCACGCCGGACATGCCCAGCGGCTCTTTCACGCCTTCCTGGCCGTCGATCATGTATTCCTGCGCCAGGATGTGCAGCACCTGGTGATCGGTCGGAATATTGACCGCGCTGGCGGTCTCGATCACGCGCTGGACGTCGGCCTCGGTGACTTCCTTGTCCTTGATCGCGACCATGCCGTCCGAATTGATGCCCTTGATGTGGCTACCGGCGATGCCGGTGAACACTTCGCGGATCTTGCAGTCGGCCATCAGCTCGGCCTCGCCGAGCGCGCTCTGGATCGCGCCGACGGTCTTCTCGATGTCGACGACGACGCCGCGCTTGAGGCCGCGGCTGGTGGCCGAGCCAAGGCCGACGACGTTTAGCACGCCGTCATCCTGAATTTCGGCCGCCACGGCGACGATCTTGGACGTCCCGATATCGAGCCCGACGATGAGGTTGTTCGCGTCTCTACTCACAAGAAGCCTCTTTCTTACACAAACCAATTCATAACAGGCCGGCACCATTGCGCCGGCCACGGATTCGTACCCGCCGCTACGCCGAAGCGGCGCGGGGTTTGGGTTTCACGGCCGCCGGCTTGCTGGCCGCCTTGGCCGCCGGTCTGGCGGCGGGCTTGATCGCCTCTTCAGGCTTGTAGGCCGGTAGGCGCACGGCAAAGCCGTTCGGATAACGCAGGTCGACATACTCGAACGGATGTTTCTCGGCGATCAGCGCCAGCGAGTTCGGGTAGGCGACGGCAAAGCGGTGCACGCGCTCGATCGCGTCATCGCGACCGACTTCGACGACGACGCCGTTGTCGAGCTGGAAACGCCAGGCCCGACGCGGCGACAGCCACAGATGCGTCGGCGCCTTCTGCAGCGGCGCCATCGCGTCCTTGAGCATCCGGTAGCCTTCGACCATCAGTTTTTCGGTGCCTTCCGGGCCTTCGAGCACCGGCAGCGCCTCGTTGCTGGCGGCGTCGAAACGCTCGCCATAGGTATTGAGCAGGGCCACATTGCCCCAGCGCGCGTACGCGTGCTGCTCTTCGATGCTGACCTCGAGCCGGTCCGGCCAGCGCCGGCGCACATTGACTTCGCGCACCCACGGCAGCTTCTCGAACGCCGCCCGGGTCTTGTCAAGGTCGAGCGTGAAAAACGTGCCCTTCAGCTCGTTCTTGATCACGTATTGCAGCTGTTCCTTGGTGACATGCGACAGCTCGCCGTCGATCTTGACCTGACGTACCGGGAACAGCGGCGAGTGGATGGTCAGGAACACCAGCGAATAGAACAGCAGCAGCACCGCCATGGCGGTGAGCAGGTTCGCAAACCACATCAACAGTTGCGGCCTATCCCACATTCGAACCTCGGCATGGCTGCTGCGCGAACGCCATACGGCGTCGTGCGCTGCTCGTCATCCTCACGTACTCCTGTACGTTGCGGTGACTGCGCTGCTGGCTCCTTGTCTGGCGCTCGCTCGCGGCGCCCTGACGAGGTTCTCTTGTTGCTGGAATCACGTTTCCTCTCGCTCGTTGTTCACAGTTGGCAAACGGTCGGGGCGGCCAGATTCATTCGGCCTCCAGCGTCGTATCGAGGATCCGCAGCACCAGTTGCTCGTAGCCGATGCCGGCTTCGCGCGCGCACATCGGGAACAGGCTGTGGCTGGTCATGCCCGGCGCGGTATTCGGCTCGAGCAGGTAGATCTTGCCGCTTTCGTCGGCCAGGAAATCGATCCGCGCCCAGCCGGTCGCCCCGAGCACGCGGTAGGCGGCTTCGGCAAGCACGCGGGCCTGCGCTTCGGCATCGCCTTCCAGGCCCGGGCAGGTATAGACGGTATCGTCACGGAAATACTTGGCTTCGTAGTCGTAGAACTCGGTTGCCGGTTCGATCTTCACCGTTGCCAGCGCGCGGCCGTCGAGCACCGCGCAGCTGAATTCGCCGCCGCTGACGGCCTGTTCGACCATCACCAGCGGGTCGTACTTGGCGGCCTCTGCGTACGCGGCACGGATCTCGTCACCGCTGCGGCATTTCGTGACGCCGACGCTGGATCCGCCGTTCGACGGTTTGACGAAGACCGGCGAACCGAGCTTCGGGATCACCGCGTCGAAATCGCTTTGCGCGTCGAGCAGCAGGTAGGCCGGCACCGGCAGGCCGACGGCCTGCCACATCAGCTTGGTGCGCCACTTGTCCATGCCGATCGCCGACGCCATCACGCCGCAACCGGTGTACGGGATGCCGAGGTATTCGAGCGCGCCCTGGATCGTGCCGTCTTCGCCGTCGCCGCCGTGCAGGATCAGGAAGGCGCGATCGAAGCCTTCTTCGTGCAGGGCCTCGAGCGGTTTTTCGGCCGGGTCGAACGCATGCGCGTCGACGCCCTGGCTGCGCAGCGCCTCGAGCACACCACGGCCGCTCATCAAGGAGACTTCGCGCTCGCTCGATTCACCGCCCATCACCACGGCGACCTTGCCGTATTGCTTCATGTCAGCCATTTCAGTTTTGCACCAGTTTGCCGGGGACGGCGCCGATCGAGCCCGCCCCCATCGTGATCACCACATCGCCCTGCTTTGCGGCCGCGACGATGGCGGCCTGCATGTCGGCGATGTCTTCAACAAAAATCGGTTCGACCTTGCCGGCAACGCGCACCGCGCGCGCCAGCGAACGGCCGTCGGCCGCGACCACCGGCGCTTCACCGGCCGCGTAAACCTCGGCGAGCAACAGGCCATCGACGGTGCCCAGCACCTTGACGAAGTCCTCGAAGCAATCGCGCGTGCGGCTGTAGCGGTGCGGCTGAAAGGCCAGCAACAAGCGGCGGCCCGGGAAGGCGCCACGCGCAGCGGCGATCGTCGCCGCCATTTCGACCGGGTGGTGGCCGTAGTCGTCGACCAGCGTGAACGTGCCGGCGTCCAAGCCATCCGGCCGTTCCTGGCAGGCAATCTCGCCGTAGCGCTGGAAGCGCCGGCCGACGCCCTGGAACGTCGCCAGCGCGCGCTGGATCGCCTCCTCCGACGCATCGACCTCAAGGCCGATCGCGATCGCCGCCAGCGCGTTCAGCACGTTGTGCTGACCCGGCATGTTCAGCGTGATCGGAATCCGCCGGGTTTCGCCGTTTTCCCACACCGCGTCGAAACGCATCTGGCCGTCGACGGCGACGATGTTCTCGGCGCGCAGCATCGCGTCCGGCCCGGTACCGTAGGTCGTCACCGGGCTAGTGACGCGCGGCAGGATCTCGCGCACATGGGCGTCGTCGATGCACAGCACCGCGCGGCCGTAGAACGGCAGGTGATGCAGGAAGTCGACGAAGGCCTTCTTCACGTTGTCGAAATCGTGGCCATACGTGTCCATATGGTCCTGGTCGATATTGGTCACGACCGAGATCATCGGGCTCAGGTAGAGGAAGGACGCGTCGCTTTCGTCGGCCTCGGCAACCAGATAGTCGCCGTGGCCGAGCCGGGCGTTCGAGCCGGCCGCGTGCAGCTTGCCGCCGATGACGAAGGTCGGATCCATGCCGGCGGCTTCGAGAATGCTTGCGGTCAGGCTGGTCGTCGTCGTCTTGCCGTGGGTGCCGGCAATGGCGATGCCGCGCTGCAGCCGCATCAGCTCGGCGAGCATCAGCGCGCGCGGAATCACCGGGATCTTGCGTGCGCGCGCTTCGACCACCTCGGGGTTGTCGTCCTTGACCGCGCTGGAAATCACCACCACGTCGGCGTCGGCAACGAAGGCCGCGTCGTGGCCCTTGTGCACGGCCGCGCCGGCCGCCTGCAGCCGCTGTGTCGCGGCATTGCTGCCGAGGTCGCTGCCGCTGACGGCAAAGCCCTGGTTGGCGAGCACCTCGGCGATGCCGCTCATGCCGACACCGCCGATGCCGACGAAGTGAATCCGTTTGACCTTGTGTTTCATCTTGCCAGTTCCTCGATCACCGCCACGACCCGTTCGGTCGCGTCGGGTTTGGCGAGCTGCCGGGCCTTGTGAGCCATCTCAAGGCAGCGCGCACGGTTTGTTTCTGTCAGCAGCGCCGCGAAACGCTCGGCGCCGAACTCGGTTTGCGGCAGCAGCACACCGGCCCCGGCGTCGGACAGATAACGCGCATTGCCGGTCTGGTGATCGTCGACCGCGTGCGGGAAGGGCACCAGCACGCTGGCGGCACCGACGCAGGCCAGCTCGGACACCGTCAGCGCGCCGGCACGGCACAGCACCAGATCGGCATCGGCGTAAGCACTGGCCATGTCTTTGACAAAGGCGACGCAGTCGGCGGCAACACCGGCAGCGGCGTAGTTGGCCTTCAGTGCATCGATGTGCTTTTCGCCTGCCTGATGGATCACCACCGGGCGTTCGGCTTCGGGCAACAGCGCCAGCGCCTTCGGCACCTGTTCGTTGAACACCTGCGCGCCGAGGCTGCCGCCGACGACCAGCAGCTTGAGCGGCCCGGTCCGACCTTCGAAACGGCTTGTTGGTTCAACGACCGCCGAAATCGCGTCGCGCACCGGATTGCCGACGCAGTCGAAACGCGGCGGTGCGCTGCGGAACGCCGACGGGAAGGCGAACAGCACCCGGTTGGCGAGCCTGGCCAGCGTCTTGTTGGTCAGCCCGGCGACCGAGTTCTGTTCGTGCACGACCAGCGGCAGCCACAAGAGCCGCATCGCCAGTCCGCCCGGAAAACCGGTGAAGCCGCCGAAGCCGATCGCCACGTCGGGACGATGGCGGAAAATGGTCCGCAGCGCGCCATACAGTGCCTTCAGCTGCACCCAGGGCTGGCTCAGCTTTTTCAGCAGGCCCTTGCCGCGCACGCCGGTGATGTTCAGCGTTTCGAGCGGAATATCGTGCTGCGGCACGATGCGCGTTTCCATCGCGCCGGCCGCGCCGAGCCAGACCACGTCCCAGCCGCGTTCGCGCATCGCGTTGGCGACCGCCAGCGCCGGGAAGATGTGGCCGCCGGTACCGCCGGCCATGACGAGCAGGGTGCGCTTCATGATGAAGCACCTCCAATGCGTCGCGAGGCCGCGAAGCGCAAGGCGCCCAGCGCGCAGCAAGCGGAATGAACGTGCGTGTTCATGAGCATTGCGAGCACTGCGCAACGCAGCGATTCGTGGCCGCAGCAGCATTGCAGGTGTTTCATACCTTGCGCCCCCGCATCAGCAGCCTGTTCTCGTAGTCGATGCGCATCACGACGCCGAGCGCCAGCAGGT
The DNA here is from genome assembly GCF_050916355.1 of Jeongeupia wiesaeckerbachi. Taxonomy (GTDB): domain Bacteria; phylum Pseudomonadota; class Gammaproteobacteria; order Burkholderiales; family Chitinibacteraceae; genus Jeongeupia; species Jeongeupia wiesaeckerbachi. The sequence continues at coordinate 1,084,399 of NZ_CP136946.1, forward strand.
TGGCGACGATGCCCGAGCCGCCGAATGACAGCAGCGGCAACGTCAGGCCCTTGGTCGGCAGCAGACCCATGTTCACGCCGATATTGATCACCGACTGCACGCCGATCCAGATGCCGATGCCCTGGGCGACGAGGGCCTGATACGCACGGTCGAGCTTGGCCGCCTGCACGCCGATCATGAAGCAGCGGAACACCAGGAAGGCGAACAGGCCGACAACGACGGCTACACCGAGGAAACCGAACTCCTCGGCGATGATCGCCATCAGGAAGTCGGTATGCGCCTCGGGCAAGTAGGACAGCTTCTCGACGCTGGCGCCGAGGCCCACGCCGTGCCATTCGCCTCGACCGAAGGCAATCAGCGAGTGGCTCAGCTGGTAGCCCTTGCCGTACGGATCCTGCCACGGGTCGAGGAAGCCGAGCACGCGCGCGCGCCGGTACGGCGAGCTGGCGATCAGGCCGACGAAGCCGATGCCGAGCAGCACGATCAGCCCGGCGAACAAACGCCAGTTGAAGCCGCCGAGGAACAGCAAGCCCATGGTGATCGCGGTAATCACCGCAAACGCGCCGAAGTCGGGCTCGAGCAGTAAGAGGCCGCCGACGACGAGCATCACGAACAGCATCGGCAACAGGCCCTTGGTGATGCTGGCCCAGAAGTCGCCGCCCATGAATGCGGCCTTGCGCACCGTGTAGTCGGCGGCATAGAACGCCGCGGCAAGCTTCATCAGCTCGGACGGCTGCAGGTTGATCACCACCAGCCCGAGCCAGCGCCGGGAGCCGTTGACCTCGCGGCCGACGCCGGGGATCAGTACCAGGATCAGCAGCAGGACGCCGAGGATGAACAACAAGGGCGCGTACTGCTGCAAGGTCTTGGTCGAGATGCTGAAGGCGAAGAACGCCGCCACCACGCCGACGACCAGGAAGATCGAATGCCGGATCAGGAAGTAGGTACTGCGAAAACCGGTGTCCTTGTCGACCTCGGCCATCGCGATCGACGACGAGTAAACCATCACCAGGCCGATGGTCAGCAGCAAGAGCACGCACCACAGCAGCGCCTGGTCATAGGCGGCCATGCTGGGGCGGATGCGCTTGAGGGCCCGGTAGAAGATCGCTTTCATCGCGTCAGCCTTCCAGGCCCCGCACCGCAGCGATGAACACTTCGGCACGGTGGTGGTAGTTGCGGAACATGTCGAGGCTGGCGCAAGCCGGGCTCAACAGCACGATATCGCCGGCCTCGGCGAGGTTGGCGGCCATCTGCACGGCCATTTCCAGCGTCGGCACCTGCAGCACGGGCAGGAAGGCCTCGTCTTCGTCGTTGGCGTCGAGCAGTTGCGACGTTGCCTCGTTGAGCACCTCGGCGATCTGCGGGCCATCGCGGCCGATCAGTACCACGGCGCGGCAAATACGCTCGCACGCCGTCTTGAGCGGCCTGAAATCCTGGCCCTTGCCGTCGCCACCGGCGATCAGCACCACCGGCCGGGTCATGCCCTTCAGCGCCGCTTCGGTCGCGCCGACATTGGTGCCCTTCGAGTCGTCGTAATAGGCGACGCCGGCCTTCTCGGCGACGAATTCGACCCGGTGCGGCAAGCCCTTGAACGCCTTGAGCGCGGCGATCGTCAGCGCGCTGGGCAGGCCGATCGCGCGCGTCAGCGCCAGCGCCGCCAGCGCATTGGCGGCATTGTGCAGACCGGCCAGTTGCAGCTCGCCGGCTTTCATCAATGTGCGTTCGCCCAGCTTGAGCGCCACGTCGTTCTCGTCGGCGACCAGACCGTACTCGCTCGGATTACGCGGCGCGTCGGCGCCGAACCAGACGATGTTGCGGCCCGGCTGCGTCATGCCGCGGCACCAGCCGTCTTCGCGGTTCAGCACCATCACGCCGAGGCCGTTGAAGATGCGCGCCTTGGTCTGCGCGTAATCGCGCATGCCGTCGTAACGGTCGAGGTGATCCTCGGTGACGTTGAGCACCACGGCGGCGTCGGGCGTCAGCGAGCTGGTTGTCTCCAGCTGGAAGCTCGACAGCTCGAGCACCCAGATATCCGGATTGCCGCTGCGGCTTTCCCAGTCGGCCAGCGCGTCGAGCACCGGCAGGCCGATATTGCCGGCGATGACGGTCTTCAGGCCGGCCTGCTCGCACGCCTTGCCGACCATGCTGGTGACCGTGGTCTTGCCGTTGCTGCCGGTGATTGCCAGCACGCGGGCGCCGCTGCCGCGAATCGCGCGCGCGAGCAGCTCGACGTCACCGGCGATATCGACACCGCGCTCGATCGCGCGGGCGATCTCCGGCGTCGCCAGCGGCACGCCGGGGCTGACGACGAGCAGCTCGGCGTCGGCGAAGGTGGCATCGGTAAACGCGCCAAAGCGGGTTGCGACGTCGGGCAGCTCGGCGGCGAGCGTCTCGACCCCCGGCGGCACGTCACGGTTGTCGGCGACGGTGATGCGCGCGTTGTGGCGTGACAGCCAGCGTGCGCTCGACAGCCCGGTGATGCCCAGACCGACGACGATGACGTGTTTTCCGTTGAAATCCATGTCGGCTCCTCAGCGCAACTTCAGCGTGGCCAGGCCGACGAGGACCAGCAGCATGGTGATAATCCAGAAGCGGACGACGACCTGCGTCTCCTTCCAGCCCTTGAGTTCGTAGTGATGATGGAGCGGCGCCATTCGGAACACGCGTTTGCCGGTCATCTTGAAACTGGCGACCTGGATCATGACCGACAGTGCCTCGACGACGAAAACGCCACCCATGATCAAGAGGACGATTTCCTGCCGGACGACCACCGCGACGGTGCCGAGGCCGGCACCGAGCGCCAGCGCGCCGACGTCGCCCATGAAGACTTCGGCCGGATAGGCGTTGAACCACAGGAAACCGAGCCCCGCGCCGGCCATTGCCGCGCAGAACACCACCAGTTCGCCAGCGCCCGGCACGTGCGGAATGCCCAGATAGGTCGCGAACTTCACGTTGCCGGCGACGTAGGCAAAGATGCAGAACGCGCCGGAGACCAGCACCGTCGGCATGATCGCCAGCCCGTCGAGGCCGTCGGTCAGGTTGACTGCGTTCGACGTACCGACAATGACGAAATAGGTCAGCACGCAGAAGCCGATCGCCCCGAACGGGTAAAGGATTTCCTTGTAGAACGGGATGATGAAGCCGGTATGCGCCGGCAACTGGCCGGCGTTGACGAGGAACAAGCCGGCGCCGATCGCGATCGCCGACTGCCAGAACATTTTCGCCTTGGCGCTCAAGCCCTTCGGATTCTTCAGCGCGACCTTCTTGTAGTCGTCGACGAAGCCGATGATGCCGGTCGCCATCGTGACGATCAGCACCAGCCAGATGTACTTGTTGCCCAGATCGCCCCACAAGAGCGTCGTCAGGCCGATCGACAGCAGGATCAGCGTGCCGCCCATCGTCGGCGTCCCCGCCTTGACCAGATGCGTTTGCGGGCCGTCGCTGCGCACCGCCTGGCCGACCTTCATTTCGGTCAGCTTCTTGATCACCCAGGGGCCGAGCACCCACGAGATCGTCAGCGCGGTCATCGTCGCCAGCACCGCGCGCAGCGTGATGTAGTTGAATACGTTGAATGCCCGGATCGATTCACCCAGCCATTGCGTCAGCCAAAGCAGCATGACTAGTTATTTCCTTGTTCGTTGACCAGCGCGTCGACGACGCGCTCCATGCGCATAAAGCGCGATCCCTTGACCAGCACCACGGCATCCGGCCCGGCTTCGGGTCCGAGTTCCGCCAAGAGTGCTTCCAGCGTGTCGAAATGCCGGCTACCGAATGCCGCCGCGGCTTCGTGCATCTGCGTGCCGAGCGTGAACAGGCGCTGCACGCCGGCGGCCTTTGCATAAGCGCCGACCTCGGCATGCCGCGCCGGCGCATCCACGCCGACTTCGCCGATATCGCCGAGCACCAGCAGCGTGCGTCTGGCCTGCTCCGCGCCGATGCGCACCAGCACATCGACCGCCGCCTTCATCGAATCCGGGTTGGCGTTGTAGCTGTCGTCGATCAGCAGCGCGCCGGCCGCAGCCTGCTTGCGCTCGAGCCGGCCTTTTACGCCCTGATACGCCGCAAGACCAGCGATGCACGTCACAAGCGGTACACCCAGCGCCAGCGCCGCGGCACTCGCAGCCAGCGCATTGCGCACGTTGTGCAGTCCCGGCACGTGCAGCACGGCCGGCTCGGCACCCGCCGGCGTCGCCAGTGTGAAGCGGCTGCCAAGCGCGCCGGCAACGACGTCGACGGCACGCACATCGGCAGCGGCGCCAAGGCCGAAACCGGTTTGCGGCCGGCCGGCGGCGAGCGTGCGCCACAGCGGCGCGTACGCGTCGTCGGCGTTGAGGATCGCCGGGCCGTCGGCGGCGAGGCCGGCGAAAATTTCGCCCTTGGCACGGGCCACGCCTTCGACCGAGCCGAGCGCTTCGAGATGCGCCGCGCCGGCGTTGTTGACGAGCGCGACGTCGGGTCGCGCCATCCGCGTCAGGTAGTCGATCTCGCCGAAATCACTCATGCCCATCTCGACCACCGCGTAACGGTGCTGCGCCCGCAGGCTCAGCAAGGTCAGCGGCACGCCGATGTGGTTGTTCAGATTGCCGCGCGTCGCCAGCACCGCATCGGCGCCGGCGTGGGCGGCGAGGATGGACGCGGTCATTTCCTTGACGCTGGTCTTGCCGTTGCTGCCGGTGATCGCGACGAGCTTCGGCGCGATCACGCTGCGCCAGTGGCTGGCCAGCTCGCCAAGCGCCTTGAGCGTGTCGGCGACAACGATGCGGTTGCCGCCGCCGTCGGTTTCGACCAACACCGCGGCCGCGCCCTGTGCCAGCGCCGCATCGGCAAAGTCGTGGCCGTCGAAGCGCTCGCCGCGCAGCGCAACGAACAGGTCGCCGTCGCGGATGTCGCGGCTGTCGGTCGTGACACGCGCGAACGCCACCGTCGCGTCGCCACGAAGGGCGCCACCGACGGCCAGCGCTGCGTCATGCATCGTCAGCATCATGATGTCTTCCTCGCCAGCGCAGCGACCGCCTGTTCGACGTCGTCGAAGTGATGCCGCACGCCGTGGATTTCCTGGTAAGTCTCGTGCCCCTTGCCGGCGATCAGCACCACATCGCCGCTGCCGGCGAAATCGATGGTCGCGGCAATCGCGCGGGCACGGTCCGATTCGATCGAGTAGTTCGCCAGCCCGCTGCCGTCGACGCCGGCCACGCCGGTGACGATGTCGTCGATGATCTGTTGCGGGCGTTCGGTACGCGGATTGTCGCTGGTGATCACCGTTGCGTCGGCCAGCCGGCAGGCGATCTCGCCCATCTGCGGCCGCTTGCCGCGATCGCGGTCACCGCCGCAGCCGAACACGCAATAGAGCCGGCTTTTCGCCGGCATCGCCTCGCGCAGCGTCGACAGTGCCTTGTCGAGTGCATCGGGCGTATGCGCGTAGTCGACGACGACCAGCGGCTGCGCGCCACCACCCAGTCGCTGCATCCGGCCCGGCGCCGATTCGATCGCTTCGAGCGCCGCGACCGCGTCGGCCAGCGCCACATCGGCAGCCAGCAGCACGCCAAGGCAGGCGAGCAGGTTGTAGGCATTGAAACGACCGACCAGCGACGAGTGGATCGTCGCCTCGCCGGCCGGCGTGACGACATCGAGTTCGAGGCCGGCCAGCGTCGCGGCCAGCCGCGTCGCGCGAATGTCGCCGGCGTCGAGGCCATAGCTCAGCACGCGTGGCGCGGTCGTCGTTTTCAGCAGCGTCTGGCCGAATGCGTCGTCGGCGTTGATCACCGCCGCCTTCAGCCCGCGCCAGACGAAGAGCCTGGCCTTCTCGGCGCCGTAGGCTTCGAGCGTACCGTGATAGTCGAGGTGATCGCGGGTCAGGTTGGTGAACACGGCGATATCGAACCCGACGCCGTGCGCGCGCGCTTGTGCCAGCCCGTGCGAGCTGACCTCCATCGCGACGTGATCGGCACCGGCGTCGCGGAACCGCGCCAGCCAGTGCTGCAGGGTAACCGGGTCTAGCGTCGTGTGTGTCGACGCTTCGAGTGCCGGAAACACGCCGTTGCCGAGCGTGCCGAGCACGCCGGTCGGAAACCCGAGCCGGGTGAACGCCTGGCCGAGCCAGTTGGCGATCGACGTCTTGCCATTGGTGCCGGTGATGCCGACGACGGTCTGCGCGGCGCTCGGATGGCCGAGCAGGTGGCTGGCAACGATGCCGGCTTGCGCCCGCAGTTGCGGCACGCCGAGGTTCGGCACCGTCCACTCGGGCTGCCAGACGAAGGCGCCGGACGCCGTATCGCCGGTCTCCCACAGCACCGCGCCGGCGCCGGCATCGATCGCGGCCTGCACATAGCGGCGGCCGTCGGCGTATTCGCCCTGGAAGGCCAGGAACACGTCGCCAGACTGGATCTGGCGGCTATCGGCGACAACGCGACGCCCTGCGGCGATGGCGTCGATCGCGGCAAAGTCGAGCGCGGCCAGCGGCCAGTTTACGGGACCCATGCTTCGTCCTCCCTGGTGTCCTGAGGACTGGGCAGCAGGATGTTATTGGTCGGTGCATCCGGCGGAATACCGAGCAGGCGCAAGGTGCCCGCGACAACGCTCGAGAACACCGGCGCGGCCACGGCGCCGCCGTAGATGCTCTTCTTGATATCGGGTTCGTCGATCATCACGGCGACGATCAGACGCGGGTTCGATACCGGCGCCAGACCGACGAAGGAACCGACATATTTCTTGTCGGCATAGTTGCCGCCGCTCTGTTTGCGCGCGGTACCGGTCTTGCCGGCGACGCGGTAGCCGACCACCTGCGCGCGCGTTGCGGTGCCGCCCGGCTGGGTGACCTTTTCCATATAGCCGCGGATCGTCAGCGCCAATTCGGGCGAGATCACCTGCTTGCCCGGCATCGGCGCGCTTTGCTTGATCAGGCTGACCGGGTGCTCGATGCCGTTGGTGGCGAAGATCTGATAGGCCTTGGCCATCTGCATCAGGCTCACCGACAGGCCATAACCGTAACCCATGGTGCCCTGCTCGATCGGATACCAGGTCTTGAACGGCCGCAGCTTGCCGGCCGACTCGCCCGGGAAGCCCAGACCCGGCCGCTGGCCGATGCCGACGGCGTTGAGCATATTCCACTGCGTTTCGCGCGGCATCGTCAGTGCCACCTTGAGCGCACCGATATTGCTCGAATGCACGAGAATGCCTTCGGCATTGAGGACGCCGTAGTTGTGCGTGTCCTTGATTGTGAAGCCGCCCATGTACAAGGAGCCGGGCGAGGTATTGAACGTCGTCTTGGCGTTGATGGTGCCGGCCTGCATGGCCGCGGCGACCGTCAGCGGCTTCAGCGTCGAACCCGGTTCGTACAGGTCGGTGATCGCGCGGTTGCGCTTCTTCGCCGGATCGATCCGCTCGCGGCTGTTCGGGTTGTACGACGGCGAGTTCGCCAGCGCGAGGATTTCGCCGGTGCGCGCGTCGAGCACGACGATGCTGCCACCGGCGGCGTCGAAGTCGCTGACGGCCTTGTTGATCTCGCGATACGCCAGATACTGGATGCGCCGGTCGATCGACAGCGCCAGCGTCTCGCCATCCTTCGGCGGCACGATGGTCGAGATGTCCTCGACGATGTAGCCGCGGCGGTCGCGGATCACCGTGCGGCTGCCGGTCTGGCCCGACAGCACCTTGTCGCGCGCCAGCTCCAGCCCTTCCTGACCATGGCCGTCGATATTGGTGTAGCCGATGATCTGCGCCATGATCTCGCCGGCCGGATAGTAGCGGCGGTATTCGGCCTGCGCGTAGACGCCGGGAATATTCAGCGCCATCACGTTCTTGGCGTCCTGCGGGTTCATCTGCCGGCGCAGCCAGATGAAGTCGGTACGGCTGGGCTTGCCGTCCTTGTCCTTGATCGTCTCGCCCTTGTGGGTACGGCGCGTTTCGGACAGCTTTTTCACGACATCGGCGACCGGCATGCCGAGTACGCGCGCCAGCTGGGCGACTTCTGCCTGCGACAGCGGCACCGGGTCCTTGTCGTTTTCAGGCTCCCAGTCGGCCGGACGCGTCTGCCCGGCCGGCAGCAACTCGATGCTGCGCGGACTCGCCCAGATCGACTGCACCGGGGTCGAGATCGCCAGCGGCTCGCCGTTGCGGTCGGTGATCATGCCGCGGTTGGCCTCGAGCCGCAGCGTACGCGCGTAGCGCGCCTCGCCCTGGCCTTGCAGGAACTCCTCGTTGAAGACCTGCAGCCACAGGCCGCGGCCGAGCAGGATCGCGAACAGCCCCATCAGGCCGGCGACGACGAACCACACCCGCCAGCGCTCGAGCTTGAGCTGCTGGCTGTAGCGCTTGCGGGCCTGCGTCGGCGGAATCATCCGGTTCATGACTCAGTCCGCCGGCGAGAGTTTCGGCCGTGCGACAACCTGCCCCTGCGGCAGGATGACCTGGGTGCGGTTGGCAGCCGGCAACTGCATGCTGAGCTTGGCGGTCGCCTCGGATTCGATGCGCGAGTGCATCGCCCAGGTGCTCTGCTCGAGCTGGAGCTGGCCCCATTCGACGTCGAGCTTGCGCGTGACCTGGTCTTCCTTCTGCAGTTCGCCATAAAGCTTGCGGGCGTTGAACTGGCTGGTCACGACCGACAGCGCGCAGGCAATCAGCACGGCGAGCAGAAATAGATTTAGGCGGGTCATATCGCCGCCTTTTCTGCCACCCGCAGGATCGCGCTTCTGGCGCGCGGATTCCCAGCGACCTCGTCGGCGCTGGCCCGTATGGGCTTGCCGACGATGCGCAGCGGCGGCGGCGGAATGTCGGCCGCCCGGATCGGCAAGCGGTCGGGCAGGTCGTGCTTGCTCTGATCCTGCATGAAGCGCTTGACGATGCGGTCTTCGAGCGAGTGGAAGGCGATCACCGAAAAACGACCGCCGACGCTCAGCCGCGCCAGCGCCTGCGGCAGGATCAGCGCGAGTTCTTCAAGCTCGCGATTGACGAAAATCCGAACAGCTTGGAAGGTACGCGTCGCCGGGTCCTGGCCCGGCTCACGGGTACGGACTGCGCGCGCCACGAGCGCGGCAAGTTCACCGGTTGTGGACAATGGCCGCTCGCTGCGACCTGCAACAATCGCTGCTGCAACCTGTTTAGCAAACCGCTCTTCGCCATAATCTTTCACAACCTCCGCAATGTCTTTTTCATCCGCGCTGTTGAGCCAGTCGGCGGCGGTGATGCCGCGCGTCGTGTCCATGCGCATGTCCAGGGGGGCGTCGAAGCGGAAACTGAAACCGCGACTGCCGTCGTCCAGTTGGGGCGAGCTGACGCCCAGATCGAGCAGCACGCCGTCGATCGTCGGCACATTCAGCGCGTCGAGCGACGCGTTGAGCGATGCAAATCCGTCGTGCACGATGGTGAAGCGCGGATCGGTGATCGTCTGCGCTTCGGCAATCGCGTGCAGATCCTTGTCGAAGGCGATCAGCCGGCCGTTCGGGCCGAGCTTCGAGAGGATCAGCCGCGAATGACCGCCGCGCCCGAAGGTGCCATCGACGTAGATACCGTCGGCGCGGATGTTCAGCGCGTCGACCGCTTCGTCCAGCAGGACGGTTTTATGAATGAAGCTCACAGCACAATGCCTTGCATTTGGGTTTCAAGATCGGCCGGCGACAGGTCAAATACCGCCTGATTTTTCGCCGACCATTGGCCGTCGTCCCAAATCTCGAATTTGTTGCCAATCCCGACAAAGGCGATTTCCTTTTCCAGCCCGGCTATTTGCCGTAGCCGCGGCGCAATCAGAATGCGGCCGGCGCTATCCATGTCCATTTCCTCGGCATGGCCGACCACCAGACGCCGGATTTGCGCTTGTGCGCCCGATAGCTGATTGAGTTGGTCGCGCACGGAATCCCAGTCGGATTGGGGATACAGCAGCAGGCAGCGGTCGGGGCTGACGGTCAACACCAGCTTGCCCGCGCTGCGCGCGAGCAGCAGCTCGCGGTGCCTGGCCGGAATCGCCAGACGCCCTTTGCTGTCGAGGTTGATCGTTGCCACGCCGCTGAACATGAGCCTTGTCTCGTTCGGGGAAAAAATCCACTTTTACCCACTTTTTCCCACTTTCGCCCACTATAGCAGCAATCAAAAACCCGCCACAAGGGCGGATATTCGCTTTCCCGTTTTGATACAATCACTTAGCAGCAAATTCATGTCAGGTGCATTTGCTCATGGAAAGACGAAAAGAATGAACCAGATATCCCGGATGACTTAAAGTGCTACTTTAAGTATTCATCGCCGCCCGTCAGTCCATGTCCGGAAAATCATTCAGGCTTCTGCTCGCCGCTCTCGTCCTCTTGTTGCTGTGGCGGATGCTGTCGCCGGCCTGGCGCTCGGAAGCGCACCGCAGCGCCCGGATTGCCGCACGCGTCCTGCTGGCAAGCGCCGCAATCGCCCTGGCCGTGCACTTTTTGCGCTGAATCGGTTCCAATGGCTGTCAGATCCGCGCGCCAAGCGCGACGAAGCCAGATCATGGCCATGGAGACCGGCATGTCGCACTCCCCTTCCCCCATCCTGCCGTCGGACATCACCGCCGAATCGCTCTACCTCGACCGGCGACGCTTCCTGCTCGCGACCGGCGGCCTGATCGCCGCGACCATGCTGCCCGACGCCGAAGCGGCAGCGCTGGCGACACGCCCGAGCCGCTTCAGTACCGGCGAGGAAAAGAACAGCTGGGAGCAGATCACCAGCTACAACAATTTCTACGAATTCGGCACCGACAAGGGCGATCCGGCGCAGAACGCCGGCAGCCTGAAAACGCGACCGTGGACCGTGCGGGTCGAGGGCGAATGCGAGGCGCCGAAGACCTTCGACATCGATGCGCTGATGAAGCTGGCGCCGCTGGAAGAACGCGTCTACCGGCTGCGCTGTGTCGAAGGCTGGTCGATGGTGATTCCGTGGGTCGGCTATTCGCTGTCCGAGCTGCTGAAGCAGGTCAGGCCGACGTCGAAGGCCAAGTACGTCGAATTCGTCTCGCTCGCCGACCCGAAGCAGATGCCCGGGGTGCGCCGGTCGGTGCTCGACTGGCCGTATACCGAAGGCCTGCGCATCGACGAGGCGATGCACCCGCTGGCGCTGCTGTGCGTCGGCCTGTACGGCAAGCCGCTGCCGAATCAGGATGGTGCGCCGGTGCGCCTTGTCGTACCGTGGAAATACGGCTTCAAGAGCGCCAAGTCGCTGGTGAAGATCGTGCTGCGCGAAACCCAGCCCGCCACCGCGTGGAACAAGGCCGCGCCGAACGAGTACGGCTTTTATTCGAATGTGAACCCCGAGGTCGATCATCCGCGCTGGAGCCAGGCCAACGAGCGGCGCATCGGCGAGCTGCTGCGGCGCAAGACGCTGCCGTTCAACGGCTACGCCAACGAGGTTGCCGGCCTGTACAAGGGCATGGACCTGAAAAAATACTTCTGATCCGCGGCCGCTCCGTCCCGATGAACAACGGCGCCCCTAGGCGCCGTTGTTTTGTCTTGGCTGGAATCAGTGGTGATGGTGGCCGGCACCTGCCGCCGGCGCCAGTTCGAGCACCGGTGCCGGATGCGCCGGTTCGGCCGCGTCGTCGCCAGCGGGCACCTCGGTCCATTCGATCTTCTGCTTGCCGCATTGCTGCACGACTTCGAAGTACAGCTTGCCCGCCTCGGCCGGCAGCTTGAGCTGCATGGCGAATTCGTCGAACTGCGCATCGGGCAGGCTGCCGCCGGACCAGCGGATCTCGCTCACCCCCTCGGTGATCGTCTTGCCGTGCGATTCGTACGGCTGCTTCAGCTTGCCACTGCGGATATCGAGCTTCCAGCCCGGCTTCGGGCTAGGCTTGGCCGACTTCACGCCGTCGGGAATGCGCACGGTCACCGCCGTCGTCGCCGCGCCATCGCAACCGTGACCGACCTGAAACACCGCCTTGTAGTAGCTATCGGCCGGCGCATATTTCTGCTGCAGCACGATGTGCGCCTGCGCAGCGCCGGTCAGCAGGACGAGGGACACGGGGAAAAGGAAGCGGGCGGCGGACAACATGGATCGATCCTGTAAGCGTGTGGATCCGGCAGTCTACGCGCGAAATCGTGGCGGTACCGGCCATCTGCGGCGAACGTGAAAAAGCCCGCCGTGCAGGCGGGCTGTCGAGGCGCGGCGCCAAAGCGCCGCGATCGATCGACTCCGAATCAGAGGTTGTAGGCCTTTTCACCGTGGCTGGTGACGTCGAGACCTTCGCGCTCTTCGTCTTCGCGGACACGCAGGCCGATGACCAGATCAACCAGCTTGTAGGCGACGACCGAGACGATGCCCGACCACAGGACGGTGATCCCGACGCCGATCGCCTGGATCTTCACCTGGGCGCCAATGTCGTAACCGGTCGCAACCTTGTTGGCGACGTAGTCCCACACCCCGGTACCGCCGAGGTCCGGCGATGCGAACACGCCGGTCAGGATGGCGCCAAGAATACCGCAGACACCGTGGACGCCGAAGACGTCGAGCGAGTCGTCGGCACCGAGCAGGCGCTTCAGACCATGCACGCCCCACAGGCCGGCGAAACCGGCGATCAGGCCCATGACCAGACCACCGCCGACACCGACGAAACCGGCCGCCGGGGTGATGACGACGAGGCCGGCGACGGCACCCGACGCAGCGCCGAGCAAGGACGGCTTGCCCTTGAGCAGCCATTCGGCGAACAGCCACGCCAGCACCGCGGCGGCGGTGGCGGCCCAGGTGTTGACGAAGGCGAGGGCGGCGGTACCGTTGGCTTCGAGCGCCGAACCGGCGTTGAAACCGAACCAGCCGAACCACAGCAGCGAGGCGCCGATCATCGTCATCGTCAGGCTGTGAGGCGCCATGGCCTCGCGACCGAAGCCGACGCGCTTGCCGACCATGAAGGCACCGACCAGACCGGCAACGGCGGCGTTGATGTGCACGACGGTACCACCGGCAAAGTCGAGATCACCCTTCTGGAACAGGAAACCGGCGGTCGCGTTGGCGGCGTCGGCAGCGGCCTGCGAGGTGTAGGCGTCCGGGCCGGCCCAGTACCACACCATGTGCGCCATCGGCAGGTAGGAGAAGGTAAACCAGATCACCATGAACACGAGGATGGCCGAGAACTTGGCGCGCTCAGCGAACGAACCGACGATCAGGCCGCAAGTGATGCACGCGAACGCGCCCTGGAACACGACATAGATCAGTTCGGAAATACCGACGCCCTTGCTGAAGGTGGCCGCGATCGAATCCGGGGTCACGCCCTTGAGGAAGAGCTTGGAGAGCCCGCCAAAGAAGGCATTACCTTCGGTGAACGCCACCGAGTAACCGTAAATCACCCACAGCACCGCGATCAGCGCGAAGATCACGAACACCTGCACCAGCACCGACAGCATGTTCTTGCCGCGCACCAGACCGCCGTAGAACAGCGCCAGGCCCGGGACCGACATCAGGATCACCATGCTTGCAGCGACGATCAGCCAGGCATTGTCGCCCTTGTTGACGGTGATCACCGGGGCAGCGGCCGGCGTGGCGGCAGCGGTAACTTCGTTGACTGCGGCGACCGGTGCGGCCAAGGCGACGGCAATTTCGACGCGCCGCGCTTCATTGGCATCACCGCCGCCGGTCGTCACTGCCGGCTTTTCCAGGCTGATCTGCGCCTCGGCCAGACCGGCCTTGAGCAGCAGCTCCTTGACCGCGACGGCGCGCTGCTTGGCCAGCTCGGCGTTGACGGCTGCATCGCCGCTGGCGTCGTGGAAACCGACGATGCTCAGCACCACCTTGCCGTCCGCCTTGGCGAAATCGACCAGTGGCTGGGCTGCGGTCGCCGCATCGGCCGGCAGTTCGGCCTTGCCGGTCTCGAAGTACAGCTTGGCCGCCGCGGGCGCATCGGCCGCGAGCGCCGCGCCGGCGAGCATCAGCCCGCACAGCAGCGCAACGAATCGTGCTAACCAGGTTTTCATGCTTCTCTCCTTCCCATGTCTTTTATTAGATGGCCGCTTCGCCGGTTTCGCCGGTGCGAATGCGCACGACGTGCTCCAGATCGAAGACGAAGACCTTGCCGTCGCCGATCTTGCCGGTGTTGGCGGCCTTCTCGATCGCTTCCAGCGTCGCATCGAGCTGGTCGTCGGCGATCGCGACCTCGAGCTTCACCTTGGGCAGGAAGTCGACGATGTACTCGGCGCCGCGATAGAGCTCGGTGTGGCCCTTCTGACGACCGAAGCCCTTCACTTCGATAACCGTGAGCCCCTGTACGCCAATGGCGGACAGCGCCTCGCGCACTTCATCGAGCTTGAACGGCTTGATGACGGCTGTGACGAATTTCATGGGTGACTCCTTGGAAACAGGACGATGACGTAGAAGGTCTAGCAGAAAGCGTGCCAATCACCGGAAAACACGATGACCGGCCCACGACGGCAATATCGCTGTTGCAAACGCACCGACTCGGCGCAGCAAAAGCGGTCTGCACCATGCTGGCGCACCGCCTCGGTGCCTGCCCGGGACGCAACTTCGCCGCCGCGGCGCTGTCTATCGATCTGCTAGACTTCGAGCCTGCCCAGCCCAACACGGAGAGAAAGCCATGCTGAAAGAAAAATTCTTCGACGAGATCTCCAGCAAGATTTCCGAAGCCATCGCCGCCAGCCCGGCCAAGGACGTTGAAAAGAACGTCCGTGCGATGATGTCGAGCGCGTTCACCCGCATGGATCTCGTCACCCGCGAGGAATTCGAGATCCAGCAGGACGTGCTGACGCGGACGCGCGAAAAGCTCACCGAACTCGAAGCGCGCGTGAATGCGCTGGAAGAGAAGCTGTTGGCCGGCAATCCCCAAGACGCCCTCTGATCCGCCTCGTTGGCCGGCTGCGCCTGCGCATTTTGCCGCCGTCCGATGCTCGCAATCCTCATGGACCCTGTGTCCATTCCGGTTGCTGCGCTTCGGACGGCAACAAACTGCTTTGGCTCGCTCGCCCGCTGAAGCAGATCTGGCCGCTTCGGAAAAATGGGCAAAGCCCGCGCTTCAACGCCGGATTGCCAGTTCAGGACGAAAAAAAGCCGAGGTTTTCACCTCGGCTTTTTTGTTGCGATCGGTGCGAAGCCGGCCTGTAAGCCGGGTTCTGTACGCACGGCGAACCGTGCGTGACCGCCATTCCTCTAGGCACAGCGTTACCACTGCACTCAAGCAACCTACCCGCAGACTCGACGGGCCGTCTCAACGCCTGCTGCTTGGTCTTGCTCCGGATGGGGTTTACCCTGCCGGCGACTGTTACCAGCGCCGCGGTGCGCTCTTACCACCCCCTTGCGGGGCCTCCCCGACGGGAACACCTTTTCACCCTTACCTGTGCCCGGTCCGGCACGCTTCAATCGCGCCTTCAACCCGGCCTGTCCGGCCTGCAAGCAGACCGAACGGGGCGAACCTTGCTTTCGCGCGGTTCGCGCCATCGGCGGTTCAGCTCTCTGTTGCACTTTCCGTCGCCTCACGGCGCCCGGCCGTTAGCCGGCATCCTGCCCTGCGGAGCCCGGACTTTCCTCCCCCCCGATTGCTCGGGGCGGCGACGATCCGGCCGGCTTCGCGGGACCATTATCCCGCGTCTAGTACCTCGCCGGCAAACGGCAATCCACTTGCCTCGGCCAAAGCACGCGCCAAACCGAGCTGACGCTCGCGGCCACGGCGGGTTGCGCGCCGGTGCATGAAGGCAAAACGGCGGCCGCCGTCGCCCTCGACCAGCACCCACAGCGTGTCCGGGCCGGCGACGTTCGGATCGGTTTCCAGCACGATCTGCCGGTATGCCGAAACCGGCTGGCTGCGCGAGAACACCGGGATCACGCCGAACAGCATGGTGCGGCGGACGAACTCGCTACCGGTAAAGCGCCGCTCGCTCGGCAGCGCCCAGAACACCGCCGCCAACGCCAGCATCGTGTACCAGAACAGGCCGAAAAAAGCGCGCTCGAAGTGATCGGGCGCGATCAGCGGCTGGCCCCACCACGCGGCCAGCGCCAGCACGGCGCCGGACACCCACCAGCCCGGACGGGTGACGTCGCGGGCGACGAAGCCCGCCATCAGCCTGCCTGCCCGTCGAGCAAGCGCCAGCCCAGCGTTTCACCGGCGCGCAGCGGCACGACCGCGTGTTCGCCGAACGGGTAGCTCGCCGGCACGGTCCAGTCTTCCTTCAGCAGCGTGACGCTGCCGGTATTGCGCGGCAGCCGGTAGAAATCCGGGCCGTTGAAGCTGGCGAAGGCTTCGAGCTGGTCGAGCTTGCCGACCGACTCGAACGCCTCGGCGTAGAAACCCAGCGCCGCGTGCGCCGAATAGATGCCGGCACAGCCGCAAGGCGCTTCCTTGGTGTGCTGCGCGTGCGGCGCACTGTCAGTGCCGAGGAAAAACTTGCGGCTGCCCGAGGTCACCGCCGCCAGCAGCGCGCGACGATGCTCTTCACGCTTCAGTACCGGCAGGCAATAGTGGTGCGGACGGATGCCGCCCTGGAACAGCGCATTGCGGTTCATCAGCAGATGCTGCGGCGTCACCGTCGCGCCGACATTGTCGCCGGCAGCCAGCACGAACTCGGCGGCCTGGCGGGTGGTGATGTGTTCGAACACCACGCGCAGCGTCGGCAGGCGCTGCAGCAGCGGCGCCATCACCCGATCGATGAACGCGGCCTCGCGATCGAACACGTCGACCGCCGGGTCGGTCACTTCGCCATGGACCAAGAATGGCAGGCCGATCTCGGCCATTTTCTCCAGCGTCGGCATCACGCCGTCGAGCGCCGACACGCCGGCTTCGGAATTGGTCGTCGCGCCGGCCGGGTAGAACTTCACCGCATGGACGAAGCCGCTGTCCCTGGCCTTGACGACCTCGTCCGGCGTCAGCGCGCCGGTCAGGTACAGCGTCATCAAGGGGGTGAAATCGCTGCCGGCCGGCAGCGATTTGACGATGCGGTCGCGGTAGGCACCGGCCAGCGCCACCGTGGTCACCGGCGGCTTGAGGTTGGGCATGACGACGGCGCGGGCAAACTCGCGCGCCGTGTGCGCCAGTACCGAGGCCATCAGGTCGCCGTCGCGCAGGTGCAGGTGCCAGTCGTCGGGGCGGGTGATCGTGAGTTGGGTGGTCATAGTCAGCGCTTGCGGATCAGGAAATGGAACTGGGCATCGGCGGCGGTCGATTCGACCAGCGCATGGCCGGTCTGGCGGCAGAAGGCAGCGAAATCGGTCGGCGTCGCCGGGTCGGTGCAGGTGACGAACAGCGTCTGGCCCGATTCGAGCGTGGCCAGCGCCTTTTTGGTGCGCAGGATGGGCAGCGGGCAGTTGAGGCCGGAAAGATCGAGGGTCTGGTCGGCGGACATGGCGGACGGGGCGCAGGTCAAAATCATATTGTAACGCGCCGTCTGCCCGCACCGCGCCGGCGGTGAAATAATGGTGGCTGGAAAAAACGGAACACGACGATGCGCATCCTGCTGGTGGAAGACGATCCCTTGCTCGGCGACGGCGTACAGGAAGGCCTGCGCGAGGCCGGCTGGACCGTCGACTGGATCACCGACGGCGAAGCCGCGCGCACGACCTTGCAGGCCGACGCCAGCTTCGACGGCCTGGTGCTCGACCTCGGCCTGCCAAGGCTGCCCGGGCTCGAGCTGCTGCGCTGGCTGCGTGGCGCCGGCATTCCGCTGCCGGTGCTGATCCTGACCGCCCGCGACGGCGTGACCGACCGCATTGCCGGACTCAACGCCGGTGCCGACGACTACCTCGTCAAGCCGTTCGCGCTCGGCGAACTCGACGCCCGGCTGCATGCGCTGATCCGTCGCGCCAACGGCCGCAGCGCGACCGAAATATGCTGGCGCGACGTCGCTTTCGACGCCAGCAGCCTGACCGCGCGCCGCAACGGCGACGTGCTGAACCTGACGTCGATGGAGGCGCGTCTGCTGCACCTGCTGCTGTCGGCGCGACCGCGCTATCTGTCGCGCGAGCAGATCGAGACCCGGCTGTACGGCTGGCTCGATGCCGGCGAGAGCAACAGCCTCGACGTGCACCTGTCGCACCTACGCAAGAAGCTCGGCGCCGGCAGCATCGAGAACGCCCGTGGCCTCGGCTGGCGGCTGGCATGAAAACCCCGCCGCGTTCGCTGCTCTGGCGACTTGGCGCCTCGCTCGCCATCACCGTGCTCGCGCTGTGGCTGGCGATGATCATCAGCGTGGGCCTGCAGGTTCGCCACGAAGTCGGCAAGGCGCTCGACACCCAGCTCGAATGGAATGCCAAGCTCGCGCTCGCCGCGTTCACCGACGATCCGGTCGCGCTGCCGATCGCCGACCTGCACCAGACCGCCTTTGCGCTGTACGACGATCAGGGCCGGCTGCAGGAGGCGAGCACCGATCCGCCGTTGCCGATGCTCGATCGCGACCATCACGAGTTCGATTTCAACGGCCAGCCCTGGGTCATCCGCATTGCCAAGTCTGCCCATCACACCATGGTGCTCGGCGAGCCGCTGTCGGTGCGCGACCACACCGCGCTCGATACCGCCAGCGATCTGGCGCTGCCGATGCTGGTCGTGCTCGCACTGCTGCTGCCGCTGGTGCTCTGGCTGGTCTGGCGCGGCCTGCAACCGGTGCGCGACTTCGCCGATGCCGTCGCCGCACGCACGCCGGCACGGCTCGAACCGCTGGCCCAGGCGCTGCCGCCGGAACTGACCCCGCTGCAGGGCACGCTGAACCGGCTGTTCGACGAACTCGACGCCGCGTTCGCGCGCGAGCGGCGCTTCACCGCCGACGCGGCGCACGAACTGCGCACGCCGCTCGCCGCGGTGCAGATCCAGCTCGAAGTCGCCGAACGCGCCCGCGACCCCGAACGCCGCGACCGGGCCATGACCCAGGCGCTGGCCGCTTGTGGCCGCGCCAGCCGCCTTGTCGGCCAGTTGCTGGCGCTGGCCCGACTCGAACAGCACGGCGCGGCACAGACGCTGGCGCGCGAGCGCATCGACTGGTCCCGGCTGTGCGACGCGCTGTTCGCCGAACTCGAC
Source organism: Jeongeupia wiesaeckerbachi (assembly GCF_050916355.1). Lineage (GTDB taxonomy): Bacteria > Pseudomonadota > Gammaproteobacteria > Burkholderiales > Chitinibacteraceae > Jeongeupia > Jeongeupia wiesaeckerbachi. The sequence continues at coordinate 1,103,348 of NZ_CP136946.1, forward strand.
GCGGCCGGCATCCCGCCGCCGACGCTGCATCTCAACGCGCCGTCACCGCTACTCGGCGATTCGGCGCTGCTGGCCGTACTGCTGCGCAATCTGATCGAGAATGCCCGCCGCTACGCCGGCGCCGCGGCGACGGTCTCGGTGCACATTGCCGCGCATACGCTGATCGTCGAAGACGACGGCCCTGGCGTCGACGCCAACGCACTGGCAAGGCTGGGGGAACGCTTCTTCCGTCCGGCCGGCCAGACGCAGCCGGGCGCCGGGCTCGGCCTGTCGATCGTCGCGCGCATCGCCACGCTGCATCGCGCCGAATTCCGCGCCGGCAACCGCGACGGCGGCGGCTTCATCGCCCAGGTCACCTTCCCGATGCCCGCCTAGCCGCCGTCAAAACGGCGTGCCCAACCAAGCCGGCCGACACGGCGGCTGGCAGCGCGGCCGGATGACGCCGTCCCGCCGCCGGGCTAGCCGATCACCCGCCGCCCGGTCGAGCCATGCACGCGGCTGTGCTAGCATCGCACGCACTATCCGGAGTCCGCAGATGAAACGCCTTGCCCTGATCACCGCCCTTTTGGGCCTCTCCATCGGCGCCCATGCCGCCGAGTACAACAACCCGCAAACCGCGGGCGACAACACCGGCCTGAACATCGTGGACATGCTCAAGGACAAGCCGCAGCCGGCGCCGGCCGAAAAGCCGTTCACCCGGCCCGAGCTGGCAACGCTGAAGCAGTGGGCCCCGTTCACGGTCAATTACGAATCGCGCCGTAACAACTTTTACATCGCCATCGATTCGATCACCGTCAGCCCCGACGACAAGCTGGTGCGCTACGCCGTCGCCGTGGTGCCGAAGGGCGGCGTCTGGAACGTCACCTACGAAGCGCTCGACTGCAACAGCGCGCAATACCGCGTCTACGCCTACGGCAATGGCGAAGGCCAGTGGCAGGACCTGAACCGCAAGTGGCAAAAGGTCGTCAAGGAGAACTACAACGCCTACTCGGGCGAGCTGCTCGACGACTTCTGCCGCTTCGACGACCCGCTGCCGCAGGACGACATCCGCTCGGGCTTCGGCAAGACCCGGATCGAGAAGCCGGGCGCCAACCCCGGCGGCGGCATGGGTGCCTGAGTCCACGCCGTGAGCCGGCTCGACGCGGTGCTTGCCCAGGAGATCGTTGCGCGGACGATGCGCATCATCGACTGCAACGTCAACGTCATGGACGAGCGCGGCACCATCATCGCCAGCGGCAACGCCGAGCGCATCGGCCAGCGGCACGAAGGCGCCCTGCTGGCGCTGGCGCAAACGCGCACCGTCGAAATCGACACCGCCACCGCCGACCGGCTGCAGGGCGTGCGCCCCGGCATCAATCTGCCGCTGCATAACGAGGGCCGCATCGTCGGCGTCATCGGCCTGACCGGCGAGCCGGCGGCGGTACGCCAGTTCGGCGAGCTGGTGCGGGTGACCGCGGAAATGACGCTCGAACAGGCGCGACTGACCCGACTGCTGGCGCGCGACACCCGGCTGCGCGAAGAACTGGTGCTCGAGCTGGTGCGCACCGAGACCCCCGACGCGACGCTGACCGACTGGGCCCGCCAGCTCGGCGTCGATCTGGCCGCGCCGCGCGTCGCCGCGGTGATCGAGATCGACAGCGGCGAGCTGGGCGTCGATGCAGCGTTCAACGAGCTGCAACGGCTGCAGACCCTGCTGACCACGCCCGAGCGCGACAACCTGATCGCCACGGTGTCGCTGTCCGAAGTCGTCGTACTCAAACCGGTGGTCGAACGCGGCGGCCGCTGGGACTACAACTCGCACCGCGACCGCGTCTGGCAGCTGCTGGCGCGGATGCGCGCCGAAAGCGCGCTGGGCGTGCGCATCGCGCTCGGCAACTACTTTGCCGGTGCCGGCGGCCTCGCCCGCTCGTACCGGACCGCGGCCACGGCCTTGCGGCTCGGCCGCCGCCGCGATCCGAATGCCCGCGCCTACTTCTATCAGGATCTGGCGCTGCCGGTGCTGCTCGAAGGCCTGCATCACAGCTGGCAAGCGGCCGAGCTGGCGCGGCCGCTGGTACAGCTGGCGCAGGTCGACACGCACGGCCAGCTGCGCGACACGCTGCTGGCCTGGTTCGGCAACGATATGCACCCGGGGCGGACCGCGCAGGCGCTCGACATCCACCGCAATACCCTCGACTACCGGCTGACCCGCATCGCCGACATCACCGGTTTGGTGCTCGGCCGCACCGACGACCGGATGCTGCTGTACATCGCCTTGCAGCTTGATCTGACCCGCCCGAGCTGATTTTCGTCCGTTCGCCAGAAATACGCCCAAATATTCCATTCGGATTTGTGCAATCGCACGAAGACGTAGTCGAATTTTCCGCACTACCATTTGCTTACAGCTTTGCCCCACAACTGTGCATGGGAGTCGGAACAATGGAAGTCACCACCCTCGGCGCGCTAGCGGCGCTTGTCGTCGCTATCGGCCTGATCCTCAAGAAAGTCCCGCCCGCCTACGGCATGATCGTCGGCGCCCTCGTCGGCGGCCTGGTCGGCGGCGTCGACATCACCTCGACCGTCGAACTGATGATGGGCGGCGCCAAGGGCATCATCCCGGCGGTGCTGCGGATTCTGGCCGCCGGTGTGCTTGCCGGCGTACTGATCGAATCCGGCGCAGCCGCAGCGATCGCCGAAACCATCGTCAAGAAACTCGGCGAAACCCGGGCGCTGCTGGCGCTGGCCGTCGCAACGATGATCCTCACCGCCGTCGGCGTCTTCATCGACGTGGCCGTGATCACCGTGGCGCCGATCGCACTGGCGATCGCCCGCCGTGCCGATCTGTCGAAAATGGCGATCCTGCTGGCGATGATCGGTGGCGGCAAGGCCGGCAACGTGATGAGCCCGAACCCGAACGCGATCGCCGCGGCCGATACCTTCCACCTGCCCCTGACCAGCGTGATGGCCGCCGGCGTCATTCCGGGCCTGTTCGGCCTCGTCGCCGCCTACCTGATCGCCAAGCGGCTGATCAAGCGCGGCAGCATGGTGCAGGAATCCGAAGTGATCCAGCACGACCACGGCAGCCTGCCGTCGTTCGGCGCCGCGCTGGTCGCGCCGGTCGTCGCCATCGTGCTCTTGGCCTTGCGCCCGCTGTTCGGCATCAAGATCGACCCGATGATCGCCCTGCCGCTCGGCGGTCTGCTCGGCGCGCTGGCGATGGGCAAGTTCAAGAACAGCAATGCCTACGCCGTCGCCGGTCTGGGCCGGATGGCGCCGGTGGCGATCATGCTGCTCGGTACCGGTACGCTCGCCGGCATCATCGGCGCCTCGCACCTGAAAACCGTGCTGATCGACGTGCTGCAGGCGTCCGGCCTGCCCGCCTATGTGCTGGCGCCGGTCTCCGGTGCGCTGATGTCGCTGGCGACCGCGTCGACGACCGCCGGTACCGTCGTCGCTTCGCAGGTATTCAGCAGCACGCTGCTTGAACTCGGCGTGCCGGCCCTTGCTGCCGCCGCGATGATCCACAGCGGTGCGACGGTGTTCGACCACATGCCGCACGGCAGCTTCTTCCACGCCACCGGCGGCGCCGTGAACATGAGCATCAGCGAACGCCTCAAGGTCATTCCGTACGAAACCGCGGTCGGCCTCGTGATCACCATCGTGTCGACGCTGATCTTCGGCGTATTCAAAATCTTCTGAGCTTGTTGAGATCCATGATCATGAAAATCGTCATCGCCCCCGATTCATACAAGGAAAGCCTGTCGGCGCTCGACGTCGCGATCAATATCGAAGCCGGCATGCGCGAAGTCTGGCCCGACGCCGACTACGTGAAGCTGCCGGTAGCCGACGGCGGTGAAGGCACCGTCGACGCGATGGTCGCCGCCACCGGCGGCAAGCTGATCGACGTCAGCGTCACCGGCCCGCTCGGTGACTGCGTCGGCGCCTTCTACGGCCTGTCAGGCGACGGCCAGACCGCCATCATCGAAATGGCCGCCGCCAGCGGCCTGGCGCTGGTGCCGTCCAGCCTGCGCAATCCGCTGCAGACGACAACTTACGGCACCGGCGAGCTGATCCGCGCCGCGCTCGACGCCGGCGCCCGCCGCTTCATCATCGGCATCGGCGGCAGCGCCACCAATGACGGCGGCGCCGGCATGGTGCAGGCGCTCGGCGCCCGGCTGCTCGACCGCGACGGCCGCGAGCTCGGCTTCGGCGGCGGACAACTGGCGCGGCTGGCGCTGATCGACATCTCGGGTCTCGACCCGCGGCTCAAGGACTGCCGGATCGACGTCGCCTGCGACGTCAACAATCCGCTCACCGGCCCCAAGGGCGCCTCGCAGGTGTTCGGCCCGCAGAAAGGCGCCACGCCCGAGATCGTCGCCCAGCTCGACGCCAACCTCGCGCACTACGCCAGCATCATCGGCCACGATCTCGGCATCCACGTCGACACCGTCCCGGGTGCCGGCGCAGCCGGCGGCATGGGCGCGGCGATGCTGGCGTTCTTCAAGGCGACGCTGCGCCCCGGCATCGAGATCGTCATGGAAGCGGTCGGCCTCGACGCCATCGTCGCCGACGCCGATCTGGTCATCACCGGCGAGGGCCGCATCGACAGCCAGACCATCCACGGCAAGACGCCGATCGGCGTCGCCCGCGTCGCCAAGCGCCACGGCAAACCGGTGATCGGCATCGCCGGCTGCCTGACTCCCGACGTCGGCGTCGTCCACGCCCACGGCATCGACGCGGTGTTCAGCGTGCTCTACCACGCCTGCGACGTCGAAGAGGCGCTGGCCAAGGCCGCCGACAACGTCAAGCTGGCGTCGCGCAACGTCGCTGCGGCACTGCAGATCGGTCGCAGCCTGTAGGCTGCCGCAAACAAAAACGGCGCCCGAGGGCGCCGTTTTTTTTGGCCTTGCCGAGACTTATCGGCCGAGCAGCTTGTTGACCACCGGCTCCAGCGCCGGCGGACGGCAGCCGAAGCTGGCACAGCGGCCGCGGGCCTGCGGCGCCAGATCCATATCGTAAGGCTGGCGACCCGCCACTACCCACAGCTTGTCCTGCGGCAGCGCCTTGATCAGCCGTTGCTGGCCTTCGACCAGCGCAGCGTTGTACGTCTGCAGCACGACCTGCTCCGCACCTTGGGCAAAGGCGATGGCACCATCAACCTCTTCCGGCAGCGCTTCGGCCGACAAGGCGTATTCGCGAATCTGCACGCCAGCTTCTTCGAAGGCCGGCAGCATCGAGCTACGCGGTTCCTTGTTGCGCGCGATGGCGACTTCGTCGATTTCCGAGCGCGAGCGCACTTCGACGGTAATCAGCGTCACCGGCTTGCTGGTATCGAGCGGCTGGAAGTCGCCCTGAACCTGCAGCGCGGCGGCCTGAACCTTGCGCGCCAGCGCCAGCGCCTCGGGCTTCATCAGCCCTTGCGGCTGCACCGGGGCGCTTTGCCATTCCTGCACGGCCTTGCTGCGCTTCAGTACCATCACGCGAGCCAATGCCTCGTCGATGCGCGCTTCGGCGATGTCGCCACGCTCGACCGCCTGCATCACCGCTTCGACGGCGGCCTGCTGACGTTCCTCAAGGTGCGACACCAGCACGATGTCCGCGCCAGCCTGCAGCGTGCCGATGGCACCGCTGGCCACGCCGACGCCTGCGGAAATTGCAGCCATTTCCAGACAGTCGGAAATCACCACGCCCTGATAGCCCATTTCTTCGCGCAGCAGGCCGGTCAGCACGTTCTTGGACAGCGTCGCCGGCATTGACTCGTCCGGCTCGATCGCCGGGAAAGCCACGTGTGCGGTCATGATCGCGTCGATACCGGCTTCGATCGCGGCCTGGAACGGCGCCAGTTCGACGGCCTTCAGCCGGGCCTTGTCGTGCGGCACGACCGACATCGCGTAGTGCGAATCGGTGGCGGTATCGCCGTGACCCGGGAAGTGCTTGGCCGTGGCGATCACACCGGCATGCTGCAGGCCACGCACCGCGGCCAGACCATAAGTGATCACCGTTTCGGCGTCCTCGCCGTACGCACGCACGCCGATGACCGGATTGAGCGGGTTGTTGTTGACGTCGAGCACCGGCGCCAGATTCATGTTGATGCCGATCTGGCGCATTTCATCGCCGCTGATCTGAGTCAGCTTTTCACAGTCGGCCGTCGAACCCGCTGCCTGGAATGCCATGGCGGCCGGAATCGGCGTCACGCCTTGCTCAACGCGCATGACCATGCCGCCTTCCTGATCGAGTGCAATCAGCAGCGGAATATCGCTGACTTCTGCATTCACTTCCTGCAGTTGTCGACAGAGCTTGGCAATTTGTGCCGGCGTATGCACATTGCGACGAAACAGAATTACGCCACCGACCCGTTGCTCGCGAATCATCCGGGTAATGTGATCATTCACTTCCAGAGCATCAAAACCAACCATGAACAATTGGCCGACTTTGCTACGCAATTCGTGATTCATAGACTCTTCCTCTGATTGCCGACAGCCGTCGGTCATATTTATTGATCACATGCATATCCAACATAGCAATCTGAGCAAAACGTGTTGTGTTTTGCCAGCAACACCATCCGGCACCAACGTCGATCGACGCCCAGATTGCCCCCGTCCGAGACCCGATACGGCAATCCGGCGCTAGTCTGGCCAGACGTCCAGACCCAGCAGTTTCCGGCCCAGCGGCGTAAGCTGAGCTGGTCCGTAACGTTGGGCTTCCGGTTGTTTGGCATCGCCGATAAACGTGACATTGGTGTCAGGGTGAACAACATCCTGATACCAGCTGATGCGTTGCTTTCTGAGTGTAGCATGGTCCATCAGGGCCGGCGTCATCGTCACGTACTGCACTGAGCGCACCTTGTCCTGGCTTACATTCCTTGCAATACCGTGCAACAACAGGCCATTGAAGATCAACAGGTCACCGGCCTCCATCTTCGGCTTTGCTACCGGATATTGACTGTATTCCGCCGGATCGGGATTGGTCGGATGGCTGTCGTGAGCCCGGCCTTTGCGCCATTCCTCGAGGTGATGGAATAAATCCGGTGAGCACTGAAAGCCGCCGGTTTCATCTTCGGTATCGGTCAGCTGAATCAGGCCCTGCACCCGCAATGGCAATACCGGTGCATTGATATCGATATCCCAGTGAATGAATGAGCCCCATTCGGCACGATTGCCCACCGTCGGGAAATTGAGATTGACCCGGTCGACGGATACCCACAGCGCCTCCATATCCCAGATATCGACAAAGGCATCATAAACGCGCTGGCTGGTCCGGTTATCCCACAGCAACTGGTGGTGATACATCTCCACCATGCCCTTGGCATACAACTCCTTTTCCCACGACCAGCCTTCCTTGAAATCGCTGTCCGGGCGCAGCCAGGACTCCGGGCGCTGCGGGTCCTTGCCGGCAAACTCCCACACCTGGGCGAGGGTATCCAGCGCCGTCTGGCGCGGTACGGCCTGCTTGATCACGACGTAACCGTTGCGCCGCCAGAAGGCCAGATCTTCCTCGGAGAGCACCCGCAGCGGCAGCTGCTTGTCCAGCTGGTGCAAGGGCGTGGGATAGTAATAGTTCTCGGCGTCGCGGCTCACCATCGTGCGCGGACCGCCGCTGTGGAATTCGGGAAGGACTTCAATAGGCTTGTTCATTGCTCACATCCGACTGATCCACGCCTTCGCGTGGGGTTGGCGATCGTGCCGGCCGGCCATCGCATCGCGGCGGCCGGCCGCGTGTCGTGTTATTGCACTGCGAGATTGCGGACCCAGACGCCGCGCAACACGCGCTGGATGGTCAGGAAGGCCTTGGCCAGCTCTTCGAGCAGGACCAGCGCGATCACGAAGGACACATCGAGCTTCATATAGATACCGGCCCACCACGCAACCGGAATGCCGACGCACCACAGGCCGAACTGGTCGATGAACATCGTGTACTTGATGTCGCCACCACTGCGCAGAATGCCGATGATGCCGACGAAGTTGATCACCTTCAGGCAAAGGCCGAAGGCCATGATGCTCAATACGCCCTGCGCCGCAGCCAGCGGCTCTTGCATGCCGTTGAGCAGCCAGACCAGTTGGCCGCTGAAGGCATAGGTGACCAGCGCCGCAAGCAGTGCCACCAGCGGCGACAACAGCAGGAAGGCGCGCGACTGTCCGCGAGCGCGATCGAGATTGTTCGCACCCAGTTCGTGACCGAGCATGATGCTGGTCGCGGTCGACAGGCCGACGAAGGCCGACATCATCATCGCGTCGAACGGCGCCAGCAGGTTGATCACCGACAGCACATCGGTGCCCATGCGGCCGTAGATCGACTGGTACACGAAGAAACCCGCGCCCCAGATACCGTTGTGGATCGCCAGCGGAATGCCCTGCTTGAGGAAGCTGCCAAAGCTGGCAGCCTCGAAGGCCGCGGTGAAATGACGCCGGCCCGGCACCAGTTGCGGGTATTTCCTGAACAGCACCCACAGCAGCAGCGCCAGCTGGATCACCCGCGCGCAGCTGGTGCCCAGTGCCGAACCGGTCACGCCCATCGCCGGCAGGCCGGCAAAACCGTAGATGAACACGAAGTTCAGCACGATATTGCTCAGCACCGTCGCCAGCCCGATCCAGGTCGGCCACTTGGCTTCACCGGCGGAATGCAGCGCCGCTTCCACCGGCAGCACCAGCGCCGTGGAGAAATAGGAAAAACACGTGACCAGCAGGAAGGCCGACGACAGCTCGACAAGCTGCGCATCGGTGCTGGCCAGACCCATGATGTCTTCGGCGCTCGTCGCGCAGAAAATGATGATCGGCAGCACCATCACGCTGCAGCAGATCAGCGCCTGGCACAGGCAGCGCTTGAACTTGTCCATGTCCTGCGCGCCGAAATACTGCGCACCGTTGATGGAAAAGATGCTCGACAGCGCCGACAGCAACAGGAAGGTGATCAAAAAGATCTTGCTGGCCAGGCCCACCGCCGCGATTTGCACCGAGCCAAGATGCGCCACCATGGCCGCATCCACCAGACCCAGCACCGAAAACAGCATGGTCTGCATTGAAATGGGGAGTGCAAGCTTGAATAGCTTCCTGAAAAAATCCCCATCGATATGGTTCAACATGGTGCCTCATCCTCTTTATTCATGTTTTCGTTATGCCGGAAACGCCGTTCCGGTCGGCTTGCATTGTCATGCAAGATGCGGGCCGCGTTCATCAGCGACGGCCAAACACGCGCAAGCGTTGCAAAATCGGTCACATCGCGGGAAAACTCGTCGAGCAATGCCTCGCGCCGGAGCTGCAACAGCGCGGCGAATTCGGCGAATTCATCGCCGAGGCAGCAATAGTTGTAAACGAGAATATCCAGCTTTTGCTGATTGACGCGTTGCAGCGGCGCAATCGGTCGTTCGAGATGGGCCCACAGTGCCGATGGTATGACTTGCCGCCCGGCATCGAGCAAGGTCGCCGCATTGTCGCGTACAGCGGCAATGACATCGTGCAACCAGCTCATATACAGATAGTTCTTCACCATCCGGAACTGATAGTCGATAAAGCCTTCCGGCGTCCGGCGTTCATCGGTATAGAAATTGTCGATATGCCGGTTGTGGTGAATCACCGGCATCTGCAACGCATCCATCAGGCTGAACAGGAAATAGTCGCTGCCGATCGTATACAGCGCGGGCGGCATCGGCACCTGGGTATGGATGCCCGAGAAGCAGAAATTGCACGCATCGATCAGGAAGCTGTGCGCATACGCCAATTCGACACGATCGGTTTCAAATCGTGATTGGCCATTGGCGATATAGGTTGCATCGACCCAGCGCCGCTTTTCGGCGTCATCCAGATGAAATGGCGCAAATTGGCCGAGAATCTGGTACGACGCCGCTTCATCGCGATCGAACATCGGCATCACGTCGATCGACGTTTCACCGACATAGGACGCGCCCACCATCTGGATCGGCCCGATCTCGTGCGCGGCGTCGATGACGACCTCGTCGACGGCCGGCAACGCCTGCCGGGCCGGCAGGCCGATGAAGCGCAGCTCGTTGTAGATCGGATAAACCGGCCGGCCCTGGCTGCTTTGATAGTGGCTGTCCGAATCACGCCGGTGCAGCGAACTGCAGCCGAAGTACTCGGCAAACAGGAACAGCCGGTTGGTCGCCGCGCCATACGACACGCCGTCCGGCTGCATCAGCGGCGCAATCGCCGCCTCGCTGCCGGCCTGTCGCAAGACGTCCGCCAGGATTTCGTCCTGCCGGCCGCGCGCCAGATGGATCAGGCGCACCAGCGGCGGCACCTGCAACTGGCTGACCATGGCCGCGTTGGCGGCAAACGCCGCCGGGTCGGACGTATCGGAGACAAGCACGCAGACTTCCAGATCAAACTCGCTGACGGCAAACGCCGCTTCGTCGACCAAGTTCCGGATGGCATTCGCGCATTCGCGATGCGTCGGCATCGCCAAGCATATTTTCTTCATTGGGGACCACGCTCCTTGCCGTTCAAACCCGCAATCGGCATCGGCATCGGCATCGGCATCATTCGGCGCATAAGGCCTCCTGCTCGGCTTGGGTTTCCGCCAATAACGCGTCCAGCCATTGAATCTGCTGATTGATCAGCGTGTCGATCGTGTCGCGGTGATAGCGGGTCTTGCAATAACCCCAGCGAATAACCAGCCGATCGCCCTGATATTCCGCCTTGATAAACGGCGTAAAGCCGGCATGCATCAGGCCATCGGGCGAACCGGTCGATTCCTGCGCCTCATCGAGAATACGATCGTCGTCCTGCGGCAGATGGATGCCACGTGGAACGAAATTGAATTCGATCTGGGCTTCCGGCACGCGCTTCATGATGTCGGTGATGGCCGGATCATTGCTCAGATAACGCAATCCGCTGTAGGACAATCCGTCATCCTGCAATTCGTTCAATTGCGCGTGAACGCCCCTGGCAATATCGATCCGGCTGGCATCACGCGGCAGCGTCGCGAGGTCGAGATGCGCGATGCTGTAATTGGACAACCAGGCGACCGTGCGGCTGAGTTCAAACCGCGCATCGTGGCGGGCAATCCGACCGTTATGCACGGTATTGACCGCGTAGCAGCTTTGCTTGAATTGCGTTTTGTAAGTCATCGCCAGCGATGCAAGCAACATCGTCGAAACCGGCACACCGGCATCGCGCGCCAATTGTTCCAATCCGGCGGTCGCGTGTTCGCTCAGCGAGACCGAACGGATATCGAGCATCGACAGGCCGAAATTGACGGCCAGCGCTTGCTGATTGCTATCGGCCGGAAGCGGCAGGCAACGGCTCCAATCCTTGCCGGCCCAATAGTCCAGATGCTGCAGCGCTGCCGTTCTGGCGTAATTGGCCTGCCACTGCGACCAATCCTTGACCGAGGCGGTTTTTCGCGGCAATTGCAGCGGCTGCTGCTGCGCCAATTGGCGATACGCCGTTTCCAGATCGTCGAGCACGATGCCGAAGGAATAGGCATCGATGATCAGATGGTGCGCGAGGATGAACAGGCGACGCGCGCGACCGGGGCCGAAATCGAAGACGACGGCCTTGAACATCTGCCGGCTGATGTCGAGGCTGCGCTGCAACTGGTCGCAGATCAGCTCGATCGTCGCCGCCTCGTCTTTCTCGGTGATACTGGCCAGATCAATGCGCTGCCACCACGCCGGCAAGGCGTCGAATGCCAGCACGTGTTGCTGATAGCGGCCGTCATGTTGCGTCCACAGAATGCGCAGGCCGTCATGGTGTTGCAGCACCGCGGCCATGGCCCGCTGCAGCACGCCGAGGTCGACGTCGTGCTCGATGCGGCACAGCTGCGTCGCGTTCCAGTGGTGATAGTCGGCGCGCTTGAGGAACCAGTGATGATTGGCGAGCAGCGGCACCTTGCCGACGATGGCGGCCTGCGAGCCGGCGTCGTCCTTGGCGCCCAGCTTGCAACGCGCCGCGAGTTCACGCAGCGAGAGGTTGGCGAAGACATCGCGCGGCGCCAGTTCGATGCCGCGTTGGCGCAGCTGGGTGACCAGTTGCACGACCAGCAGCGAATGCCCGCCCAGATCGAAGAAGCGGCCATCGGCGCTGACCTTGTCCAGCGCCAGCAACTCGCCCCACAGCCCGGCCATCAGGGTTTCCATCTCCCCTTGCGGCGCAAGGTGGACGATCTGTTCGGCCGTCGGCTTGCGTTGCTGCAGCTGGCGCTTGTCGACCTTGCCATTCGGCAGCAAGGGCAGGCTGTCGACAAAGTGCAGCGCGCCCGGCCGCATATAGGCGGGCAGTTGCGCCTGCAGTGCCGCCTGCAATTGCGGTTTCAGCGTCGCTTCCGCCTCGTCGGCGACCAGCCAGGCGATCAGGCCGCGCGGCTGCGCCACCACGACCGCGTGACTGACTTGCGGATGCGCCTTCAGCACCGCCTCGATCTCACCGGGTTCGATCCGGCAACCGTTGAGCTTGATCTGCTGATCGGCGCGCCCCAGCAGCTCGACCTGGCCGTCGGGCAACCAGCGGGCCATATCGCCGGTTCGGTACATCCGCCCGCCGAACGCGTGCTCGAACGGGTTGGCGACGAAGCTGTCGGCGGTCAGTTCGGGCAGGCCGACATAACCATCGGCGACACCGGCACCGGCAACATACAGCTCGCCGGCCACGCCCGGCGGCACCGGCTGGCCGTAGCGGTCCAGCACGTACAGCGTGGTATTGGCGATCGGCTGGCCGGCCGGCACCGTGCGCAAGCCGTCATCGCCCTCGACCAGCTCGTCGGCACGGCTGAATACCGGCGCCGGCGAGGGGTCGAAGCGGCGACCGATTTCGATCTGGTCGTTGAGCACGGCCACGAGGTCTTCGCCCTGCGTCAGTGGGTTGCACAGCACCACGCGGAACACGTCGATCGGTTCGGGGCTGATGTGCGGAACCAGCAAGCGCGTCTTCGACACGAAGGTTTCGTCGCGCAGGAACTGGAGTTCCTGGATCTGCACCACCAGCCGGTTGAGCTCGGCGTTGTCACTTTGCTGGTAGCCGTCGCGCAGATGCCGCGGCAGGTAGCGGTAGTTGACGATGTTCATGTCCGGCGTGCCGATCAGCTCGAAGCAGTCCGAAGCGGCCACCAGGTCGGCAAAGTAGTGCGCCCGCGCCAGATTGCGCTCGACCAGCCAGGCGTAGCCCTGCCGCGACAGCACGTTGAGGCTGGCGTGCAGATAGAGCACGTTGGCCGGCCGCGAGCCTTCGACGGTGTACTGGCCGAAATCGAAGCTGCCCTGCTTGGCCTGATAGGCGGCGTGGGTGGAAATCGCGTGGATCGACGCCGCGTCGCGGAACAGGCACAGGCTGATCCCCTGCGGCATGTACAGCTGCTTGTGCGCGCAGAAGGTCACGCTGTCGGCCAGTTCGACGCCGGCCAGCAGGTTCTTGTGCTTGCGCGAGAACTGGAAGGCACCGCCCCAGGCCGCATCGACGTGGAAATGGATGTTTTCGCGCGCGGCGATCTCGGCGATCTGCGGCAGCGGGTCGACGGTGCCGGTTTCGGTGGCGCCGGCGATGCCGACGATCGCGATGATCAGCTTGTTGGCGCGGCGGCATTCGGCGATCTGCCGCTCGAGCGCCGCCGGCGACATGCGCTGCCCGGCGTCCTGCTCGACGTGGACCAGGCTCTCTTCACCGAGCCCGAACAGCGCCACGGCTTTTTTCATCGAGTAGTGCATCAGCCGCGTGCCCAGAATGGCCACGCCACTGTAGCCCAGCGCCTGCACCGTCTGGTGCGCGCCACGCCGGACCAGCGTTTCCTTGCTGATGTCGTGACCGATCAGCGCCTTGTTCCGCGCGCACCACAGCGACAGCAGGTTGGCGACCGTGCCGCCGCTGGTCACCGCGCCGAACACGTGGTGCGGATCCTGGACGTACTGCTGGTAATAGTCTGCGGGCAGATCGAAGAACAGCCGGTGCAGCTGCGCCACCACCTGCCTTTCCAGGAAGGTGAGGACGCGCGAGGTCTCGATCTTGACCAGATTCTGGTTCATCGACGTGATCAGCGCGCTCAGCTCGGGCAGGAAGCTCGGCAGGCCGGACGTCATGTGGCCGATGTAGCGGCTCGACACCACGTTGACAACATTGGGCACGACGTGTTGATGCAGGCCGCGCAGATAGGCGTCGTAGCTGATCGGTGCGTTGGCGATCGTGGTATCGGAAAAATCGAAGCGCGCATCGACCGGCGGCTCGGGCTGATGCGTCACCGGCGGATACGGCGGCTGTGCATCGTCATTGCGGAAGTAGCGGGTCACCGCTTCCAGATCGTCGTTGAACACGCACTCGTGCCAGCTCACGTCGGCGCCGATCTCGGTGGAGCCATACAGATTGATCAGCCGTGCCATCGGCAGCGCCTGGTGGAAATCCCGCGCCAACTCGCCGGGCAGCGCCTCGCCGCTGCTGATGACCAGCTCGAGCAGTTCCAGCTCGGCCAGGCGACCGCTGTCGAGCAGCGCCCGCAGCAGCGACGGCACGACGGTCAGCCGGGTGACGCCACGCTGTTTCAGCAGATCGATCAGCGCACCGGTCTCGAACAATTGCTCGCGATCGACGATCAGCAACGGCGCGCCGCACACCAGCGGCTGCAGCAACTCGGCGATGTGGTCGACGAAGCCCAGCGACGTCTTCAGGCTGAAGACTTCATGCCGGCCGGCCGGCCAGGTCCGTTCCAGCCACGTCAGCCGGTTGACCAGGCTGCGGTGTGCCGCCAGCACGCCCTTGGGGCGGCCGCTGGAACCGGAGGTATACATGATGTAGGCCGGATCGCTGCCCGACGCCGGCAAGCCGGCGCGGCCTTTGCCCGGTGCAAACAGTTCGGCGGCGTCCAGCGCCAGCACGTCGACGTCGGCAAAACGGCGCGCTTGGTCGGCCGTGGCCAGCACGACCTGCACGCCGGCGTCGCCGACCATGCCGGCCAGGCGCTGATCCGGGAAGGCGGGGTCCAGCGGGACATAGACGTAGCCGGCCTTCCAGACCGCCAGAATGGCCGCCACCAGCGAGAACGAATGCTCGATGGCGACGCCGATGCGGCTGCCGGCCGGCAGCGCCCTTGCCTGCAGCCGCTCGGCCAGCCGGCTCGCGGCGGCGTCCAGCGTGCCGTAGCTGCACTGCGCCGCGCCGTGATACAGCGCAACGGCGTCGGGCTGGGTCCGGGCCTGCGCCTCGAACAGCTGGTGCGCGCCGCACTCGGCAACGGCTGCGGATGTTTGTGCGCGGTGCAGCGCCAGCGCTTGGCCGGCGGCGACGTCCAGCAAGGGCAGCTCGCCCAGACGCAACTGCGGCTGCCGTGCGACGGCTTGCAAGACCAGCTGCAGGCTGTGCGCCATGCGGGCAATCGTCGCCCGCTTGAACAAGGCCGTCGCATATTCCCAGCGCAGCACGGTGTCGCTGCCGCGGGTGTCGATGTCCAGCGTCAGATCGAAACGCGCCGGGCAGACGTCGATCGCCACCGGCGCAACGGTCAGCCCCGCCAGCGCGAGCTCGCGGCGATCGTCGCCACGGTGGCGCAACAGGATCTGGAACAGCGGGTGGTAGGCCGAATCGCGCTCGGTCCCCAGCGCCTGGACCAGCTGATCCAGCGTCGTGTCCTGATGCGCGTCGGCCTCGTCCAGCATCTGGCGGCTTTGCAGCAGGAGGTCGTCAAAGCGCGGATTGCCGCTCAGATCGGCGCGCAGCACCACGTTGCCGGCCACCGGGCCGATCAGCCCGCCCATGCCCGCCCGGTCGCGCGGATCCGATTCGGTCCCGACGACGATGTCCGTTTCACCGGCATAGCGGCTCAACAGCGCCGCAAACGCCGCGTGAAACAGGGCCTTCGGCGTCACCTGATGCTGCTGCGCCAGCGCGTTCAGCGCCGCGCTCAGCGCCGGGTCAAGGCGTTGCTCGTGCGCGCTGCCGTACCAGTCGGGTTCGGTCGGACGCGGATGGTCGAGCGGCAGATTGTGGCATTGCGGCAACGCGGCCAGGCGCGCCTGCCAATAGGCCAGCTGCGTGGCGGCCTGCGGTGCCTGCTGGCTTTGCCAGCGTGCGTAATCGGCGTGCTGCAGCGAACTGACCGATACCGGTTCGGCCGCATAGTGCGCCGCCAGCAGACGATTGAAGGCCGGCAGTGATGCGATGTCCATTGCGATCGCGTGGACGGTGAGGAACAGCACGTGGCGATCGCTGCCGTGCACCAGCACATGCGCGCGCACCATCAGATCCCGCGCCAGATCGAACGGCCGCGACAGTGCCTCGTCGCGGATCCGCGCCGCAGCAGCATGGCGCTGGGTGACGTCGGCATCGGACATGTCGGTCACGGCGATGTCGACCTTGGCCGCCAGCAGCGCCGGCTGCGGCGCGAGCTGATCCGCCGTCGCCGGATAGATCGTCCGCAGGATGGGGTGATCGCCGAGCACCTGGCTCAAGGCGCTGCGCAAGCGCGCGAGATCGAGGCCCCCGTCAATCTGGAAGACGTTCAACACGTTGTACTGCGCGCCGCCCTGATCGATGCGGTCGATCAACCAGAGGCGTTTCTGGTTGGATGACAGCGGCGGTACATCAGATTCGCAAGGGGATTGGATACCGGCGCCCTGGGCGGGCTGGTGCGGAGCAAGAGTGACGTTTGACATAGCGGCTTGAGAAAAACCTTCGTTGTTTATAAGTTTTAGCAACGGGTCGAACAAGACAATTCAGATTTCAACTCTCTGTATTGCTTGCTCATGATGTAACCATTCGCGAAAACCTTAACGACAACGCGCCAACCTGGTCATCTTACAAAACATGTATTAATGTAATATAACGTAAGAATATCTTAATTTGTATTAACAACTTGCCAATAAAAGAATTACGCCCAGCATTCATACCGAATTAACATATCGGCATAGAAAGTTTAAAGACAGTAAAAACATGACAATCAATCGATGATTGCAATCTTGCTTTCATGACAAACAAATATCAGTGTTAGCAAGTCGTTACCGGTCAAAACAAGTCCGATGACCGGAACACGGTTCCGGCTCGTTAACTTACGGGTTCAGATAGAAACCGGGGCGCTGCGCCCCTCTCCCGGCCTGACGCAATCCGCGCCGAAGCACCACCCCGGTCAGCACCGCCGCCAACGCCGATACCGGGGCAAATGCATGCCGTGATGGCTGTTTTTTGCGCCGAATACAACGATTCCACGATGCGAGCGGTCCCGAGGACCCTCGGTGCCCCGATAGCGTCATGCCTTCGGCAGCGAATGCGGGACGGGGAAACGCCAACTGATATGCATCGAGCCCGGCCGTGCATGGCCGGAACAAACGGGGGCTGATCGCCGGGACCGACGATCAGCGGAGGGCACGGTCAGCGCTGCTGATGACCGTGGCGGCGCGATGTACCCGGTCGCCTCGATCGCTCATCGAGACCCGTGGGGCGACGTGGGGGGATGTTTTGGCGCAATCGCAGCGCGCCTGAGTCAGGGCGTAGCGCGTCGTCGCGGCCCCCTGCTGCGCCAGCCGGCCGCTTCCGCCAGGGGATGACGCGGCGACCAAGCGGGTATGCCCGCTGTGTCAGGCAGGGCGGCGTACCGGCCCGAACACGATCGCAGCGCCAGACGGCGCACTGCGCCAACGACGATGATCGCCGCCGGTTCAGCGCCGGACGTAATACAGCGCGCTCAGGCCGAAGCCGAGCAGAAACAGCAGCCACGGGGCCGAGACGAAGTACGGGAACACCATCAAGGCCACGCCGACGAGCATCGGCTCGAACCGCATTTCACGCTTGCCGTGGCGGAAGGCGGCCAGACCGATCAAACCGAAAAAAAGCGAGGCAAACAGGACGGCAGGGGTCGGCATGGTGCTCCAGACGGGTACGCCTCAGGCGTCACCCTCTTGCTTGATGCCCTTGAGCAGGGCGTAGATGGCCATGGCGTGGCCGTGGCCGAGTGCGTAATCCGCCTTCAGCCAGGCAACGATGTCCCCGGCTTTAACGCCCGACCCCAGGGCGCCGT
Organism: Jeongeupia wiesaeckerbachi; assembly: GCF_050916355.1. Classification (GTDB taxonomy): domain Bacteria; phylum Pseudomonadota; class Gammaproteobacteria; order Burkholderiales; family Chitinibacteraceae; genus Jeongeupia; species Jeongeupia wiesaeckerbachi. Next base: position 1,121,267 of record NZ_CP136946.1, read on the forward strand.
TGACCAACAAGCCGCGCTCGGTCGCGAGCCGGCGGAAATCGTCGGGGGACTGGCCGGTCTTGGTCTGGATCGTGTCAAGGTAAGCCTGGAACGACATCGGTATCTCCCTGCGCCAACGCGGCGCGTCGTTGTCATTGAAGTGCATCGCCGCGGCCCCGACAAGTGGGTCGCGCGGCGGTGCGTCTGCCGTGCGTAAGGCTTTCATCCGCATAACACCGCAAGCAATAAAAACAGGACAACTAAGTATTAATTGATCTATTGACTACTCATTACCATGGTCCGCTCCAACAACAATTTTCAGGGCGGGGCCATGCCAACCCAGGGCATTCTTCCTCAAAAATTCGGCTTCGGCGTCCTGTACGCCGCCATGCTCGGCGGTCTGGCACTCAGCGCCTGCGGCGGCTCGGACACCAGCAACGACGCCAGCACCAGCGCACAGCAGACCACGCCAGTACCGACGCCGACGCCCGCGCCGGTGGCTGCCGATGGTCGACCGAACATCCTCTACATCATGGCCGACGACCTCGGCTATTCGGACATCGGTGCCTTCGGCGGCGAGATCGAGACGCCGAACCTCGACGCGCTGGTCGCCAACGGCCGCATCCTCACCAATCACCACACCGGCACCGTCAGCGCGATCACCCGCTCGATGCTGATCTCCGGCACCGACCACCATCTGGTCGGCGAAGGCACGATGGGCGCGCCGAGCGACGAGCGCAAGGGCTTGCCCGGTTACGAAGGCTATCTGAACGAAAGCTCGCTCTCGGTCGCGCAGCTGCTCAAGGACGGCGGCTACCACACCTATATCGCCGGCAAATGGCACCTGGGTTCGAACATCGCTGGCGCCGGTGCCGGCGGCAAGACGCCGGATCAGTGGGGCTTCGAGCGCAGCTACTCGCTGCTGCCGGGCGCCGCCGCCAACCATTTCGGCCACGAAGCGGCGGGCTCGAAGAACTACACCGAAGACGGCCGTTACGTGCAGCCGGGCCAACCCGGCCAGCCCGGTGGCGTCGGCGGCACGCCGGCGGTGTTCTACTCGACCGACTTCTTCACCGACAAGCTGATTTCCTACATCGACGCCAACCGCAAGGACGGCAAACCGTTCTTCGCCTACGCCGCCTACACCTCGCCGCACTGGCCGCTGCAAGTGCCGGAACCCTGGCTGAGCAAGTACAAGGGCAAGTACGACCAGGGCTACGAAGCCGTCGCCGCGGCGCGCTACGCCAGGCTGCAGACGAAGGGGCTGATTCCGGCCGGTCAGGCCAAATCGGTCGACGTCGCCGAGACGCTGACGCGCTCGCCGGCCACCGCCGGCAACGGCACGCCCGGCGCCAAGTACATCAACGCGGTCAATCCGGCGTCGGCCGGCTATGTCGATTACGGTCAGGGCCGAGTGGTGAAGAAGTGGGCCAGCCTGTCGGCCGACGAGAAGAAGGCCCAGGCGCGCTATATGGAAATCTACGCCGGCATGGTGTCCAACCTCGACCACAACATCGGCCGGCTGGTGCAGTACCTGAAGGACACCGGCCAGTACGACAACACCTTCATCCTGTTCCAGTCCGACAACGGTGCCGAAGGCTGGCCGATCGACTCGGGCGCCGATCCGAAAGCGACCGATACCGCCAACGCGCAGCCGGGCAAGTATGAAAAACTCGGCACCGACGCATCGTTCGGCCAGCCGGGGCTGTCGTACGGGCTGCGCTGGGCCGAAGTCAGCGCCACGCCGTTCTCGCAGCTGAAGGGCATGATGGGCGAGGGCAGCATCTCGACGCCGGCGATTGCCAAGCTGCCGGGACAGAAGACGTCGCAGCAGCCCTTGCGCGGCTTCACCCACGTGACCGACAACACCGCGACCTTCCTTGCGCTGGCCAAGGTGACGCTGCCCTCGCAAGCCGCGCCGCCGCAGATCGACCCGAAAACCGGCAAGGACCTGAACAAAGGCAAGGTGATCTACAAGGATCGCTACGTCTTTCCGGTCACCGGCAAATCGCTGGTCGACGCGCTGCAGCAGGCCACGCCGGCGCCGGTGCGCAACACGCCGTTCGGCGAGGAAACCTACGGCCGCACGGCGATCTACAGTGCCGACGGCCGCTGGAAAGCGCGCTTCACCGAGCCGCCGTTCGGTCCGGTCGACGGCCACTGGGAGCTGTTTGACCTGAACAGCGACCGTGGCGAGACCACCGATCTGTCGTCGCTGTACCCGACGCTGACGACGACGCTGATCGGCCAGTGGAAGGGCTATATGACCGACGTCGGCGGGGTCAGCCCCTTGCGACCGCGAGGCTTCTACTAAGCCGTTCGACTAAAGCCGCCATCCCGCACGCCGCCCTGCGCGGCGTGCGGTTTTTACCGCCATGCACATCATTCACCCGATCACTATCCAGAATCCGCCACCGGCCGGGCACTTTGCCTTCCGCTGCAACGCCTGCGGCCAGTGCTGCAACACCCCGCCGCTCTTGACGCTGGACGAGCTGCTGCGCTTTGAGACCCGTTTCATCGGCGTGCTCGCGCTGCGCCGCGTCCGGCCCCTTCACGGCGACTTCGACGCGGCCGATCTCGCCGCGCAGGCCGAACTAGATCACACGCTGCTGCTGCCGGCACCCGGCGGCGAGACGCTGCAGATCACGCTGCAGGCGATCGACTACCCGTCGCTGCAACGCTGCCCGGTGCGCGATGCTGCCGGCCGGTGCACGCTGCACGCCGACGGCAAGCCGCTGGCGTGCGAGGTCGTGCCGCTCGACGCCTTGCGCGCCGACCGGCTGCAACACGCGGTGCTCGCCAGCCGGCACGGCGAGCTGCGCGACGCCGACTGCATCAGCCGTGACAAGCGCGACGGCTACGCACCGCTGGCCGACGCCACCGACGTCGTCGACCCGGCCTACCTCGACGCGCTGTACGCGCACCGCCACGCGCTGGCCACCGACAAATCGCGCTGGGGAAAAGCCTTGCACGCCGCACTGGCGACCGAACTGCACACGCCGGCAATGTGGCAGCGCATTCCGCACGATGGCTTTTTCAAGTTGTCACCGGTGCCGCTGCTCGCGCTGCTGGCCAGCGCCAACCCGACGATGCCGGCACGGCTGCTGCAGTTCATCGACGCCCAGTTGCACCTGATCGACGCCACCGTTGACGCCGCGCTGAACCGCAAAAACCCGGCCGACCGGCCATTGACCCAACAACTGCGCGGCTACGCCGACGCCTACCTTGCACTGCGCCCGGCCCTGCTCCGAGCCGCCACCCGCAGCGCCTGAACACCGAGAATCCCATGTACAGCACCGATACCCTGCAGCACGCCAAGCGCCTCAACATCAGCCCCGAGGCGCTGCAAACCTGGCTCGACGCCGGCAACGACAAACCGGGCCACGGCGTGACCCGCTATATGCACGCCACCGTGAAAGCCGTCGGCTCGGCGTGCAATCTCGACTGCAACTACTGCTATTACCTGAGCAAGGAAGGCCTGCTCGACCAGAAGAACCAGCGCATCGGCGATGCACTGCTCGAGACCTTCGTCGTCGACTACATCGCCAGCCAGGACGTCGACGAGATCGTCTTCACCTGGCACGGCGGCGAGCCGACGCTGCTCGGTGTCGATTTTTTCCGCCGCATCGTCGCGCTGCAAGCCAAACACCTGCCGCCGGGCCGGCGCATTTCCAACGATCTGCAGACCAACGGCACCTTGCTCGACGACGAATGGGGCGCTTTTCTAGCCGAAGCGGGCTTTCTGGTCGGACTGAGCATCGACGGCCCGCGCGAACTGCACGACGCCTACCGGCCGACCAAGAGCGGCAAGTCGAGCTTCGATGCGGTGTTCCGCGGTGCGACCATCCTGAAGAAATACGCCGTACCGTTCAGCACGCTGACGGTGATCAATCGCAAGAACGCGCTACAGCCACTCGCCGTCTACCGCTTCCTGCGCGACGAACTCGGCTCGAGCTATATGCAGTTCATTCCCTGCGTCGAACCGAAGCAGTTCGAGCACGTCGCGCCGGGCCATCTGGATAGTCAGCGGCTGGCGCCGCAAGGCAGCCCGCGCGCCCGGCCCGGCCATCCGCTGTCAATCGTCACCGACTGGAGCGTCGATCCGGCCGACTGGGGGACGTTTCTTTCGACGGTGTTCGACGAATGGTTCGCCCGCGACCTGAACCGGATCAAGATCAACCAGTTCGAAACCACGATCGCCCAGCTCCAGGGCAAACCTGCGCAGCTGTGCACCAGCAGCCCGTTCTGCGGCAAGAATGTCGCGGTCGAACAGGATGGCCGCGTCTACTCGTGCGACCACTACGTCTACCCGGAATACGAGATCGGCAGGATCGGCGAGCAATCGCTCGCCGGCATGGTGTTCTCGCTGCGCCAGCTGGAATTCGGCCTCGACAAGTTCAACAGCCTGCCCGGTGAATGCCGCCGCTGCCCGCACCTGACGCTGTGCTACGGCGAATGCCCGCGCACCCGGTTGCTGAAAACCCGGCCCGGCGAGGGCAATCTCAGCTACCTGTGCGAAGGCTGGAAAAGCTTCTACGACCACGCGGTGCCGCAAATGCGGCGGCTGCGCGCCGCTTAGCCGGTAATCACGGCATCAGGCCTCGACCTTGCGCTCCATCCGCAGCACATTGCCCTGTTCGCCAACCTGATCAAAGCCGAGCTTTTCGTAGAATTTCTTCGCCGAATTGCCCTTGAACACACACAGGCGAACCGCCTCGAGCTTGCGGGTTTTGGCCAGCGACATCGCATGGCCAAGCAGCTGCGTGCCGATGCCGTTGTGCTGCGCCTTGGGAATGACCTGCAGATCGTTGATGTACAGATGCTGCTGATTAAAGCTGACGCGGATCACCGCGACGCGCTCGTCGCGATCGCGGACGACATAGTTGTCGGTTGCCGTCAGGCTCTGTGCATGCGCGTCTTCATTCCATTCCAGCCGGTGCTGCGCATAGTGATGCGCCATGTTCTGGCGGGTTACTTTCTCGATGAAGGGAAAATCCAGACTGCTCGCTTCGCTGATCATGGCGCTCCATGGGCTCGGGGCCGCGTGACGTCGAACCACCAACGGGCTCGACTCGGATTGATACCCGTCGAGCATACGCCCGTCAGTGCTCCCAGTGGAATGGCATCATCAGAAAGCGCAAGGCGGCGAGGACTTCCTGGCGCGCCGGCGCGGGAGCCGGCCGATCCACAAGCCCGGACGGGCCTTGTAGATCGACGACATTGGCGAAGCGAGGCAACACTTTGCTTCCCAAGACAGACTTCGCCCCCTGCAATAACAGGCGGGCGGTAGCCGGTCCCGGTGGAATGTCGTATTAAAGATTAACCGAACTAACTGTCAAACGAACTTGAACTTCTGTTTGGCTTGATTCAGCCCGCAGGTTGGGCTGAGCCCGTGAAGCCCAACACGCCAAGCCGATGTCGGGTTGATTGCTTCCAGTGCAATGTTGGGCTTCATTACATTCAGCCCATATATGGACTCTCCCCGGCTTGCAAGCCTTCAGCATCGTTGGCATGTGGGACGACTGCACACATATATCCGGCCTCTTGTTGCTGCACCGCATTCGATGCCGGCCATGATGGGCTATTCGCGCGCCTGCTCCTGTACAACCTACCGTGCTCGAGGCACCTTGGGCTTGATCAGAGTGGTCAGACGCCGGTTCGACCTGTTTGCCATCAGCGCTGCTTGCTTTGCAATCGTCGATTGAGTGCTCCTTGTTTACTAGCAACTACACCTGCCATTCAACTCAAGTGATTTGGTAATCCTCTTCCTTCGTCAATAACGCCCACGCGATCCGGGCGTTCTTGTTCGCCAACGCCACTGCCGCCACATTCGCCGGCCGTCGCGCCGTCAAGCTGCGTAGCCACTGGCTGCGCCCATCCATCTTCGCGCCAATCTGTCGCAACACGGCTCTTGCGCCATGAATCAGCAAGGTGCGCAGATAAGCGTCGCCGCGTTTACAGATACCCAGCAGCCGTTCCTTGCCGCCGGAACTATGTTGTCGCGGCACCAGCCCCAACCACGCTGCCAGATCGCGACCACATTTGAATTGACGGCCATCGCCGATCGCTGCCACCAACGCCGTGGCGCTGATCGGGCCGATGCCGGGGATGCCTTGCAGTCGTTGCGCCGCCGGATTGCTTTGGGCAATCAAGCTGATTTCGCGATCCAGTTCCTTGATGCGACCGTCCAATTCGTGCAGGTCTTGCCACAGCCCGCCCAACAAGCGCCGGAAGCGACAGCTCAGGCCATTGGTTTGATCGTCATATAAACGGGGCAGCGCCCGGCACAATTGCTCGATGCGCTGCGCCACCACCAAACCACGCTCGGCCAGCAAGCCGCGAATCTGATTGGCCTTGGCGGTGCGCTGATGCACCAGTTCGCTGCGAATGCGGTGCACCGCTTGAATGTCTTCCTGCTCGACCGTCTTCACCCGGACAAAGCGCATGCTGGGGCGGCTCATAGCCTCGCAGATCGCCGCCGCGTCATTGGCATCGTTCTTTTGCCGTTTGACGTATGGCTTCACGAACTGCGGCGCGATTAATTTGACGTTGAAGCCCAACTGCTGCAGTTGCCGGCCCCAATGATGGGCGCCGCCGCACGCTTCCATGCCGATGTCGCACGAGCGATCCACCTCGTCGCGCAGGAAGGCGAGGAATTTGTCACGGGTTAATTGCTTGCGCAGCACGGTTTGCTCATCCCGCGCCACGCCATGCAACTGGAAGACGTTCTTTGCCAGGTCAATGCCGATGCGCATAAGCTTCATGGTGGACTCCTTCTTGCGATTGACTGGTGGTTGGAACTTCCAGTCCGGCACCTAGATGCCGATTCGGGAGGGGGGAGTCCATCCCATTAACCTACGTGCTGATTCTGGGTGCAAGCGGAAGCAGGCTTTCGCTAGCGAACGATTAATCAAAGACACCCTATAATCCAAAACCAAAGTAAGTGTTACTGCCGAGCATTGCATGTCCTGAAATACATCAATTAATTATTTACCAACGAGTACAAATACATTGCCGTCTGGCGCCTCCATGACTGCGACGTGCCCAGATTCAGTTGCAAAAGGGGTTCTTATCCATTTCACTTCCGCATTAGTGCTTAATTCTTTGTGAGCTTGGCGCACGTCCTCAACCAACATTTCTACTTCTGTGAATTTATTTTCTGGATGATTACTGAGCACAAGTTCAGAGCTGGGGCCACTCGCAAATTTCAGTCCTATTAACCTCCAAACATATCCATTCTCTAAGGGGCGTTCAATTTTCCAATTTTCCGACAAGCCGACTGACGTATAAAACGCCAAAGATTTGTCTATGTCGCTTGTGTGAATGCAAACACATTCAATTTTTTTGAACATATAAATCAATTCCTTCCATTCAGGATTTGGTAAGAGCCATGGGGTCTAACGTTGATATTTTCTGGATGTGGTATCGCTGCGAAAAAGGACACCTTTCATAAAATTTAACTTGCCGTTATATCTTATATAGCCAGACATCGCACTAAGCCACAACAGAGAAAACACTATGCCGAATCGACACTAACGAAACCGCATGCAATCTCTCCTAGACCTGGCTCTGGTTAGCCCCCTCCCCAATAGATGCCTTTTTTATATGCAGTATTGCGTTCCAAGACCATCTGCGCACCTGGCAATCGCATTCGGTTTGGCACCTTTAATGACGCACCAAATACCTCGGCCAATACGCCGTCACAGCAACACCAGATTATCCCGATGCACCAGTTCCGGCTCGTCGATATACCCCAGCGTCGCTTCGATCTGGCCGGTCGGCTGGCGCAGGATGCGTTTGGCGTCCTTGCTCGGGTAGTTGACGATGCCGCGGGCGAATTCGACGCCGTCCGGGCCGACGATGCGGACGATTTCGCCGCGCGGGAAATCACCGGCGATCTCGGTGACGCCGATCGGCAGCAGACTGGAGCCCTTGTCGAGCATGGCGCGGCGCGCGCCTTCGTCGACGTGGACGCGGCCGTGCACCTGCAGGTGGTCGATGATCCACTGTTTTTTCGCCGCCAGCGGCGTGGTGTGCGAGATCAGCAGCGTGCCGATCGGCTCGCCGGCGGCGAGCCGGGTCAGCACATTCGTTTCACGACCGCTGGCGATCACCGTGGCGGCGCCGCTGCGGGCGGCGCGCTTGGCGGCGATGATCTTGGTGTACATGCCGCCGGTGCCGACCGACGAACCGGCGCCGCCAGCCATCGTTTCGAGTTCGGGCGTGCCGGCGATGGCCTGGTTGACGAACTGCGCATCCGGATTGCTGCGCGGATCGGCGGTGTACAGGCCTTTCTGGTCGGTCAGGATGATCAGCGCGTCGCCTTCGATCAGGTTGGTGACCAGCGCGCCGAGCGTGTCGTTGTCGCCGAACTTGATCTCGGCGGTCACGACGGTGTCGTTCTCGTTGATGATGGGGATGACGCCGAACGACAGCAGCGTCAGCAGCGTCGAGCGCGCGTTCAGGTAACGGGTGCGGTCGGCCATGTCGTCGTGGGTCAGCAGCACCTGCGCGGTCTTGAGCCCGTGTTGGCGGAAAGCGGACTCGTACGCCTGACACAGTCCCATCTGGCCGACGGCGGCGGCGGCCTGTTTTTCGTGCACGGCGCTGGGCTTTTCGCTCCAGCCCAGCCGCGCCACGCCTTCGGCAACGGCGCCGCTCGACACCAGCACGACTTCCTTGCCCTGCTTGGCAAGTTCGGCGATTTCCTCGGCCCAGCGTGCCAGCGCATGGTGATCGAGCCCGCGACCTTCGTTGGTGACGAGGCTGGAGCCAACCTTGATGACGAGGCGGTGAGCAGACTGGACGATGGTCATGGCGATGGCGGGCGCGGGAAAAAAACCGATTATAAGGTCTGTCAGATCGGCGCGGCTGCGGCGACGAAACCTCAGAGGCAAAACCCCTGCCGACTGCATGGCGCCCGCTGGCCTGCCGGCGGCCCCCGCAGAATGCCGCGCCCGCTGCCGGAACGGCGGCGCCGGGGTTTTCCTGTCTCGTTCCGCGCTGCGCACTGCGCATCACGCAGCGCGGAACCGTTGCAAACCGACAAGGACCAAGCACCATGATCCGCAATCTGAAAATCGCCGTTTTCCTGATCTGCCTGCTGCCACTGGCGCGGCTGGTGTGGCTGGCGCCGGCCGCGGTGAATCCGGTCGAGTTCATCACCCATTCGACCGGCACCTGGGCGCTGGTCGGCCTGCTGGTGACGCTGGCCGTCTCGCCGCTGCGCCAGTTCACCGGCCGCAACGAGCTGCTGAAATTCCGCCGCATGCTCGGGCTGTTTGCGTTCTTCTACGCCTGCCTGCACTTCAGCACCTGGTTCGCGCTCGACCATTTTTTCGACGTCGCCGCGATGTGGCACGACGTCTACAAGCGGCCCTTCATCACCGTCGGCTTCTCGGCCTTCGTACTGCTGATTCCGCTGGCGGTCACCTCGAACGACAGGATGGTGCGCAAGCTCAAGCGCAACTGGGGGCGCGTACACAAGCTCGTCTACCCGATCGCCATCCTCGTCGTCGTCCACTACTGGTGGCTGGTGAAGCGCGACGTCACCGAGCCGGCAATCTACGCCGCGGTGCTGGCGCTGCTTTTGCTGTGGCGACTTGATCGTTGGCAAAAACGCCGTGCGGCTTCGGCGCGACAATCGAAGCATGGATCATCCCCAGCCTCATCCCCCACCTGACGCGGCGCGGATCGCCAGACTGGCGCTCGACGCCGCCGTCCTCGTCCACCAGAGCGGCGGCGATACCGCGCGCACCACGGCAACGCTCGATCGCAGCGCCCGCGCACTCGGCGCCAGCCGGGTCGACGCGATCGTCTCGTCGCTGAGCCTCGGCGTCACCGTCAACATCGATGGCCAGCAGGAAACCGCGCTGCGGCGCGCGCCGCACATGGGCGTCAATTTCCGTGTACTCAGCGGTGTCGAACGCGCGGTCAACGCGCTCGAGGCGCGGCGCATCGGCGCCAACGGCTTCGCCACGCTGCTCGACGATCTGGACAGTTATCCACACTACTATCCGGCCTGGCTGGTGGCGGTGTTTGTCGGCGTCGCCTGCGGCGCCTTCGCCGCGCTGTTTCACGGTGATCTGCCGGCCGTGGCGATCACCAGCGTCGGCGCGGCATTCGGCATGCGCGTGCGCCAGTTGCTGGCGATGCGCCACTTCAAACCCTTCGTGTTCGCACCGGCGGCGGCCTTCGTCGCGACGCTGATCGTCGGCGTGCTGCTGTCCTTCACCGGCACACCACAGGCCGCGCTGGCCGCGTCGGTGCTGTTCCTGATTCCCGGTGTGCCTTTGATCAACGGCGCGGCCGATCTCCTGAGCGGCAGCTATCTGAACGCGCTGGTACGACTGACGATGGGCGCCGTCTTCGTCGTCGGGCTCGCGCTGGGGATGAGCGTAGCGCTGAGGATGATCGTATGAGCGGCTGGCTGATCTCGCTGTGGGCCGCACCGGCGGCGCTCGGTTTCGCGCTGCTGTTCAACGCGCCACCGCGCGCCTTGTGGCCGGCAGCCATTCTCGCCGTCGTCGGCCGCTTGCTGCGCGATGTCGTGATGCATGCCGGTATCGACATCACCCTCGGAACGCTGATCGCCGCGCTGGCAATCGGCGCGCTAGCCGAAGTCTGGGCCCGTCGCGTACGGCTGGCGGCGCCGGTGTTCGCAATCTCGGCGGCAATCCCTATGGTGCCCGGCGTATCGATGTACGAGGCCGTGCACGCGCTGATGAAGCTCTCGGGCCTTGCCGCCGGCCAGTCCGGCGAGGCCTATCTGGTCGAGGCCGGCAGCAGCATCGTCCGCGCGGCGATGATCCTGCTGGCGCTGACGATCGGCATTGCGATGCCGTCGCTGCTGATGCGCCGCCGCTGAACGTGGTCTCACGTCGCATCAAGCTGCTTCACCAGCTCGCCCGCCCGCGCCGCGACCAGCTCCAGCAGCGTCGTCAGCGGGTGCGACGCCGTTTCGTCGGCGCGGGTCAGCGCGTACAGCGTCATCGGCAGCGCCGGTGCCAGCGGCCGGATCATCGTCGTGGCCGGGTCGGCGCCGAGTGCGGTAAACGGGTCGACGATCGCCACGCCGGCGCCGGCCTCGACCAGTGCACGCGCCAGTGGATAAGTCTGCACGGCGATGCGCACGCGCGGCGGCGGGTCGACCACGGCGAGGTGGTGTTCGAGCAGCGCCGACAGCGGATCATCGGTCGACAGGCCCACCAGCGATGTGCCGGCCAAGTCCTTGAGCGCCAGCGGCATATCGGCCTGAGACTGAGGCCAGAAGCCGCCCGGCGCCAGCGCGACCAGCGTACCGGTAGCAATGGTCTGCACCGCCAGCCCCGGGTGGTCGGGCTGTTTCAGCGTCAGGCCGACGTCGAGCTCGCGCATCATCAGCCCCTGCACCAGCTCGCGGGTGTGATGTGTGGATAACTCGCAGCTGCTCCGGGGATAACGTGTGAGCCAGCTGGTGATAAGTTGTGGAAGAAGCGACAGCGCCAAGGCCGGTGTCGCGCCGATGCGCAAGGTCCGGCCCGGGTTGTTGCGCAGGTTCTGCGCCAGCCGCCGCACCGATTGCAGGCTTTCGCTGACCTTGGCGATCTCGCGTTCGAGTTCGAGCGCCTCCGGCGTCGCTTGCAGCTTGCCGCGCACGCGCAGAAACAGCGGAAACCCCAGTTGCAGCTCGGCGTGCTGCAGCACCTTGGTCACCGCCGGCTGCGACACGTGCAGCAGTTGCGCCGCGCCGCTGACCGACCCGCTCTGGCGGATCGCCTGAAACACTTCGATATGCCGTAGCCGCATTGCCCATAACCTTTGCTTATACAAAGACCATGTTTATTCATTGTCGCGGCGCTGTCACTGCGGATTAAGGTGAATGTCATCAAGGTGGTTCAACAGGCGTTCGCATGGCAGGGATCGGCATCATCGGCGGCGGCGTCATCGGGCTGGCCACGGCCTGGGCGCTGGTTCGCGACGGCCACCGCGTCACGATCATCGAGGCGCGTGAACACGTCGGCACCGAGACCAGCTTTGCCAACGGCGGCCAGCTGTCCTACCGCTATGTCGCGCCGCTGGCCGATGCCGGCGTGCCGCTGCAGGCGCTGGGCTGGCTGGGCCGCGACGATGCGCCGCTGAAACTGCAAGCGCGGCTCGATCCGGCGCAGTGGCGCTGGCTCGCCGCCTTCGTGCTCGCCTGCCGCGGCTCGGTCAACCGCCGCAACAGCGCGCACCTGCTGCGGCTAGCGCTGCACAGCCAGGCGACGCTGGCGCAATGGAGGCGTGACGACGGCCTTGGCGATTTCGGCTGGCGCCGCAACGGCAAGCTCGTCGCTTTCCGCGATCGCGACAGCTTCACCCGCGCGGCACGGCATCTGGCCGACGCCGGCGCGCAGCAGGTGCTGAGCGCCGATGACTGCCTGCGCGTCGAACCGGCGCTGCCGGCCGGCCCCTTCATCGGCGGCATCTACACGCCCGACGAGGAAGTCGCCGACTGCCACGCCTTCTGCAAGCGGTTGGCGGAAAAACTGCTGGCGTCGCACCGCTGCACATTGCTGACCGGCCGGCGGGTCTCGCGAATCATCCACAAGAACGACCAGGCCGCTGGCGTGATGATCGGCGACGGGATGCTGCCCTTCGACCATCTGGTCATCGCCGCTGGCCACCGCAGCGGCGACCTCGGCCTGCCCGGCATCCGGCTGCCGCTGTACCCGCTCAAGGGCTACAGCCTGACGCTGCCGATCGACGTCCGGCACACGCCGCCCGAGACCAGCATCACCGATTACGACCGCAAGATCGTCTACGCGCGCATCGGCACGCAACTGCGCATCGCCGCGATGGTCGACATCGTCGGCTTCGACGCCTCGCCCGATCGGAAACGGCTGGCGGTGCTGCGCGACCAGGCCCGCGCCACCTTCCCCGATGCCGGCGATCACGATGCCGCGATCGAATGGGCCGGCATGCGCCCGGCGACGCCGACCGGCATGCCGCTGCTCGGCGCCACGCGCTACCGCAACGTCTGGCTCAACGTCGGCCACGGCGCGCTCGGCTTCACGCTGGCCTGCGGCAGCGGCCAGCTACTGGCCGAACTGATCACCGGGCGCACGCCGGCGATCGACATGAGCGGTTTGGCTAAATGGGGGAGTCGGCGGTAATAACCGCGGGTTATCGCGATGCGTTGATCAGGCAACAAAACTTGACCATCTCTAAGGCTTAGCGCCTGCGGCGCAAGATGAGAACGTTTGATGCGCGCTCCGCCACGCGAACGGGATACTTTCTTTGCTTCGCCTAAGAAAGTATCCAAAGAAATGGCGCCCCTGCACTGCGCGCCAAACGCGGCGGGGTCCTGAACTCGCCCTGTGGCGAGCTCAGACAGCCAGGCCCCGCAGCCCCGCGTCCGGTTGCGCTGCTCGGCGCTACTGAGGGGATCTGGGAGGCATGCTGGCTGCGGTGAAAAATGCACCGCCTTTTTCCCGTTTACCAGCGCCGAGGAGTGGAGCGAGACAAGCGGTCTGATCGCTTGGCTTGCGACCGATCGCGGGCAGCCCGGAGGGCCGTAGGGCGCGGGTCGCCTTCTTTTGGTTCATTTTCTTGGCGACGCAAGAAAAGAACCCGTCCGCCGGGCGGAACCGGCATCTGAAAATACCGCGCCGAAGGCGCTATAACTCCCCCGCCCAAACCCAGTCACTCCTCCGGCAACTGCACCGGCAGGCGTCCCTCGGCAATTGCCTTGCGAAACAGCGCATAGTCCGCCTCGGTCTGGTCGGCATAGCGCAGCGCATAGTCGGCAATCGCATTGTCGAAGGTGTCGCTGCTGCCGAGATAGCCAGCGATCTCGGCCGACAGCCCGCTGGCCTTGGCGTGCGCACGCGCCAGCGTCCAGCCGCACGAGCCGATATAGGCCTCGAGCATGTCGTTGTCGTAGGTTTCCAGCCGCGCCGACAGCTTCATGTCGCGCAGCTGCCGCACGTAGTAGTGCCGCCCGGTCGGACCGACCAGCCAGCCGAGGAAGAAATCGCTGCTCGCCTGCATCAAGCGCTGACCGGAGACGACACGCTGGCCCTGATGCGGATACGGTGCCGGCGGCAGCACGCTGGCGAGCACCGATTCGCGCGCCTCCTTCAGCTGCAGGAACAGCGGCTGATCGTGCTCGTCCATCAACAGGATCACCAGACAGCGGGTACCGACGCTGCCGACGCCGACCACCTTGAAGGCGATGTCGACCATCCGGTAGCGCGACAGCAGCTGGCGCCGGTCGTCCTGCAAGGTGGTGAGGTAGCCTGCATAGCTCGGCTGCATGATGTCGAGCATGTCGGCGGCCTGCCGCATGGCGTCATCGTCGGGCAGTAGCGAGTGTTCGTTGTTGAGGTGGAAGATCACCGGCGGGTTGTCGACCAGCCGCAAGGTGCCGTCGACCTCGGTGGTGATCTTCGGCAGCAAGCGGTCGTGCGTGCGTTTGCGCGCCTTGGCGGCGCTCTGGTCGAGCTTGGCGACGATCGCCGGATCGGCGACCGACGCCTTCAGCGCGTCGAAGCCGATCTTCTCGCACCACAGTTCGAGCTCGCTCATCCGCGCGTAGCCGGCCATGCGGATCCGGTACGTCTGCACCAGCTTGCGGACCAGATCGCGCGCCGCGTGGTCGCCAAGACCGCGTTCGCGCGCCGCCAGCACGGCGCTGACCGCCAGCCGCTTGATGTCCCACTCCCACGGCCCCGGATGGGTTTCGTCGAAATCGTTGATGTCGAAGATCAGATTGCGCTCGGGCGTCGCGTAGACGCCGAAGTTCATCAGATGGCAGTCGCCGCAGATCTGCGTCGCCAGGCCGGTATCGACGCTGCCGGCCAGATCGTGCGCCTGCAGCAGCGAGGTACCGCGAAAGAAGGCAAACGGCGACGCCTGCATCCGGCCATAGCGCAGCGGCACCAGCGCCGGCACCCGGCCGACGCTCGACGCTTCGATCAGCGCGACCGGATCGCGCTCGCGGTGTTGCGGCCAGTGCGCATGCGCCGAACGCGACACCTGGTCGCGGATGGCCTTGCCGATGCTCTGCCGGTGCTTGCGGCTGATATTGCGCATGAAGATTTCCGTATCAGGCCGGATCAAAGGCCAGCGTGTCGATGTCGGCGTACCAGCGCGCCTTGGCGGCGTCGTCCATCCAGCTGGCCTCGATGCCGTTCTTGGCCAGCTGCACCAGCTCGGCGCGCGTCAGGTTCAGCGCGTCGGCACAGGCCAGCCAGTTCTGGCCGACGTAGCCGCCGAAATAGGCCGGATCGTCCGAGTTGATCGTCGCGATCAGACCGCGTTCGAGCAGCGTGCGCAGCGGGTGCTCGGCCAGCGTGTCGAACACCCGCAGCTTGATGTTCGACAGCGGGCATACGGTCAGCGGAATCCGGTGTTCGGCCAGGTACGCGACCAGCGCGTCGTCTTCAAGCGCACGCACGCCATGGTCGATGCGGGCGACGTCGAGCAGCCTGATCGCCTGCCAGACGTAATCGGCCGGGCCTTCCTCGCCGGCGTGGGCAACCCGGGCGAGGCCGAGCTGCTTGCAGCGGGCAAACAGCCGCGCGAACTTCTCCGGCGGATGGCCGCGCTCGCTCGAATCGAGGCCGACGCCGTCGATCTGGTCCAGATAAGGCAGCGCCTGCTCCAGCGTGGCAAAACCGGCGTCTTCGGACAGATGCCGCAGGAAGCACAGGATCAGCTTGAAGCCGATGCCGAACTTCGCCTCGCCGTCGACCAGCGCGCGGCGGATGCCGGCCAGCGCGGTCTCGAACGGCACGCCGCGGTCGGTATGCGTTTGCGGGTCGAAGAAGATCTCGACGTGGACGACGTGATCGGCGTGCGCGCGCTCAAGGTAAGCCCAGGTCAGGTCGTAGAAATCCGCCTCGGTCAGCAGCACGCCGGCGCCGGCGTAGTACAGGTCGAGGAAGGACTGCAGATTGTGGAAATCGTAGGCGGCGCGCAGCGCGTCGACATCCGGGTACGGCAGGGTCACGCCGTTGCGGCGCGCCAGCGCGAACATCAGTTCGGGCTCGAGCGTGCCCTCGATATGCAGGTGCAGTTCGGTCTTGGGCAGGCGGCGCAGCCAGTCGGCGCGGGCGGAATCGGACATCGTGGGCTCCATGGGCATGGCCCTGCGAGTGTAGCCGATGTAAGCGGCATGATTCTGTAATGACTTCTCGCGATGGCCGGCGCGAAAATCCGCGCCCGGGTTGACATTTCTACGTGCCGACCGTGGCGGTCGCGCGTTAGATTATCGGCATCGAATCCGCCCCAAAGGACGCATCATGCCCAACGCGCTGAGTTACACCGAAGTCCATTACGCCGACCTCGCCGGCCAGCGCGTGCTGATCAGCGGCGGCGCGTCGGGCATCGGTGAAGCACTGGTCGAAGCCTTTCTGGCGCAGGGCGCCAAGGTCGCCTTTGTCGACATCGACGACGCAGCGGCCAATGCTTTGCTGGCCAGGCACCCGGATGCGCCGATGCACTACCTGCACTGCGATGTCCGCGACATCGCCGCGCTGCAGGCGGCGATCGCCGAGGTCGACGCGATGTGGCACGGCATCGACGTGCTGATCAACAACGCCGCACGCGACGACCGCCACGATCTGGCCGGCCTGACCCCGGACTACTGGGACGACGCGCTGGCGACCAATCTGCGCCACCACGTGTTCGCCACGCAGGCGGTCGTAGCGGGCATGAGCGCGCGCGGCAACGGCACCATCATCAATCTGGGTTCGATCGCCTGGATGCGCGGCAACCCGACGATGCCGGCCTACACCACCGCCAAGGCGGCCATCCACGGGTTGACGCGCACGCTGGCCAAGGATCTCGGGCCGGCCGGCATCCGCGTCAACAGCATCGTCCCCGGCGCGATCCGCACCGACAAGCAGGTGCGGCTCTGGCAGGACGCCGGCACGCCGGACATGGAGCAGCGCTTTATCGACCAGCAGGCGCTGAAGTTCCGGCTCGACGCCAGCGACTGTGCGCACATGGCGCTGTTTCTCGCCTCGCGCGCCAGCCGCGGCTGCACCGGTCAGGATTTTGTCGTCGACGCGGCGCTGTCGATCAACTGAAGCTCAATCGCGCAGTACGCGGCCGAACAGATCGAGCGCCAGCCGGTAACCGGTCAGCGCCAGCTGTGCGTCGTAGCGCTCGCCCTCGTCGCGCATGAAGGCGTGCTGGCCATTGAACTCATGCCAGGTGTAGTCAAGGCCGGCGTCGGCCAGCTTCTGGTACACCAGCGCCCGGCCGGCAGCCGGAATATGCGGGTCCTGCTTGCCCCAGATCATCAACAGCTCGCCCTTGATCTCGGCGAGCCGGTCCATGCTGTGCTGACCCGGGCCGTTCGGGATCGTGTTCGAGTGCAGGTCGGTGGCGTAGAAGCACGCCGTCGCAGCGATCTCGGGCTGCAGCGCCGCGCGGAACGCCAGATGGCCACCGATGCAAAAGCCCATCGCGCCGACGTGGCCGTCGTACCACGACTGGCTCGCCAGCCAGGCCAGCATCGCCCGGTTGTCGCTGTCATAGCTTTCCGCCGGCTTGGCCGCCTTGTCGGCATTGCCCTTGTCGCGACCGGCGTCGTCGTAGGCAAGCACCGTTCCGGCCGGATTCAGTTCATGGAACACCTCGGGCACCAGGACCGCATAGCCGTGGCCGGCAAGCAGCCGTGCCGCGCGCTCGATCGGCCCGGTCTGCTGGAAAATTTCCGAATAGAACAGCACCGCCGGATACCGGCCGTCACCGGACGGACGGTGGACATAGGTGCGCATGCTGCCGGTAGCGGTCGGCAGGTCGACAAAATGGCTCTGGGTAATCACGGGCAGATTCCACGGGTTTATCAGCCCCAGAGTGTAGAGCCGGAACGCCGGTAGTGCACCTGTCACGCCCGGTAACCCTCGGCGCCCCAGCCCCCCCGCACGCCTGGGTGGCTCGATTGCCGGCTGTCATTTGCTGCGCAAAGCCTGCAGCGTGGTGCTAGCGTGAATCTTATAAGTAAGAAAAGTCAGAGCTATTCGCATTTTGACAGCTCCGCTCAATAGAAAACGACCCGCCGCGGCCTACTCGGGCCAGCCAAGCGGCACGGGTCTTGCAGGAGAGCCGCATCATGAGCAAAGCCAACGGCATCCGTTACGAGTCGCTGCGCCCGGCGCAAATACTCGTCGTCATCGCCTACCTGATCATCGCCTTCATCTACCTGAGCTGGCGACCTACCGTGTTCAACCCCGAGGCACCGATCTTTTCGGTGCTGCTCTACGTCGCCGAGCTGTACGGTTTCTTCACCGCCTTGCTGCATCTGGTCATGACTTGGCGACTCGCCGAACGCGACATGCCGGACGCGCCCCCCGGGCTGAGCGTCGACGTGTTCGTCACTTCGCTGAATGAACCGGTCAGCCTGGTCCGCCACACCTTGCTCGCCGCGATCGGCATGGATTATCCCCACAAGGTCTGGCTGCTGGACGACGGCAACCGGCCGGAAATGGCGCAGCTGGCTGCCGAACTGGGCTGCAGCTATCACGCCCGCGGCGACAACGAGTTCGCCAAAGCCGGCAATCTCAACGCCGGGCTGGCGCAAAGCCGTGCCGACTTCGTCGCAGTCTTCGATGCCGACCACGCACCGGCGCGCCGTTTCCTGATCGAGACGCTGGGCTACTTCAACGATCCCAAGGTGTCCTTCGTCCAGACCCCGCAGGACTTCTTCAACCTCGATTCGTACCAGCACCGCAAAAACAAGCAGACCACGGTCTGGACCGAGCAGTCGCTGTTCTTCCGCGTCATCCAGCGCGGCAAGGACTACTGGAACGCCGCGTTCTTCTGCGGCAGTTGCGCGGTCCTGCGCCGCTCCTCGCTCGACACGATCGGTGGCTTTGCCACCGGCACCGTCACCGAGGATCTGCACACCTCGCTGAAGCTGCACAAGGCCGGGTTCGCATCGGTCTACCACCCGCATTCGCTGGCATTCGGCATCGCGCCGGCATCGATCGTCCCCTTCATCAAGCAGCGTATCCGCTGGGGTCAGGGCGCCATGCAGATCTGGCGTCGCGAGGGCATCCTGTTCTCGCGCGGGCTGACCTTCGCACAGCGGCTCAACTACCTCGCATCGATGAGTACCTATTTCGACGGCTGGCAAAAAGGCTTTTTCTACCTCGCGCCGATCATCGTGCTGACCACCGGGCTATCGCCGATCTCGAGCTTCAGCGAAGGCTTTCTGATCCGTTTCATCCCGTACATCGTGCTGACGTTCTTCATGTACGAGGAAATCAGCCGCGGCTATGGCCGATCGCTGATGATCGAGCAATACAACTTCGCCCGCTTCTGGGCCTTCGCCTGGGCAACACTGGCAGCGTTCCGCGGCAAGCTGAAGTTCAACGTCACCAGCAAGGAAGTAACCGGCAGCAGCTATCGCCGCTTCGTGATGCCGCAATTCCTGATCATGGTGCTCTCGATCGCCGCCGTTCCGATTGGCCTGACGATGTATGCCTATTTTGGCAAGCTGCCACTCGACAGCCTGATCGCCAATACGATCTGGGCGGTGATCAACGGCGGGCTGGCGCTGCTGATGCTGCTGTTCACCCGTGCCAGCAGCCAGAGCCGCCGCCACGAGTACCGCTTCCCGATTCCGCTACCGGCTCAGCTGCACTTCCCGAACGGCACCACCACGTACGGCACGGTCGACGACATATCGTCGTCGGGCTTCAGGTTGTACGCACAACTGCCGGATGACGTCCGCAGCGGAACCGAGGTCGACGGCGAGCTGTATCTGCCATCCGGACCACTGCCGATCCGCGCGAATATCGCCGCGACGATCCGCGCGCAGTCGCAGCGACCGGACGAGCCCGGCTACATCAAGGCCATCGGTTGCGTGTTCGACTGGAAATCGGCCACCGAGCGCGATCGGCTCGACCTGTTCCTGTATGGCTCCGACCTGCAATGGCATGTGCAATCGCTGACCGAACGCAGCCGTACGCCGCTGCAATTCCTCAGTGATCTGTTCAGCGGCAAGCCGGCCCCGAATGTCGCCAAGCGGCAATGGACCACCGTGCTGTATCGCGACAACCCGGAGGAAACCGTCGGCAAACAGGTTGGCCTGCTGAGCCGCGACCTGCTACTGACATTCTCGCCACTGGCGGCTGGCATCCACGAAGTGACGACGATCACGCGAACCGGACTCGAACAGATTCAGGTGCAGACCGACGCCGAGACGGTATACGACAGCCCGGTTGCTCCCATCTTCGGCCATGTGCTGCCGCAACAGGCCGAGAAGCCGGCAAGAGTCGATACCTCGCCCAGTACGCGGCCGACCTTGGCCGGCAGCGGTGGCCTTGCCGGACAGGCGGGCATGATCCGTCGCGGCTGAATCAGCCACGAAGAAACCCGGCGCCGCATCGCGGCGCCGGGTTTTTTTTGCGCGTTTTAGCGCAAGGTCACATGACCGAAGCGCGCTCCCGGGGTCAGCGGCGTCAGCGCGCGGATGTGATCGAAGCGGATTTCGATATCGCCGTTGTGAGTGCCGAGCACCAGATACTCGGCATGGCCATGATCGCGAATATCCTGCGCCAGACCGATCGTCGAATCGCCACCGACCAGCTCAAGATGCAGCTTGTAGCGCCCCATGCAGGCGATCTCGAGATAGTCGAGCGCGTCGCACGACACCTGATGGAAATCGCCATCGGCACGACCATCGAGTGATCGCAGGCGCCGGTTCAGCGTATATGTGCCGGTCAGGCGTGCCTCGCCGAGCACGTGCCCGGACATGGCCTTGCGGACATCTTCACCGGTGAACGGACCATCGACGGCAAGCCGTTCTATATCCAGCGCATACAGCGTGAATACGTACCGATGCGTCAGCGCGTCATTCCAGGGCGGGCAGGGGCCGTCGTAACCGAAATATTGGCCGGCCATCGCCTTGTCCCCGGCAAACCAGCCGGTGAAATCGTTGAGGCCATGACGATAGCCTTGTGGCGCTGCCGGCCCCGCCTTGCCGCCGATCGTCACGCCATCGGCGTGCTCACCGGCAGCGATCGCGCGTACCGAGGCCGGGATATCGACCAGCGACCAGTGGAAGAAATCGACGCGCGGCAAGGTCGCCGGCACTTCCCGATCGGGCTGGTTGACGTCGTCACCACGGCTCGGCACATCGGGATCATGGACCAGCAATGCAAACGACTTAGTGCCCGTTGGCGCATCACGCCATGCCAGTTGCGGGTTGCGGTTGGCAGACAGGGCGACATGCTGTGCCTCGTCGGGAATGCCAAAAGCGAATTCACCCGGAATCGGGCTGCCGTCATGAAATGACTCACTCCACAGCTTCATTGCGCGCTCCTCCTCGTACAGTCGATTTTCAACTTAGACCGCCCCGCCAAGCCCCGCCGCCCGATGTCCCAGAGATGGCTCGCGAAATGACCGAAGGTAGCGCCTCGACGCGACGGCCTCAGCCGAGCAGCGCGAGCACCGCTTCGGGCGGTCGACCAATCGCGGCGCGGACGCCATCGACGACGACAATGGGGCGCTCGATCAAGCGCGGGTGGGCGACCATTGCCGCAATCAATGCCGCGTCGTCGAGCTGCGGATTATCAAGCGCCAGTTCGGCGTACTCATCTTCCTTGCGGCGCATCAGCTCGCGCGGCGACAGCCCGAGCAGATCGAGCAAGCGTTGCAAGGTCGCAGCATCCGGCGGCGTCACGAGATACTCGACGACGTCGGGTGCCAGCCCGCGCTCGTTCAACAAGGCCAGCGTTTCGCGCGATTTGCTGCAGCGCGGGTTGTGATAGATGGTCAGGTTCATCATTGCTCCTCGGCCGGTGAGCGGGACCGCAGCAACGCTGCGACCGGTTGTCGATACCGCTGCGTCAGCGCGGCGACAAAGCGCTGACATGCGTTGGCGGTCGCCACATCGTGCGCCGAACCGTTGACGATGTTGTTCGACACGACGCGTACGCACAGGAAGGGCACACGGTACTGGCCGCAGACCTGTGCGACCGACGCGGCCTCCATTTCCTCGACCAGGGTGCCGTAGCGCGCGTGAAAGTGCGCGATCCGGTCGAGTTCGTTGTTCCAGACGTCGGACGAGCCGATCACACCGTCGACGACCCGGCCGGTGGCATGCTCGACCTCGCGCGCCATCGCCAGCAAGTCCGGATCGGCATCGAACGACATCGGTACCGGCATGGTGAAATTGGCTGTTTCGCTCTGGTCCATCAGATCGAGTGGCCGCCATGCCAGCGTGTCGCTGCCGGCCCCGGCATCGCGGAACGGGCTCTGGAACGCGCCGAGGTGGATGACGCGCGCACCGAGTACCAGATCGTTCGGCAACAGCGCCGGATCGTGGCCACCGGCAGTACCCTGGTTGATCACCGCCGCGGGGGCATAACGCTCAAGCGCAATGGCCGTTGCAGCGGCGGCGTTGCTCATGCCCATGCCGGTGCGGCTGATCACCACCGGTACGCCGGCCAGTTGCCCGAGCCAGAACGTCCAGCCGCCGCCGGTCTCGATGACGACGTCGTCGAGCAGGGCGACCAGCGCCGCGACTTCGACCTGCATCGCTCCCTGGATCACGATCGGCTTGTTCATCCGTTTCCCCTTCATTCACCGTATCGCGTCAGCGTATCGCAGTCACCACGACAACACGAGGCCGGTCGGCCATTCACCGGTAACGAAAAACGGCGTGCCATCCGGCACGCCGTTTTGTCTGGCGCTTGCCAGCGCTTACTTCAACAACTTGGCCAAGGCTTCGGCGTCGTTGCCGATGATCAGGTGCGCGACCTTGTCGCTGACCGGCATCACGGCGATGCCGGCCTTTTCGAGCTCACCCTGCTGCAACAGCGCCAGATCCTTCAGCGTCACGCGCACGCGCGTCACCGCAACGGCCTCTACCTCGTGCAGATTGGCCTTGCCACCGAGCAGCTTGAGCACGGCTTCAGCCTGCTGGCGGGTCGCGTCGCTGACCGCTGTCGTCGCGGCTGCGACCGGCGCTGCGGCGACCGCAGCCGGTGCCACCACCGGACCATCGGCTTCGGCGCCAGCGGTCTTCAGATAGGCCTGCATATCGGTCTTCAGGTTCTCCGAACGGGTACCAAAGATCGCCTGCATATTGTTGCCGACCTGCATGACCCCGGCAGCACCAAGCGCTTTCAGCTTGGCCTGGTCGACGCGGGTCGGATCGGCCACCGAAATGCGCAGACGGGTAATGCACGCGTCGAGCGACTGGATGTTCTTGCGACCGCCAAAGGCCAGCACCAGTTGCTGCGACATGCCCGAACGATCATCACCGGCAACGCCGGACTCGGCGACCTCTTCGTCCTCGCGACCCGGGGTCTTGAGGTTGAAACGGGTGATGAAGAAACGGAACACCGTGTAGTAAATGACGAAGTAGATCGGGCCGAGGATCAGCGTCCACCACCAGTTCTGCGCGTACTTGCCGAAGGCGTTGAACAGCAGGAAGTCGATGCCGCCTTGCGAGAACGTGAAGCCCATGTGCATGTTCAGCGTGTTGGCGATGAACTGCGCGGTACCCACCAGCAGCGCGTGGATCACGTAGAGCTGTGGCGCGACGAACAGGAAGGAGAACTCGATCGGTTCGGTAATGCCGGTCAGGAACGAGGTCAGCGCCGCGGCGACCATCATGCCGCCGACCTTGACCTTGTTCTCCGGCTTGGCGGTATGCCAGATCGCGATCGCCGCACCCGGCAGGCCGAACATCTTGAAGAAGAACGCACCCGACAGGATGCCCGCGGTCGGATCACCGGCGAAGAAGCGGTTGATGTCGCCATGGACGACCTTGCCGGCAGCGTCGGTGTACGAACCGATCTCGAAAAAGAACGGCACGTTCCAGATGTGGTGCAGGCCGAATGGCACCAGCATCCGCTCGACCACACCATAGACGGTCGCCGCCGAACGCGGGTCACCGGCCGCGGCCCAGTGCGAGAAAATGTCGATGGCATGCTGGATCGGCGGCCAGATGAATGACAGGATCACACCGACAATGATTGCCGCGATACCGGTAACAATCGGCACGAAACGCTTGCCGGCAAAGAAGCCCAGGTAGGACGGAAGTTCGATCCGGTAGTAGCGATTGAACAGCCCGCCTGCGACGGCGCCGATGATGATGCCGCCGAACACGCCGGTTTCCATCGACTTCATACCCATCACGGTCGCCGGTTCGATACCGAAATAGGTCGCCATCACGCCAAGCGTCGCGATCATCACGACGAAGCCGACCACCGCGGCGACCGCGGAGACCCCATCATTCTCGGTCAGGCCGAGCGCCACGCCGACGGCGAAGATGATCGGCAGATTGCCGAAAATCGCCCCGCCGCCCTGCGCCATGATCTGGTTGACGATGTCAGGGATGAAGGAAAAGTTGGAACTGCCGATACCCAGCAAGAGGCCGGCCACGGGTAGCACGGCTACCGGCAGCATCAGCGCCTTGCCGATCTTTTGCAGAAAGGCAAATGCGGCATTGATCATGTTTTGATCACTCCTATCCGAGTGCGTTCTGAAGCCCGAGAGTCCTCAGGGCTTGATTTTTTTATATACACAAGCGCCGCTGGATACGGCGTCTTTCTTGCGTTCGCGACGAGCAAGCGAACGACAGGCCCGCGCGGGTGTAGCGACCGCGCGGGACACTGTTGGTTTTAGCCGGCGGCCTTGCCGAGGCGCTCGCGCACTTCGGCAGCGGTGCCCAGCTGCAGCACTTCGGCCGCGAGCTTCTGGCAATCGGCCTTCGACAGGCGACGCACCATGGCCTTGATCGACGGAATCGCCGGCACGCTGACCGACAGCTCGTCGACGCCAATACCGATCAGCAGCGGCACGGCTTGCGGATCGGAAGCGATCCCGCCGCAGACACCCACCCATTTGCCCTGAGCGTGCGCCCCCTTGACCGTCATCGCGATCAAACGCAGGACGCCCGGGTTCAGTGCATCGGCCTGCTTGGCCAGCTTCGGATGGCCACGGTCCATTGCCAGCGTGTACTGGGTCAGGTCGTTGGTGCCGATCGAGAAGAAATCCGCTTCCTTGGCGAAGAGCTCGGACATCACCGCGGTCGACGGCACTTCGACCATGATGCCGACCTTGACGTCGGCGCTGATGTTCAGCGCGGCCTTTTCCTCGGCAACGATGGCCTTGGCAGCGCGCAGCTCATCGAGCGTTGCGATCATCGGGAACATGATGTGCAGCTTGGAGAACGGCGCGGCACGCAGCACCGAGCGGATCTGCACGCGGAACATTTCCGGCTCGGCCAGGCACAGCCGCACGCCGCGCACGCCGAGGAAGGGGTTTTCTTCGGCCGGTTGCGGCAGGTAGGGAAGCGGCTTGTCGCCACCGACGTCGAGCGTACGCACGACGAAGGTGCGCTCGGTACCGAGCGCCTTGGCGATATCGGTGTAAATCTGCGTCTGCTCTTCTTCGGTCGGCGCATCGGCACGGTCGAGGTAGAGGAATTCACTGCGCAGCAGGCCGACGCCTTCGCCGCCGAGTTCGACACCCTGTTTGGCTTCGTCGAGACCGCCGATATTGGCGACGACTTCGATGTGGTGACCATCGGTCGTCACCGGCGCCTGATGCGCCGCGGCGAGTTCCTCGGCACGCAGCTTGGCCTGTTTGACCTGCGCTTCGCGAATCTGCGCCACTTCGGCGTCCGACGGATTCTTGCGCAGCGAGCCCTTGCTGCCGTCGAGAATCACTGCGGTGCCGTTGGCCAGCTGCAGTGCGTCTTCGTCGATGCCACAGATCGCCGGGATATTCAGCGAACGCGCGAGGATCGCGACGTGGCTGGTAGCGCCGCCGCCGACGGTGGCAAAGCCAAGGACCTTTTCGCGGTCGAGGCTGGCGGTGTCCGACGGGGTCAGGTCTTCGGCGATCAGGATCGCGTTGTCCGGCACCGCCAGTTCGGCTTCCTTGACGCCGGCAATGATGCGCAGCACGCGGCGACCGACGTCGCGGATGTCATTGGCACGCCCGGCGAGCACTTCGTTCTTCAGCGCTGCGAGCTTGTCGGCGTAGGTCGAGAACGCGGTCTTCCACGCAAAGCCGGCGCTCTTGCCGCTGCTGATGCCGTTGATGGCGATATCGAGCAGATCCGGGTCTTCGAGCAGTTCCTGGTGCGCGGCGAAAATTTCCGCCTTCGATGCATCGGTGATTTCGCTCTTCAGCACTTCGAGCTGGTGCCCGGCATCCTTGAGCGCCGCATCGAGCTTGGCGCGTTCGAACTGGGCATCGCGGCCCTGTTCGGCGACTTCGATCGCTTCCTGGCGGACCTGGAAGATCTGGCCGACGGCCAGGCCCGGTGACGCCGAGACGCCCAGCAGCACATTCGGATCGCCCGATTTCGGCTTGGCGGCCGGCACCGCGCGCTTGGTTTTCGCCAGATGTTTCTGAGCGGCCGGCGAAATCACACCACCGACCTCTTCGCCCGAACCCTGGGCGATCATTTCGGCGACCGCCTTGGCCGCAGCGGCAGCATCCGGACCGGCTGCCTTGACGCGGATTTCGTCGCCGTACTGGACTTCGAGACCCATGATCGCGACGACCGACTTGGCATTGGCGTTTTCGTCACCGCGCACGAGCTTGACGGTTGAGGTGAAGGTTTTGGCCAGGTTGGCGACGACGGCGGCCGGGCGGGCGTGCAGACCAGTCGGGTTAGGCACGCGCACCGGTTCGGATTGCACATCGCCTTCCGTGCTCGCAGCGGCGGTCGCGGCGCTTTGGGCGCTGGCGAGTTCCAGTGTCAGTGCGACGGTCTGGCCGGCGCGGACAAAACCGTTGCCCACGACAAAACGGGCCACGCGGTCGCTGTTGGTGATGACCATCTGGGTCAGCAGGCTGCGCGCCTTGCGGCTGACAGCGTCTCCATCGAATTCGATCAGCGGCTGGCCGGCGGCGACGGTATCGCCTTCCTTGACCTTGGCACTGAAACCGTCGCCCTTGAGCATCACGGTATCGAGGCCGATGTGAATCAGCACTTCGATGCCTTCGACCGTCGTAATCGTCACCGCATGACGGGCCGAATGCAGTTGGGTGATCTTGCCGGCAACCGGCGACAGCAACACGTTCGACGTCGGGTCGATCGACACGCCATCGCCAACCATTTTCTGGGCAAATACCGGATCCGGTACTTGTTCGATCGGGACCAGCAGGCCGCTCAGCGGCGCGAGAAGCTCAAGGCGATGGGATGCAGTCATATCGACAACCTCTTGTTGATTTTCAACGGATTTCTGTTTTTTCAGGTCACGCAGGCTGATTTATGCCTACGGACTATGTATTCGCCCCTGATTCTAGAGTGCGAGTCCGTTTCCAACGTGTGAAATTTTGCGCTTGCCGAGTGTAAAACTGTGCGGATGTTTGATCTAAGTCGGTTTTCACCTTATTGGCAATGCCAAAACGGTTTAGCAGACGCTCAGATCGGCCGGCGATGCAGGCCCGATTCGGTGATCAACAGATCGAGCCCGAGATCCCAGCGATCGGCCGGCAAGGTGTCGACGCGCTGGCAGTCAAAAGCGATGCCGACCAGCAGCGGCCGCCGCCAGTGCCGGCGTGTACGGCGGAAGTGGAAGGTCGTGTCGTAGTAGCCGCCGCCCTGGCCGAGTCGCCGCAGTTGCCTGTCGACACCGACCAAGGGAATGAACACGACATCGAGCGCACGTGCCTTGCAGTGCTCGGCATGTCGCGGCTCGGGAATGTTGTAGGCCCCGAGCTGCCAGACCGCGTGCTCGTCGAAACGCACAAACGACAGCTTGCGCCCGCGACGCGGCACGATGGGCAGATAAACCCGGCAACCGGAATGCTGCGCAGCCAGCATCAGCGGCCAGGTCGAACACTCGCTGCCGGTCGGCACATACGCCGCGAGCCGGCGGCCACGTCGCAACAGGCCGGCCGCTCGCGCCCAGGCTGCAATCTGGCGTGCGGCGGCATGACGTTGCTGTGGCTGCAATGCGGCCCGGCGCTGGCGCAATGTTCTGCGCCAGTGGACCTTGTCTTGCTGGGGGGGGGGGTCAACGTGGAACACGTCAGCCTAGGAGAAGGGCTTCCCGCGAGTGCCGTTTCGGTCCGCATCTTGAACCCACAGGTTCAAGTGGCCGCCGGCCGGGTACCATCAGGTGCGTTCGGCAAGTACCGAAGTACAGGGAACACTCACAACAGGCACACCTTAAAAGCTGGCGACCGGGTAACAGCTTATCGGTTCAAAGAATCTGGACCGAAACGAACACCGCAGGAAAGCGAAGGGTGAGACCGACTGCGTTGTTGACGGCCACTGTAGCCGCCAACAACCGGTGCATATTGGATCTAGAACAAAGCCGTCTGATCCTGCAGCACCGCGTCGATCGCTGAATTCATGGCTGTGATTTTACGCTGGTACGCGCCAATGTCAAAACCGCCGGCCTGCACATGCAGATATTCATGGGCCAGATTGAGCGCCGCCATGATGGCGATCTTCTCGATACCGACCACTTTGCCACCGCCGCGGATCTCGAGCATCTTCGCCTCGAGCAGTGCCACGGCTTGCTTGAGCGTCTCTTCCTCGTCGGCCGGGCAGGCCACGCGGAACTCCCGCCCCATGACAACGATGTCGAGCTGACGGGTGGCGTTCATTGTTCGTCCTCGGGCAGTTTGCTGAGGATGGCCGCAACGCGATTGCGCGCGCCATCGACCTTGGCCTGCAGTTGCTGGTTGTCCTGCTGCAGTGCAAGCACCTGCTGGCGCAGCTGGCGATTTTCACCGCGCAACGCCTGGCAAAGGCTGACGAGCTGGCCCAGCTTGTCTTCGAGACTGGCGAATTCGACGTCCATGGCAATCGGCTTATGTGGATCTGCAGCGATTCTATGTCATTTCCGCGCTGGTCGCGCAGCATCGATCACCTGACAGAGCGCAGCCACCCCGTCGACCAGTCGCGGCCCGGGGCGCAGCAGGCGATCATCGTCGAGCACTTGCAGCCGATGCTGAGCCACCGCCGGCAGGCCCGGATAGCGCAACCAGCGCTGCCAGTCCGGCGATGCCGACGTGCTGATGATCAGCGCCGGCGCCTTGGCCAGCACCGCTTCGACGCTGACGATGGGGTAGGGCGCCACCGCATCACCGAACACGTTGATCGCCCCGCAGTCGCCAATGGCCCGACCGAGAAAATCCCGGTCCGACACCGTCATCAACGGCCTGGCGCTGATTTCGAGCATCACCTTCAGTCTTTGGCGGCTCATGTGCTCGGCCTTCAGTGCCGCATAGCGACGCTCAAGCAACACCGCGCGCTCCGCGGCGGGCTTCTCACGTCCGAGCAAA
Source organism: Jeongeupia wiesaeckerbachi (assembly GCF_050916355.1). Taxonomy (GTDB): domain Bacteria; phylum Pseudomonadota; class Gammaproteobacteria; order Burkholderiales; family Chitinibacteraceae; genus Jeongeupia; species Jeongeupia wiesaeckerbachi. The sequence goes on from NZ_CP136946.1 coordinate 1,150,496, forward strand.
ATGCCCAGACGGCGCAGATTGTCGGCAACGTCATCGGGATTGGCCGGCTTGCTGATGAAAACAGCGATGCCCTGAGCGCGAAGCTGGGCAAGACTCCGCGCCATCGCATCACCGGACCATGCAACGACCAGATCCGGCCGCAAGGCCAGCACCGCTTCGACGTTGGCACCATCGTAACGACCGACACGCGGCAAGGTTCGCACGACATCGGGATAGTCACTGGCGCTGTCGACACCGACCAGCAACGTTGGCGCCAGCTCCGCGACCAACTCAGTCGCGCTCGGCGCCAGCGTCACAACTCGTTTGGCCGGCTGAGACAAGCGAACCCGTTCGCCATTGTCATCACGAACCTCGACCGCAGCCTGCGCAGATGTCACCAGCACCAGCCCGAACAACAGCGACTTACCCACAGCAAAAATTGAAATGCGTTTCAAATCAACAACCTGAGCCAAGAACAAGCACATCGCTCCGATGTGGACAAGCATTGTTTGAGCAAATCTGTCGATTTGACCACCAAACCATCCACAAGCTCGACCCCGTCTTCGACACCCTGCTGTCATTAACGCAAAGCAATGATTAAAAAAGGAAAAACACCGTTATCCACAGAAAAAGGTGCCCCTTGTTTCTACTCTTGTATTCTCTTTTCAACTGAATCAGTTAAAGACGCTTCCGCTTCCAAACGCTGTTGTTCGACGACTTCAGCCTGTTCTTTTGCTACGTCATCCGGTGTTTCCAACGACATCCGCCCGATGGTTGCACTGCGAAATTCGGTCAGCAGGAGTTCGGCTGTCTTCTGCGTGTCAACGCGGTTACCCGGCAACACCGCACCTCGTTGACGTCCAATCCGTTCGAGCAGCTCTTCGACACCGCCTTCAAGCGACTTGATTTTGTAACGGGTCTGCAGAAAATCCGGATAACGCTGCCGCAACACATCCAGCGCAAACCACGCCACATCCTCATCGTTGTAGGCGTTCCGACCTACCGACCCTGCCATCGCTAAGCGATAGCCCCAGATATCGTGTTCGATCTTCGGCCAGAGCAGGCCAGGCGTGTCATACAGGATCATGCCGCCACTGAGTTCGACCCGTTGCTGACTTTTAGTTACGCCGGGGGTATCTGCCACGTTGGCGATCTTCCGGCTCATCAACAGGTTGACCAGCGTCGATTTGCCGACGTTGGGAATGCCCAAGATCATGGCCCGCAGCGGCTTGGTTTCACCGGTGCGATGCGGTGCCAGCTTCAGACACCGTTGCGGAATCTGTTTGGCTTCCGAAGCCTTGTTGTCCAGTCCGAGCAGCATCGCGGCGCGATTGGGCTGGGCATTGAACCAGTCCAGCCAGACCCGGTTGAGCTTGGGATCGGCCAGATCGGCCTTGTTCAGGATCGTCAACGCCGGGCGGTTCCGGTGCTTACGCAACTGTTCGATCATCGGATTGCTGCTGGAGAACGGCAAACGTGCATCCACGATCTCGATCACCACGTCGACCTTGGCCATGGTCTCGGCGACCTGCTTGCGCGCCGCATTCATATGACCGGGAAACCACTGGATCGCCATGACCCCTCCTGAAGCTCAAAAGCCGCGGATTATACGCTTGTTCACAAAGCCATAATGAAATCAATGACTTGGATTGTGGGTAAGCAAGGCGCTCGCTGTGAGCAAGTCCGTTCCTGTGTCAGAAGACAAAACACTCCACCACTTGTCCACACTAGCCAGGCTGGATTCTACCGATCGAGATCAACAAGCAAGTCCTTGAAGTGATGATGGAATCCGGCTTATCCACAGCTTCGGTACGCCCTTATTATCTACTCTTATATATGCTTCTCTTAACATCAAGCTAGCGCTGTGAACGTCCCAGTGAAGTACACTTGCGACGCACGAACTGGGTACGGACATCATCATGAAGACGCGTTATCTAGGCGTTATCGCCGTTGTGCTTGCTCTACTGGCAGGCATTTTTATCGTTTCCGGAAAAAAATCAGCACCTGATGTCAGTTTCACGACATTGGATGGACAAAAATATGTACTCAATTCTTTGAAAGGCCAGGTCGTGCTGGTCAACTTCTGGGCAACCAGTTGCAGCGGATGCATGCAGGAAATGCCTGAATTGATCAAGTTACAGCAGCAATACGGGAATAAAGGTTACAAAACCCTGGCCATTGCAATGAATTACGATGTGCCGGAATACATTGAAAACTACCGTAAACGCACTTCCTTGCCATTTATCATCAGCCACGATAAAAATGGCAGCCTAGCCAAAGCATTTGGTGATGTTGCTTTGACGCCGACCAGTTTTCTGATTGACAAAAACGGAAAAATTGTTAAGCAGTATGTAGGTATTCCAGATATGAAAGAACTCAATAGATTGATTTCAAATTCACTCGATATCTAGAAAATCTTGACGAAAAAAAAGCCGGTATTATCCGGCTTTTCCTTTATTAATCATGGGCTTAGTTCGTCCACTTTCCTGTGCGCGTACCAGTGCTGTCAAGAACCTGATTACCATCACCTGCTTGGGATCTACTTGTCGTTGGTGTTGCCGTAATTGTAAATGTCGTAGCGGTCGCACAGGCAGTTGAAATCGCATAAAAAGTATTGGTTGGATCAGTTACTCCGCAAGTTGTTCCTGCTGCTGTCGTAGTGTAACGACCATTGGTGCTGAAATAGCGTTCCATTGCCTGTGCTTGTGCAACCAATTGACGTTGAACATCAACTCGCCGGGTTCTGACAATATATTGCGTATAATTTGGCAAGGCTACTGCAGCCAAAATACCAATGATCGCAATCGTGATCATCAATTCGATCAGCGTAAAACCCCGATTGGATCTGAGCATGAATAAAATTCCTTAAGAAATAGGACAAACATAGGCAACAGATTGCAATACAACCACTGAACGTGTATCGATTCCCTGGCCTCGCCCCATGATACTGTAGGGTTTACAACCCAACTTGTCGGTTGGTAGAAAGCTATTGCTTAGCTGATTAACCAGAAATTTTGCCGACGTCGCCTGTCCATTATTGATAGCTGCAACTTTAGCGTTGGTATCCGACCAACTGTTTGGCATGACCGTCACCGCAGCGCCTGTATCGGTGACATTTGCGGTAGTGCAACCAGCCAAACAGGCGTCTGCATTGTTCTGCAGTACCGCTTCACCTTGACGTAATGCCTGCTCGGCGGCTTGATAGGCTCGATTGCGATCCATGTAGTTGCCGGCCATCTTTTCATTCATCGTTGTCGCACGCATTGTGTTAACAACCAGGATGGTCACAATGACAAGCAGAATCAGCGATACCACGAGAACAAAACCCTGCTGGCGCTTATAAATGGCTCTCATTGCTTGTCCTAACGGTTTCTGAGTACGATCGTTGTACGAAACGTACGGTAGAGCTTCCTGTCGTTGTCTGACCCGACAATAGGCTGACCTGCACAATCGGTCACCGTAGTCGGTTTAACGATGCTGCTGTCGGTGTTTTCACTCCTCAGTACCAAGCACGCCTTGATGGCAACAATCTGCGCTGCCGTTACGCCCCCTGGCAGCGTGTCAACATAGCGGTTAGCAATGCAGTCGCGCTCTTTCTTTCCGCTACCTACATTGGCCCCGCAGCCGAAATCAGCCGGCGTTGCTGGTACAGCATCAGTATCATCAATGCCGTAGCGAAGTTTGAAATCAGCCACTTCGGTACCGCTGCCCGTACCCGTAGTAGCAAGCCAGTCAGTGCTTCCGCACTGCAACTTGCTACTACTCGTTGAAATAGCCAATGTTGTTGCACCGGCAGCAGCGGAACCACCATCGCAGTTGATCTGGTTGGTTCCGTCTGCGGTAAATTTCACCGTAATCGACGTATTGGAGTTTCCGGAAATACGATCGCTAGCCAAAGGCGAGGTCGGATCAGCACGATAGCCGGCCTGGCCAATGACGCGCTGCAACATCGACAATGCAAAGCGACCATCTTCGGATAGATGGTTTTGCATCGCCTGAACGCGGTATGTTTGCTTGGTCGAGATATACAGCTCAGAAACAGCCAATAGCACAAGCAATGAAATGGCCATGGTGACCATCAGTTCGATCAGCGTAAATCCGCGCGTGGTGTTCATTCGATCACCGTTGAGTAACTGGTGTTGTAATCTGTAGCGCTGCTGACCTTGCCACGATCGTCTATCCAAGTGATGGTCAGCGTATAACGTAAAAAACCGGCTGATTGGCTATTAGCGGTAACTAAGGTGTACTGGGCTCCCGGTAATTGAGTACGCAAAGCGCTATTCCATTCAGTCATTTCATTGCTGAGTTGATAGGTTTGTCGACCTGCGTCTTGCGCTCCGCAACTGACTTGATCAGCATTGCTACTGTTCTGGGTGCATTTGGAAAAATCTGGTGGTTGTGGCGTTGTACCATCTTCACCACTACCCAAATAGGGGGTCCGATTGGCTCGAATGCGATCGGCAAGATCCGCACTGAGATCCGCAGCAATACCCCGGTAATAGGCACTTTGACTCATGATCATCGAACGGGAATGCAAGCCGGCCAGGCCTAGCAAACCCAAGGCCAGGATGACCAGTGAGACCATGACCTCAATCAGCGAAATGCCATACTGCAGACGCGGGGACATCATGTGCACACCGTCGAAGTAATCATCTTGCTCACTCGGCCAGACAACGCGACAGCAACCTGTTGCTGCTTTCGGCCACTGATGCAAAGCGAGAATGTTGCTGCGGCCTGCGTGCTGCCCAACGTTGGATTGAATACCACGGACGTTACCGAGCCAGCAGTTGTGACGTTGATGCCTTGCGGTACGAGCAATCGCAATATCTTGCTGCTGGCATCGTCAACCAACCAGCCTTTCGACCAGTCGCTAGCGGTCGTCGAACAACTGGCTGTGCTGCTGTTCGCGTCAGTGCTTGGACACACCGTCATGCTGCTGCGGCGTTTGATGGCCTCAAGCCTTGCGGTATTGAGCGTGCTGACCAAAAGATCGGTCTGCGAGGCGAGGCGGGCGTCGCGAACCCAGGTAACCATGCTGGGTACGGCAATGGCGGCGAGAATGCCGAGGATGGAAACAGTCACCATCACTTCGATCAGAGAGGCGCCGGCGATGCGATGAAGGGATGCCGGTAATCTGCGCATCATTTGATCTCCCGCCAAGTCATCGTTTCGACTTTGACGCCGCTAGGCGGACCAAGCAGATCATCCTTGTCGACTTTGTCGTCGCCGATCGTGCCGGAATACGTCGTTCCCTGGCCCGTCGATGCCGGGCGACCTTGTGGTGCGAACGTTGATGGCCGGTTGGCGCCGGTACGTGCGTTGCCTACATATACCCCCATCGAGTTCGCTTCGCGTTGGGCAATGATCTGGCCGAGCGCCAGATCAGAACCATCCGGGAGCTTGGGAGGCGTGATGATTTTGCTATCACTGCCGACGTAGGTCAGTTCAGTCGGAATCCCGCTCTTGTCGTAACCGCTTGCGTAGGCTTCACCAGTACTGAAGCCAAGTTTGTCTGCCGCGGTTGAACGTCTATCCGGTGTGACATCGACAAAACTGTAAGCCCGGCTGAAGTCGCTGGTGTTGTTCTTGGTTGGCACCGAGCCTGTCAGCGGATTCAGGCCCATGATCCAGCCCTTGCCACCGGGCAGACACTTCTCGTTCGACTGCGTGATGCCGGTACCAAACAGTACTTTGTCGTTGTACCACATTGGAGACGTGACCAGCCGTTCGGTATTGGTAAGGTCTATATACCAGCCAAGCTTGCTGTTGTTCGCCGCACGCAGGTCAATCGCGTTTGTCGACATTTTGCGGTAGGTGCCGACGCGCTTGCTGGTGTCGGTGACTGCGTAGGTCGCATCGATCGTCTGCACTTGCAGATCGCTACGCGTCACGGTCGTCGGTATGGTGTCCATGACATCAACCACGCCGTAGAGGCTCTGGGTTGTGGTGTCGGTACGATCGGTATCGGTCAACAGCCTGCCGGTACCAAACAAGATCAGGTTGCCGAGTGGCGTATTATCGGCTTTATCAACGGCCATAACGGCCGGACGCATGATGATTGGATGAGTAGGACCTGCATCGAAAATCGGTGTCGATGTAACACTGAAATTTGCCGGGTCATTGGTTGTCAGGTCGAAGCGCCAGAGTTTGCCGTTGCTATCGCCGGCGTAGACATAATCGAGGACACCATCCTGGCCGAAGTCGACTCCTGCCGGCGATGACAGACCGGCGCCACCGGTAACGGCGATTTCCTTGAGCAGGACTCCGGTGTCGGCGTTGATCACGTATAGCGACGATGATTTAGCCGATTGGGTGCCATCGTTGTAATCACTTTCGTAGCCGTTGCTGAGTATGACCGCAGATACAACCGTATCAGCGGAGGTCCGGACGTTGTAGATTAACGGTGTGCCGAAGCTGTAGCCCATCGTGGCCGAATTCTGGTCGGTCCATTCCCATTTGATGGTTTTGCTGGCGCTGCCGCCATTGTTCGGGTCGAAATTGTTGGCCGTCGTTGCGTCGACGGTGAAGTAACCCTGGCCACCCTGCCCCAATCCCCCTACCAGCAGCGTTTTCCAGTTTGTGCCGACCTTGACATCGGCCCAACGCATACTGCCATTGACGTGAAAAGCATGCGGAGTGCCTCCGCTTAAGCCGTAGTCGGGTTTGGTCAGCGCCGGTAAATGTGAATAGACGGATGACGGCACATAGGCCATTTTCTCGGTCATGGTGGCAATATCGAAAGCGTGCAACATGCCATCGTTGGCACCAATAAACACCATATTGCGGTTGGCGTTGTCGGTTATAAATGTCTGATAGTTCGAGTCTGATGTATAGCCATTGGGTTTACTAATCACCATTGGTTGGCTGTCGACGATGTCACCGAGCAAGCCATTATTGCGGGTACGATAGTTCGTGACGGTTTCACCACGCAGAAACTTCACCACATTTTTACTGTTGCCCAAATTGGGTATGAGCTGCCCGATCAGAGTCGGATCCAGCTGAGATTTTTGCGCTGCAGTCATGTCGTTATCGACTGCAGTGGGGGTAAATGCGAACGGCGTTGTTTGTCCAGAAACGACTTTGGATGAATAGATGGTCCGATTCGCAGCCACTGGAATCACTGCCTTGCCATTCGGTGTGCATTGCGACGTCGCCGGGTTGAAGTTGCCAGTACTATCGAGGTTGTAACAGCGAAGCTCGCCATACCAGCCATTGGGGTTGAACACCGGCTGAAAGACTTTGTTGCCGGCGCTGACGGTTTCGCTTTGCGTGGCGACGCCGCCGGCATTGGAAATCGAGGCGACAATATTGGCAACAGCGTTGTTCAGCGCTGCAACCAGTTTGTCTTTGTCGTCTGCTTTTTCGTAAGTGCCATTCCCTCTCCGGGCCGCGACTTCCAGAACCGGATCGTCAACGGCAAAGCCGACCGTATAGGTGACGAAGTTTTGCTTTTTGAACTTGTCGTCGTCGAACGATTTGCCGTCGGCATCCTTATCGGCACTATCAGTGCCGACAACGCGAAAATCTGCATCATAGGCATAGCGAGCGACATCGATGATCGATCGGCCATACGAATTGCTGTCGTCGCTGGTTCCTTTGAATGCCAGTGTCTTGTTTTGCTGACTTTCTACTTTTGTTGTTGAGTCGGTCACGGTGACCGTATATGACGCTGGGCAATAGCCAAGGGCTGTTTCGGCGGTGGTGCTATCTGCCTTGGTACAGACCGAGAATTTGGGAGTCAGTTTCTTTGGCGGGGAGCTCGAGTCGTAGCTGACATAGTCGATTGCTGCATAGCTGCTCGACGAGCCTTTTGGTAACCCAGGAAGTTGATCGTCTTTCGTCGATACGCCATCGGTAACGACAATGACGAAGTTCTTTTGGCAGCGGTATTGGATCGGGCTTGTGTAATTGCCGCTGATTTTTCCGTAGTACGACGTTTGCCCACCGAAGTAACGAGTGATTTCAAACAGCGTTTCACCCAGTGGGGTCCAAGTACTGGCTGACAAACCTTCGATGGTATCGGTGATCGTCTTTTGGTTGCTACCGATGGCGGCTTGCAGTACCCCGGCCTGATCGTTGTCGGCGGTATCGAACGAAAACAACCCCCAACGTAGATTCGGATTGTTTGTCACCAGCGTTTTCGCCACATCCTTGGCGACTCGCATCTTGCTCGGATTGCTTGAAGTGACGGTCTTACCGTCTGGGGCATCTTTCATGCTGCCGGAGTTGTCGATGTGCAGCAGCACATTCGGTATGACCGAAGTCGACAAGGTCGGTGGCAGCGCCGGGTAGGGTTCGGCTGCAAGCGCGCTGTGCCCGAGTGCCGGAAATGCCAGCGCTAAGCCGTAGCGCAGTGTGCTCAGTCGAAATTGCATCTCATCGTGCTCCCGAACCGTTTCTTGATCCGCCATTCGACGACCGTACTGGCTTCGGCGGACGTATCAGTATCATTGAATGTACTGATGTTACCGGCCGGCATAACATTAGCGATTCATCATATGGACCCGTGTTTCCAAGCTACAACACGGATTTCGGGATGCGCCTGATCCCGGATAACCGGTATGAAACCAGCTACCGATGGTACTGACTGACAGAGGAATTCAGCAGAGGTGTTGGCGTTATAGCCCAGAAGCGCGTTGGGGCGTGATCCGGTGATTTACCATCAGGTACTGACCTGATTAGTCAGCATGAAACTGAATGATTCCGGGGGCTCAGCGGCGAATTGCCGGTATCGCTTGCCGTTCACCGCCTGACCGATGGCAGCAAGGTCGCCGCGTTGCACGGCGACCTTTGGGGGCTGATCAGCCGGCGAGGATGCGGGCTGCTGCGGCGACGGTGGCGGCGATGTCGGCGTCGGTATGTGCGGCGGAAACGAAGCCGGCTTCGAATGCCGATGGCGCGAGGTAAACGCCTTCGGCCAGCATGGCATGGAAGAAGGCGTTGAAACGAGCACGGTCCGACGCCATCACGTCGGCGAACGAGTGCGGTGGGGTGGCGCTGAAGTAGACGCCGAACATGCCGCCGACACTTTGCGCCGAGAAGGCGACGCCGGCGTCACGCGCGGCAGCGCTCAGGCCGTCGGCCAGCGCGGCGGTCTTGACGCCGAGGGCGTCGAAGAAGCCCGGTTGGCGGATCGCCTGCAGCGTGGCGAGGCCGGCGGCGACGGCGACCGGGTTGCCCGACAGCGTGCCGGCCTGATAGACCGGACCGAGCGGTGCCAGCTTGGCCATGATGTCGGCGCGGCCGCCGAAGGCTGCCAGCGGCATGCCGCCACCGACGACCTTGCCGAGGCAGCTCAGGTCCGGCGTGATGCCGTGCAGGCCCTGGGCGCAGCCGAGGCCGACGCGGAAGCCGGTCATCACTTCGTCGTAGATCAGCACCGCGCCGTGGTCTTCGGTCAGCTTGCGCATCGCGGCGACAAAGGCCGCCGAAGGCTGGACCAGATTCATGTTTCCGGCAACCGGTTCGACGATAATGGCGGCGATCTTGTCGCCTTCTGCGGCGAACAGCGTTTCCAAGGCGGCAACATCGTTATACGGCAGCACGATGGTATCGGCGGCGACCGCGGCCGGCACGCCGGCGCTCGACGGGTTGCCGAAGGTCAGCAGCCCCGAGCCGGCTTTCACCAGCAGGCTGTCGGCGTGGCCGTGATAGCAGCCTTCGAACTTGACCAGCTTGTCGCGGCCGGTGAAGCCGCGCGCGAGCCGGATCGCGCTCATCGTCGCTTCGGTACCGCTCGACACCAGTCGTACTTGCTGCATCGACGGCAGCATCTCGCACAGCAGGTCGGCGAGTTCGACTTCGCGCTGCGTTGGCGCGCCGAAGCTGAGACCGTCGCGGGCGGCGGCGATCACCGCTTCGAGCACTTTGGGATGCGCGTGGCCGAGGATCAGCGGCCCCCAGGAGCCGACATAGTCGATATAGCGCTGACCGTCGGCGTCCCAGACGTAGGCGCCTTCGCCCTTGGTGAAGAAGCGTGGCGTGCCGCCGACCGAGCCGAAGGCGCGCACCGGTGAATTGACGCCGCCGGGGATGTGTTTCTGCGCGGCGTCGAAGAGTTGTTCGTTCAGGGTCATGGCAATCCTTGCAGGGCCGTGATCACGATCACGGTGAAAGTATTGGTGCGGCGAATCTGTCCGCAGGCGATGCACCGCGACACCAACCGTCGGAATGGCGCCGGCGGGATGGCGTATTGCGCTTACCAGCGGCGGTATGGCTGCTCGGACAACGCGCTGTTGAAGTAACGCGGATCGGCGGAGACTTCGGCGCCAAGCCAGTCGGGATGCTCGAAGGCGGCGTCGACCGACGGCAGTTCGATTTCGGCGACAATCAACCCGGCGTTGTCGCCGTGGAATTCGTCGATCTCCCACAGTTGCGTACCGATGGGAACGAGATGCCGGGTCTTGTCGACGACGTTCGGACACAGCACCAGCATCGCCGCGGCGTCACCGGCCGGAACCGGGTATTCGAACTCGGCGCGGGCGATGCCCTCGTTCTTGCCCTTGATGGTCAGGAAGCCGGCCTCGCCCTTCAGGCGCACGCGCACGGTGCGTTCGGGATCGGTGCACAGATAGCCCTGGGCGATCCGCGTCGATGTCGTCACGGCGCTGCGCCAGGTCTCGGAAGCCAGCAGGAATTTGCGTTCGATTTCGATTGCCATACTGGTCCTCAGAACGGTTTGACGACGACAAGGATGACGATGGCGGCCAGCGCCAGCACCGGCAGCTCGTTGAATACGCGGTACCAGCGATGGCTGCGGGTATTGCGGCTAGCGGTGAAGTCGCGAGCGAGCTTGAAGCACCAGCCGTGATAGCCGATCAGCAGCGCCACCAGCATCAGCTTGGCATGCATCCAGCGCCAGCCCGGGCCGGCGTAGAAGTCGTAGCTGGCCCACGTCGCCAGGCCGAAGCCGAGCGCCAAGACGGCCAGTGGCGTCATGAAACGCAAGAGCTTGCGTTCCATCAGCGCCAGCCGGGCGATCTCGGCCGGTTCGCTCGCCATCGCGTGGTTGACGAACAATCGCGGCAGGTAGAACAGCCCCGCAAACCAGCTGGTGACGAAGATGATGTGCAGTGCCTTTAACCAGAGCATCAGCGTTTGCCGCCGTACTGTGCCTGTGCCGCCTCATACAGCGGCTCGACCTTGGGGATCTGTGCCTGCAGATCGCGGATCCGTGTGTTCGACGACGGGTGGGTCGACAGGAATTCCGGCGAGCCGCCTTGCGATGCCGCGGCCATTTTCTGCCACAGCGTCACCGCCGCCTGCGGCTTGTAGCCGGCGCGGGCAGCGAGTTCGAGCCCCATGATGTCGGCTTCGGACTCGTGCTCGCGGCTGTTCGGCAGACTGTAGCCGACGGCGATCAACTGGTCGCCCATGCCCAGCAGCGCGTCGTACTTGCCGCCGGTGAGGATGGAAATGCCCTGCATGGCGATCTGCTTGCTGTATTCGCTGCCCATCCGCTCGCGTGCGTGCTCGCGCAGCGCATGGGCGATCTCGTGGCCCATGATCTGGGCGATTTCGTCGTCGGTCAGCTTGAGCTGGGTGATGATGCCCGAATAGAACATGATCTTGCCGCCGGCCATGCAGTAGGCGTTCAGCTCCTTGCTCTGCTCGACGTTGACTTCCCACTGCCACTTCAGCGCGTCGGGGCGGAATACCGCGGTCTGCGGAATCAGCCGGTCGGCAATGCTGCGCACGCGCCGGGTCATTGCCGCATCGGTATTGAGCTTGCCGCTGCCCTTGGCCTCGTTCAGCGTCTCGACGTAGGCCTGCGCCGACATCTGTTCGACGTCCTTTTCCGACAGCAGCATGCTCATGCTCTGCTTGCGGGTGATGTTGGTCGCCCCGCTGCCGGTGGTGCTGACCTGCTGGCAGCCGCCGAGCACGACGGCTGCGGCGATGACGATCGCGGTGAGTTGGCGTTTCATACAGTGTCTCGGCGGATTCGGGCCGGCGTGCCGGTCCGGACTCAGATCTCGATCATTTCAAAATCGTCTTTGCGTGCACCACAGTCCGGGCAGGTCCAGTTCGGCGGCACGTCATCCCACGGTGTACCCGGGGCAATGCCGTCTTCGGGACGGCCTTCGGCTTCGTCATAAATGAAGCCGCAAATCAAACACATATACTTTTTCATCAGGTCGCGCCCTTCGCGTCGTTTAGAATCGGAATTCTACCCCAATCGGTTCCGACCCCCCATGAATGCCGCCCCTCCGCTCGTGCTGACCTTTGCCGCCAATGATCCGTCGGGCGGTGGCGGCATGTCGGCCGATCTGCTGACGCTGGCGGCGCTCGGCTGCCATGCGCTGCCGGTCATTACCGCGCTTACCGTGCAAGACAGCGCCGGATTGCAGGAGTTTCAGCCGGTCGATCCCGAGTGGTTGCACGACCAGGCGCGCTATGTGCTTGAGGACGCCGAAGTCGACGCGATCAAGGTCGGCATGGTCGGCAGTGTCGAGGGTCTGACGGTGCTCGCCGAGATCGCCGCCGATTATCCGGATGTACCGCTGATCCTCGATCCGGTGATGCCACGCGGTCACGGCGACGACATGGCGGCCGACGAATACATCGCCGCCTTGCGCGAACTGCTGGTGCCGCACTCGCTGATCGTCACGCCGAACCAGCACGAGGCACGACTACTGGCGAGCGACGATGCCGACGAGCAGGAAGACCTGCCGCTCGACGCTGCGGCCAACCGCATCATCCAGCTCGGTTGCGAATACGTGCTGATCACCGGCGCGCAGGCGCAGACGCCGAAGATCAACAACGCCTTGTTCAGCCAGAACGGCCGGATGCGGACCGACAGCTGGGATCGCTTGCCCGGACGTTTCCATGGCGCCGGCGCGACGCTGGCGGCGGCGATCGCCGGTGCGCTGGCCAATGGCGTCGAGCTGGGCCAGGCGGTCCGCGATGCGCAGGAATACACCTGGCAGACGCTCAAGCACGCCTTTCGTCCCGGCATGGGCCAGATGCTGCCGGACCGGATGTTCTGGGCGCGCAGCCACGACGAAGACGCCAAGGAATAGCCCGCCGTTTCACGTGGAACAATGTCCGGCGGGCTAGTCGTTCGGCGGCGCTTGCGGCATCCTAGAGGCTACCGGCCTCTCCGGGCCGGCAAGGATGACCGCGATGAACGCTCCCGTACCGAATTACATTCCCGTCGTGTCCCGTCAGCCGCACCGGCTGATTCCGTGCCCGCGGCTGGAGCGCGCGGTCGACCGGATGGTGCGCGAAATGGCGTCGCCGCTGACGCTGGCCGATCTGGCCGACGCCGCACATTACTCGCCGTGGTATCTGGTCCGGCGGTTTCAGAACCGCTACAACACCACGCCGCAGGCTTTCCTGTGGAAGACCCGGCTCGAGACCGCCGCATCGCTGCTGCACTGGGCGCCGCATCTGCCGATCGGTGAAGTCGCACGCCAGGTCGGTTTTTCGTCGGCGGCCACCTTCAGTCGTGCCTTCCACCGCGAGTTCGGCTTCACCCCGAGCGCCTGGCGCAAGGGCGAGCCCGAGACGCGCGACTGGCTGAAGCAGACCTTGGGCCCCAAGAGCTACCGGCCCGGTGGCCGGGTCGCAGGTACCGCCGCCGACTACGTCTGGTCGTTCGACGAGATTGCCGCGAAGATCGCCATCGAGGATTGGCCGGCGATGCGTTGCCTGTACCAGCGCGAGGTCGGCGACTACGGTCCGCACCTGAACGAAATGTGGATCCAGTTCGGCAATTTCTGTCACCGCAACCAGCTCGACAGGGACTTCTGGTACGGGCTGATCTGGAACGATCCGGGTACGACACCGGCCGGTCGGCGGCGCTACGATTCCGCGGTACAGATCGAAGAGGCGACGCGGATTCCGCGCGGTTATGGCGAGTGCCGTTTGCCCGGGGGCCGCTGGGCGGTGTTTAGTTTCTACGGCCCCACCGATGATATCGGCCCGCGCTGGCGCGACCTGATGCAGGTGTGGCTGCCGCTCGCCGGCCTGACGCCGGACCCGGTCCGGCCGCGGGTCGAACGTTACCGTTCCTGCTTCGGCGATGGTCATATCGACCTCTGTCTGCCGGTGCTCTGATGTTGCCGCAGGTCATCGTACTCAACGGTTGCAGTTCGGCCGGCAAGTCGTCGCTGGCGCGGGCGCTGCAGGAAAGGTTGCCCGAGCAGTATCTGTACTTCGGCATCGACCAGGTGCTGGCGGCACTGCCGCAATCGGACTGGCAGCGGATGTGTCGTGGCGAAGCAATCACGCGCGCCGGCTATGACTGGGCGACGCTGGTGCGCGGCTACCATTTCTGTCTGCCGGGTTTGCTGCAGGCCGGCAACCGGCTGATCATCGACAACGGCTGGTGCGAACGCGACGAGAAACGCGAACTGCTGACCGAGCTGGCCGGCTACGCCATCGTGCTGATCGCCGTGCACTGCGATCCCGATATCGCCGGTGCGCGAGAGTCGGCACGCGGCGATCGTGCGTCGGGTCTGGCCGCCTGGGAGGCGCCGCGGGTGCACGCTGACTGGGTGTATGACCTCAACGTCGATACCGGGGTCAACGACGCCGAGGCTTGCGCCGATGCGCTGGCGGCCCGGCTGGTCGAGACCCGGCATTGGGGCGCCGCTGCCGACAGCCTGGAACGGCTCAATCTGGGCTGAACGCCCGGCCCTTCCGGGCTAACATGAAGCTCCCCATCCATTTGGACCACGGGTCCACGTCCGAGGCGTTTTCATGTCCCTGAGCTATTTTCAGCTGTCCGTGCCGGTCTATGTGCGCCTGCTCGGCAATCTGTCGCACCTGCTCGACCGTGCCGCCGACTATTGCAGCGAGCTGCAGATCGACGAGACGGTGCTGCTGCAAAGCCGGCTGTTCCCGAATATGCACCCGCTGCTCAAGCAGGTGCAGATTGCCACCGATCAGGCCAAGGGCAGCATCGGCCGGCTGTCCGGCATCACCCCGCCGAAATTCGACGATGGCGAAACGAGTATTGCCGAGCTGCGCGAACGCATCGGCGCGGTGCTGGCCTATCTGGAAACGATTCCGGCCGACGCGCTTGACGATACCGCCGGCAAGACGATCACGCTGCCGTGGATGGCCGATCATCCGATGCGGGGTGAGTTCTACCTGCTGAACTTTGCTTTGCCGAACGTCTATTTCCACCTGACGACGACGTACAACATCCTGCGCCACAACGGTGTGCCGCTCGGCAAGATGGACTTCATCGGCGAAGTCTGATCGCAAAAAAGCCGGCAGATGCCGGCTTTTTTCATGGCTGATGGCACCAGTGCCACGGCTCGTAGATATAGCCGTTCGGATTGCCGCGCGGGAAAGACAGCGCAAAGCCGAAGCGGCCGGCATTGGCTTGCAGCCAGGCAAACGCCGCGGTGGTCTCGAACGCCTCTTCCAGCACCGGTCCGCCCGGTTCGTAGACGTCGACGGCGCGGCCGGTGTGATGTTCGCTGCAGCCCGGTGGCGCTAGCCGTTCGAGCACGTCGGCGATGGTTTCGCCGCGATCCAGTTTGCTGCGGATCAGGTCGCCCTGGCGCCCGATGCCGCGCCACGCCGAGGCGATCCGCAGCAGCACGCCGTCGTCGGCAGCCGCCTGGCGCATCGCACACCAGGCACTGCACGCAGCGGGCGCCAGCCGCCATTCGCGGCCGTCGTCGCCGATTTCGGCGATCATCAGCGCATCGGCTTCGTCGTAGATCGTCAGCCGCTTGGCGGCAATGACGGCCTCTTCGATGCCGAGCGAAGACCACAGGGCGGCGAGCTGCGGTGCGAGTGGCATCAGAAGCCCGGCAGCTTGAGCGCGATCGGTTTGCCCTTGCGCGCGCGCTTGCCGACATAGGGCGCCATGCCGTTGGCGTCGAGGATCAGCTCGGTGGTCTTGCCGCCGCGTCCGGCACCGGTGAGTTTGAGCGTCTCGCCATCGCAGACGGTGATGCCGGCGAGTTCGTCCTTGTCGTCGAGCGCCATCGTGATCACGCCACGGCCGCCGCCGGCGAGTTGCTTGAATTCGCTGTACGGGAACAGATGCAGTTTGCCGGCCTTGGACAGGCAGGCGACCAGCGATGTTTCACGTGGAACAAAGGTCGCCAGCTTGAGGATGGTTTCGCCATCGTCGACGCTGACGAAGCTCTTGCCGGCCTTCTGGCGGCTCAAGAGATTGTCGAACTGGCAGGCGAAGCCGTAGCCCGACGAGTTGGCGATCACCAGCCATTCGTCGCCGGCGGCGGTAAACAGCTGGACGATGCGGCTCTTGGCTGCGAGTTCGACCAGCGTGGTCACCGGCACGCCGTCGCCGCGGCCGCCCGGCACCACGGCGGCCTGGATCGTATAGACGCGGCCGTCGGAGGCGATCAGTGCGACGTTGTCGACGGTGCGGCATTCGATCGCTGCCAGCAGCTTGTCGCCGTCCTTGAAGCTCTGGCTGGCGAGGTCGATGCCGTGGCCCTGACGCGAGCGCATCCAGCCTTTCTCGGACAGGATCAGCGTCGTCGCTTCGTCGACGACCGAGACTTCGATCACCGCCTTCTCGGCTTCCTCGATCAGCGTGCGGCGCGGGTCGGCGAACTTCTTGCGGTCGGCTTCGATCTCCTTGACGATCAGTTTCTGCATCGCTGCGGCATTGCCAAGCAGGTGTTCGAGGCCTTCCTTCTCGGTCATGAGATCGGCCAGTTCCTGCTCGATCCGGATGCCTTCGAGCCGTGCCAACTGGCGCAGGCGGATTTCGAGAATGTCTTCGGCCTGCCGGTCGGACAGATTGAAGCGCGCGATCAGCGCAGCCTTCGGTTCGTCCGATTCGCGGATGATGCGGATCACCTCGTCGATGTTCAGGAAAACGACCATCCGGCCTTCGAGGATGTGGATGCGGTCGTTGACCTTGCCGAGCCGGTGTTCGGTGCGACGGCGTACCGTGTCGAAGCGGAACGAGATCCACTCTGCAATCAGGTCGCGCAGGCTCTTCTGCCCCGGCCGGCCGTCGCGGCCGATCGCGACGATATTGATCGACAGATTGGTTTCGAGCGAGGTGTGCGCAAGCAGCTGGGTCATCAGGTCGTCGGCGTTCTGTCGTGACGACTTGGGCTCGAATACCAGCCGCACCGGCTGATCCTTGCCCGATTCGTCGCGGACGCGGTCGAGCGCCGACAGCAGCAGTTTCTTGGTCTGATCCTGCTCCTGCGTCAGCGCCTTCTTGCCCTTCTTGATCTTCGGATTGGTCAGCTCCTCGATCTCTTCGAGCACCTTCTGCGACGAGGTGCCGTGCGGCAGCTCGGTGACGACGATCTGCCACTGGCCGCGTGCAAGCTCTTCCTTTTCCCAGCGGGCGCGGGTCTTCAGGCTGCCACGGCCGTTTTCATACGCGGCAACGATGTCCTTCTTGGCCGAGATGATCTGGCCACCGCCGGGCAGATCCGGCCCCTGGATGTATTCGAGCAGCGCGGCGGTGTCGAGGCCCGGTTGCCTGATCAGCGCGATTGCCGCATCGGCGACCTCGCCGAGATTGTGCGGCGGGATTTCGGTCGCCATGCCGACGGCGATGCCCGACGCGCCGTTGAGCAGCAGCATCGGCAGCCGCGCCGGCAGCAGCACCGGTTCGTCGAAGGCGCCGTCGTAGTTCGGGATGAAGTCGGTGGTACCGGCGTCGAGTTCGGACAGCAGCAGTTCGGCGATCGGGCTCAGCCGCGCTTCGGTGTAGCGATAGGCGGCGGCACCGTCGCCGTCGCGCGAGCCGAAGTTGCCGTGACCGTCAACCAGCGGGTAGCGCAGCGAGAAGTCCTGCGCGATCCGCACCAGCGCGTCATAGGCCGACTGGTCGCCGTGCGGGTGGAATTTACCCAGTACGTCACCAATGATCCGTGCCGACTTCACCGGCTTGGACGTCGCCGTCAGCCCCATCTCGTGCATCGCGTACAGCAGCCGGCGCTGCACCGGTTTCTGGCCATCCTCGACCTGCGGCAGCGCGCGGCTCTTGACCACGCTCATCGCGTATTCGAGATAGCTGCGCTCGGCGTACAGGCCAAGCTGCACCGATTCGCCGTCGTCGGGGGCTTGGGCCGAGACGGCGGCGCTGATGTAGCGACGGTTGCCGCCGTCGTCGGCGGTCAGGGTTTCTGGGACGGGCTGTGCGTCGAAATCGGACATGGATGGCACTGGGATGATTCGGTCAGAGCGCATTGTAGCCCGATGGCCGCCGTCGTTTCACGAACGTTCCACGTGAAACGTTCGTGAACAGGCGCTTACTGTTCGAGCACCCGGAACACGAAGTAGCGGTTCTGCAGCTGCGCATGCGTGCCGTTGGCGATCAGCGCGCGCAAAGCGGTATTGAATTCGTCGCGCAGCGCCGTTTTGCCCGCCGGCAAGGCGATTGCTTCGCCCTGCCCCAGCCAGCGGCTGCCCTGCACCTTGCCGCCGACGATTTCGAACTGCGCGGCGTGGCCGGGCTTGCGCAGGAAATCGGTCAGCACGGCGCTGTCGCCGAACACGACGCCGATCTTGCCCGCTTCAAGCGCGGTGAAGCTGTCTTCGGCCGACGCGAAGCGCTCGACCTTGACGTGGCCCGGCTCGATTTCGTGCTTGAGGTAGTCGGCAAACGTGGTGTCGGCGGCGACGCCGACGGTCTTGTCGCGCAGGCGCTCGGCGGTCAGCACCGGCCAGACGATGTGCTGATCCTTGCGGGCAATGTAGGCGCCCGGTACCCGGGTATAGACGTCGGTGAACAACACCTGCTTTTCACGCTCGGGCGTGATCGACATCGACGAGATGATCGCGTCGGCATCACCACGGCTCAGCACCGGGATCAGCTGATCCCAGTCGTAGCGTTTGAATTCGCACCGGGCGTTCATTTGCGTACACAGGGCGTTGGCGATGTCGATGTTGAAACCGGCGAGCTGCTTGTTGTCGTCCAGATGTTCGAACGGCGGGTATTTGCCTTCGAGCGCGATGCGCAGCGTGCGTTGCGGCTTGGCCGGCTCGGCGACCGCAACCGCGGTCGGCTGCGGCTGGTTGAAATACCAGGCAGCGGCGGCGGCAATGGCGGCAAGTGCGGCGCCGGTGACAATGAGTTTGTTCATGGATCATTCCGAAGCGGATCAGGCCGACATTCCAGTGGTGGAATCTAAATCCTGAGCAAGAAAGCTTATGTTAATTTTGATGTCATGTTACGGCCGTCGAGGCCGGGTCAGACTTGGCGATATCCCCAGCTTGCCCGCCGTTCGCTTGCTGGACGCGTTGTCGCCGATTGGACAACAGTATCAGTCGTCCCTGATGCATCAGGCATGACGGTCGCGGCATACTGACGCTCGGATTGGTGTACAGGCAAGCTGCACGTGTGCAGTAAGAAAATGGAGGCGATATGGGGTTGGGCGAATGGTTCGGCAGCAAGAACGGACACACGGCGCTGCAGGACGAAGTGCGCGCGTTGCGGGCCGAGAATGTACGGCTCAAGGCGCTGGTCGACAAGCACGACCGCGATACGACCTTCCTGAGCCAGATCACCCCGGTTCGTGCCGAGCCGCCGCTCGTGCGGCTTGCGCCGGTGCTGACGCAGCACGACAAGGGCATGGCGACAGTCGCTCAGTTGCTGGCCGGTGTGGCTGACGACGCGTCGGCCTTGCGCGAACAGGCCGGCAGCCTGATGCAAAGGACCGCGCACGGCGCCACGGCCGTCGCTGCGGCGCGCGAACGACTGGCCGGGCTGGATACGACCACCGTACGCTGTCGCGACGACATTGACGCCCTCGACGGCCAGTCGTCGGACATCACCCGCTTCGTGCAGATGATCAAGGAAATCGCCGATCAGACCAATCTGCTGGCGCTGAATGCCGCCATCGAGGCCGCGCGTGCCGGTGAAGCCGGCCGCGGTTTCGCGGTGGTCGCCGACGAGGTGCGCAAGCTGGCCGAGCGCACCGGTTCCGCGACCAGCGAAATCACCGGCATCGTCGGTGCCATTCGCCAGCGGACCGGCGATGCACGCGACGGCATCGCCACGCTGGCCGCCGAGGTCAACGCCAGCCTGGTTCAGGTCGGCGAAGCCAGCGCGGATCTTGCGGCGCTCAGCGACGAAGCCACCAGCGTCTCGCAGGCCAGCCTGCAGTCGGCGCAGCAGGCCGACGATATCGGCCGGCGCTTTGCAGGGCTCGCGGCACGGCAGCAGCTGTTCCGTTCGCTGATCGACCCGTCGGCGCCGCTGCCGGCCGGCCATGACGCTGATCTGGTCCGGCGCTGGCGCGACGGCGATCACGACGCGATTTCGGCGCTCGGCTGACCCTCCCCTGCCGGGGCGGAGAGGGATTTCATCATCCGGAAACGCTCGATCCGTACGCCCTGGCGCTCGACCCATTCGGCCTCGAGCTGCGTGTAACCGAGCCTGACCAGCCTGGGCCGCAGCAGCCGGCTGGCCTCGGTACACAGCAGCAACGCACCGCGTATGCGCGCTTCGGCTTCGAGCGCGGCAATCAGCAGCGAGCCGATGCCCTGACCGATCCGGTCATGGCGCACGTAGAGCATGTCGAGGTGATCCGGCGTCGGCCCGAGATTGCCGAAGCCGACGATGAGGCCGGCGTCGACGGCAAGCAGAAACACCCCTGCAGGATCGACGATCGCCATCGCCATCGCCAGGCGCGTTGGCTCGGGCGTCGATGGCGACCATGCGGCGCATTCTTCCTCGCTGTACGCGGCGCGGCCGGCCCGGCGTACCGATTCATGCAATAGCGTTGCCAGCGCGGGGGCGTCGGCGGTCGCTGCTGGACGGATTTCAATCATGGTTGTTTCGGCATAGAGATTTGAAAGCGTGCCGGCCACGACGACTTTGCCGCGATGCGGCCCGTGTTCGGTCGCTGCCGCGGGGCCGGCGTCGGGCAAGCCATCGTCGGCTGTGTGTCTGGCGATATCGGCGACGCGGAACCGTTTGATCATCCCACTGCGCCGTGGTTCAGCCGGATGAAGGCGCCCTGAACGTAGACGCGGTCAAAGACCGGTGAGCTCTGCGGGTTGTCAGCCGGTCGCGTGTTGCGGCTTGTGTCCATGCCATCGCTGCGAGCATGAAACCGGGATTGCTGCGATGGCGCTGCCGTTTCATCTGCTCGGCCCGGCACGGCAAAACGCCCCGCGAACGGGGCGTTGTCGTCGCGATGGCCGGGACTCAGAGGTCGGCTTCGACTTCGTTGCCGCGCGCCTCGAGCCAGGCGCGGCGGCTGCTGGCTTCGCCCTTGCCCATCAGCATATTCATCAGCTCGCGCGTGTTCAGCGACACGTCGTCGGCGATGCCGACGCGCAGCACCCGGCGCGTGTCCGGATTCATCGTCGTTTCGAACAGCTGTTCGGCGTTCATTTCCCCGAGGCCCTTGAAGCGCGAAATGCTCCAGGCACCTTCGCGGACTTTCTCGGCACGCAGCTTGTCGAGCACGGCGCCGAGTTCGCCATCGTCGAGCGCGTAGAACTTGCGCGGCGGTTTCTGCTTGCCGCTGCCGGCCACGTCGACGCGGTATAGCGGCGGCTGGGCGACGTAGACATGGCCGTGGTCGATCAGCTTGGGGAAATGCCGGTAGAACAGCGTCAGCAGCAGCACCTGGATATGCGAGCCGTCGACGTCGGCGTCGGACATAATGATGATCTTGCCGTAACGCAGCCCGGACAGGTCCGGCTTGTCCTGCGGGCCGTGCGCGTCGACGCCGATGGCGACGGCGATGTCGTGAACTTCGTTGTTGGCGAAGATCTGGTCCTTGTCGACTTCCCAGGTGTTGAGCACCTTGCCGCGCAGCGGCAGGATGGCCTGGAAGTCCTTGTCGCGGCCCAGCTTGGCCGAGCCGCCGGCCGAATCGCCTTCGACCAGGAACAGCTCGCAACGCTCGCTCTCGTCCGAGGCGCAATCGGTCAGCTTGCCCGGCAGCACGGCGACGCCGGACGACTTCTTCTTCTCGACCTTCTGCGCACCCTTCTGCCGGCTTTGCGCGGCGCGGATGCACAGTTCGGCGAGCTTCTTGCCGAGTTCGACGTGCTGGTTCAGCCACAGCTCGAACGGCGATTTGACCATCGTCGACACCAGCTTGAGGCTGTCGCGGCTGGTGAGTTTGTCCTTGGTCTGGCCCTGGAATTGCGGGTCGAGCACCTTGGCGCTGAGCACGAAGGAGCAGCGGCCGAACAGGTCTTCGGGCAGCAGCTTGACGCCCTTGGGCAGCAGGCTGTGGAACTCGATAAAGGTCTTCACCGCCTGGAACACGCCGTCGCGCAGTCCCGATTCATGGGTGCCGCCGGCCGGCGTCGGAATCAGGTTCACATACGATTCGCGGTTGACCGGGCCTTCGAGGCTCCAGGTGAACGCCCACGCGCAGCCTTCGCCCGGTGCGAACGTCTCGTCGCCGTCGGCGGCGTACTTTTCGCCGCGCAGGATCGGCGTCAGGGTGTCGTAGCCGGCGAGCTGTTCGGTCAGATAGCCGGTCAGGCCGTCCGGATACGTCCATTCGCGGCGCAGGAACTCGCCGTTGGCCTGCTCGATGTCGAGGCTGACGACCAGGCCCGGCAGCAGCACCGCCTTGGACTTGAGCAGATGTTCGAGTTCGGCCGGCGGAATCACCGGTGAATCGAAGTACTGCGGGTCCGGCTTCACGGTCACCGTGGTGCCGGTGTCCTTCTTCGCGGCATTGCCGGTCACCGCCAGCGGTTCGATCACGTCGCCGCCGGCAAAGACGATCCGGTGCAGGGCGCCGTCGCGTTTGACTTCGACTTCAAGCCGCGTCGACAGCGCATTGGTCACCGACACGCCGACGCCGTGCAGGCCGCCCGAGAAGGCATAGGCACCGCCGTCCTTCTTGTCGAACTTGCCGCCTGCATGCAGCTGGGTGAACACCAGTTGCACCGCCGGCACGCCCTCTTCCGGATGGATGCCGACCGGAATGCCGCGGCCGTCGTCGCTGACGCGCAGGCTCTGGTCGCGCCATAGCGTGACCC
This sequence comes from Jeongeupia wiesaeckerbachi, assembly GCF_050916355.1. Lineage (GTDB taxonomy): Bacteria > Pseudomonadota > Gammaproteobacteria > Burkholderiales > Chitinibacteraceae > Jeongeupia > Jeongeupia wiesaeckerbachi. The sequence continues at coordinate 1,173,398 of NZ_CP136946.1, forward strand.
GGATGGACTTGGCGTAGCCGCCGAGCGCCTCGTCGGCGGCGTTGTCGATGACTTCCTGGCAGATGTGCAGCGGATTGTCGGTACGGGTGTACATCCCCGGCCGATGCCGGACCGGATCGAGGCCCTTGAGGACCTTGACCGCGGATTCGTCGTAGCGTGGCGTGCTCATGGTTTCACGTGAAACATTGGATGCGGCGAGTCTAGCAAGCCGGTGGGTTTAGCAGAAGGCGGATTATTCAGCGCACAGGTGCAAATTTCTGTCGATGCCTGCGAGTGACACTTGAACGGTGTTTTGGCGATTTTGATCGATCTGCGGCCAACGTCGCTTAAAATGCATTGTTGAAAAATCGTCAATCATTCGATTATCTGTGTGTATCTAATGATATTAAGTCGTTAAATGCGCTTATTTGTCGTTTATTTTCCGATGCAAAACCGACTGAAAATGACGCCCAGCAGGTCATCGGACGTGAACGCGCCGGTAATTTCGCTCAAGGCGTTTTGTGCCAGCCGCAATTCCTCGGCAAACAGCTCGATCTGCAGATACGCCGCCTTGGCGTGATCCAGATGATCCTGGGCACGGCGGATCGCATCGAGGTGACGTTCACGGGCGATGAACACCGCGTCGCCCTCGCCCTGCCAGCCGACGCGCGCGAGCAACTGCTGCCGCAGCGCGGCCAGTCCGAGTCCGGCCTTGGCCGACACGCGAATGGCGTCATCGGCGCCGGCGGCTTCGCCGGTCAGATCGATCTTGTTGAACACGCGCAGCACCGGCAGCGTTGCCGGCAGCTGCGCCAGAATCGCCTGGTCGTGCGCGGTAACGCCTTCGCGGCTGTCGAGCAGCAGCAGCGCCAGATCGGCACGCCCGATCGCCGCCCAGGTGCGTTCGATGCCGATCTTCTCGACCACATCGTCGGTGTCGCGCAGGCCGGCGGTATCGATGATGTGGACCGGCACGCCGTCGAGCTGGATCAGCTCGCGCACCGTGTCGCGGGTGGTGCCGGCGATGTCGGTGACGATGGCGACGTCTTCGCCGGCCAGCGCGTTCATCAGGCTGGATTTGCCGACATTGGGCTGGCCGATCAGCACGATGTGCGCGCCTTCGCGCAAGAGCTTGCCCTGCGTCGCCGTCGCCAGCACCGCCTGCAGTTGTGCGGCGATGCCGCCCAGTTTGCCGCGGGCGTCGGCGGCTTCGAGGAAATCGATGTCCTCCTCGGGGAAATCGAGTGTCGCCTCGACCAGCATGCGCAAGGTGATCAGCTGGTCGACGAGCTGGTGGACTTCGCGCGAGAAAGCGCCATCGAGCGATTTGAGCGCCGAGCGTGCGGCGGCCTCGGACTGCGCGTCGATCAGGTCGGCGACGGCCTCGGCCTGCGCCAGATCGAGCTTGCCGTTCAGGAAGGCCCGCTTGCTGAATTCACCGGCCTCGGCGTGGCGGGCGCCGAGTTCGATACAGCGGTTCAGCAGCATCTTCAGCACCACCGGGCCGCCATGGCCCTGCAGCTCGAGCACGTCCTCGCCGGTGAACGAGTTCGGCCCCGGAAACCACAGCGCGATGCCTTCGTCGAGCACGGCGCCATTGGCCGCCCTGAAGCGGGCGAAATGGGCGTGGCGCGGTTTCAGCTGACGGCCGATCAGCGCCTGCGTCAGCGCCGGCAGGCCGGGGCCGGACAGGCGGATGACGCCGACGCCGCCGCGTCCGGGGGCGGTGGCGACGGCGGCGATCAGTTCGGATGTAGTCATGATGGTCTCAGAGCCTGTTCAATGTCTTTTCGCCACAGCGTTCGGGGCAGAGCCGAACGGCCAGCAAGGCGCAAAACGCGCTGCGGTACGGGTACCGCAAGCGATTTGCAACGTCGCGGGCCGCCGGCAATGCCCCGAACCCAAAGGGCCGGGCCGGAAAAAGGTCATTCACTGTGTTGTGCTCCTTGGAAATAACTGTTTATTGCCTGCGTCGCACGCCTTGTGCCTGACCTTTTTCCGGCCCGGCGCTGCGGCGAAAAGACATTGAACAGGCTCTCAGTCTGGATGGGCGTGATGATACGGGCTGGTCTTGCGGCCGTCGCGCAAGTGGTAATGGCGGCGGAACGCCGCCGGCGTCGTCGCCTTGTGGCGGGCGAACAGCCGGTAAAACTGCGCCGGACTGGGGAAGCCGCTCTGCTGGGCGACGATCTCGACCGGTAGCCGGGTGTTGATCAGCAGGTCGCAGGCATGGCCGATGCGCAGCTCGGCCAGGTAAGCGCTGACGCTGCCGAGCGGCTGCAGGGCGAACAGCCGCTTCAGCGTCGCGACGCTGGTGCTGGCGGCGCGGGCCAGCTCGGCCAGGCGGACCGGTTCGCGATAGTGCCGGTACAGGTGGTCGAGCGCGGCAGCCAGCCGCGGTTCGTCCGGCGGCGGCGTGACGACGGCGCCGATCCGGCGTACATCGGCGGCCAGGCGCAATTGCTCGAGCAGGCCCAGCAAGGCTTGCAGCCGCGCCGGGCCGCTGGCCTGCCGCAGTGCGCCGAACAGCGGCGCCGCGGCAGTCGCGCTTCGCGCGCCAAAAACCAGGCCGGCGTTGATGTCGCCGAGCCAGCGCGCGATCGCGTCGAGTTCGGGCAGCAAGGTGGCGACGTTGCCGAACCAGCCGGCGGTGAACTGGATGACTTCGACCTCGTGATGGCGGCCGTCGTCGCGCGCTTGAGCGTGCCAAGTGTGCGGTTGATTCGGCGCGACCAGCGCCAGATCGAGTTCGCCGAACGCTTCGACGTCGCTGCCGATGTAGCGCACGCCGCTGGCATGGCGGGTCAGCGTCAGCTCGAATTCGGGGTGGTAGTGCCACTGGAACGGCAACTGCTCGACGTCGAGGTATTCGAGCCGCCAGTGCTGTTCCCTCGGGTAATCCAGATGTTCGCGTATCAGCACCGTTGAAACCTGCCAGCCAGTTTGAGCTGATTGTAGAGAATGTTGCGCTGCTTGACGATGCCGCCTGCATCGAAGCGCATTACGCTTGCGTTTTGACGGAGAGGTTCATGACGATTTTTCATACCAAGGCCTTGCTGCTCGATATGGACGGCACGCTGGTCGATTCGACCCCGGGCGTCGAGAAAGGCTGGATTCGCTGGTGCACCGACCACGGCATCGAGCCGCAGACCGTGCTGGATATCTGCCACGGTTGTACATCCGAATATGTATTGGCCAAGGTCGCGCCGCATCTCGACGCGGCGACCGAGGCGGCGACCCTGGATGCACTGGAAATCGAATTTGCCGGCGAGGCGACGGTTCGCCCCGGCGTTGCCGAATTGCTGGCGGCGCTGCCGGCGGCGCGCTGGGCGCTGGTCACGTCGGCCGGGCGTGAAGTGGCCGAAACGCGCTTCAGGCTGGGAGCACTACCCTGGCCCGGCGTGGCCGTGGTGGCCGAGGACGTCAGCCAGGGCAAGCCGTCGCCGGAGCCGTATCTGAAGGCGGCCACGGCGCTTGGCATCGCGCCGCAGGACTGCATCGTTTTCGAGGATGCCGCCGCCGGCGTCGCCGCGGGTCTGGCGGCCGGTTGCCGGGTGGTGATCGTCGGCGATCACGTGCCGATGCAAGCCGGCGTCATTGCGCGTATCGCCGATTTCAGCGGCGTGACCTTGCAGCGCGAAGGTGACGACCTGATGCTGTCGCTGCCCTGAGCCGGCTGTCGCCATGAAAAAAGCCGCCCGAGGGCGGCTTTTTCTTGTTCACGAAAAACGTCACGAATTCTTCGCGAGCTTGTCTTCGTTTTCGACCTTGCGGGTGATGTACCACTGCTGGGCGATCGACAGGCAGTTGTTGACCACGTAGTACAACACCAGGCCGGCCGGGAAGAACAGGAAGAACACGCTGAACACCAGCGGCATGATCTTCATCATCTTCGCCTGCATCGGATCCGGCGGCGGCGGGCTCAGTTGCTGCTGGATGAACATCGACACCGCCATCAGCACCGGCAGCACGAAGTACGGATCCTTGGCCGACAGGTCGTGAATCCACAGCGCCCACGGTGCCTGGCGCAGCTCGACCGCGGCGATCAGCGCCCAGTACAGCGCGATGAACACCGGGATCTGTACCAGCATCGGCAGGCAGCCGCCGAGCGGATTGACCTTCTCGGTCTTGTACATCTCCATCACGGCCTGCTGGAACTTCATCTTGTCGTCGCCGTGACGCTCCTTCAGCTGCTCCATGCGCGGCGCGAGCTTGCGCATCTTCGCCATCGAACGGTAGCTGGTCGCGGCGAGCGGGTAGAACAGCGCCTTGATCATGATGGTCAGCAGGATGATCGCCCAGCCCCAGTTGCCGACGACCTTGTGGATCTGGTCGAGCACCCAGAACAGCGGCTTGGCGAAGATCGTGAAGATGCCGTAGTCCTTGACGAGGTCGAAGCCCGGCGCGATCTGGTCGAGCACGCGGGTTTCCTGCGGGCCGACGAAGAGCTCGACGGTCTTGTCGAACTTGGCGCCCGGCGCGATCTGCGGCAGCGCGGCGACGACGCCGGCCGAATACAGTCCGCCCGGCACGGCCTTCAGCTCGTAGCTGCAGGCGGTGTCGCCGCAGATGCCCGGCTTGTCCTTCGGCGAAGCGATCCAGGCGCTGGTGAAGTAATGCTGCACCATGGCGACCCAGCCGTCCTTGGCCGATTTCTGGTAGTCCGCTTCGTTCTTGTCGAGCTTGGCGAAGTCGACCTTCTGGAACTTGCCGGCGTCGGTATAGACGGCCGGACCGGTGAAGGTGTGCGTACCGAACATGCCGGTGCTGGTGCCTTCCGGCGACTTGCCGTCACGCAGCAGCCGGTAGTAGGCCTGCGCGGTCAAAGGCTTGCTGCCGCCGTTGACGATCTCATAGCGGACGTCGACGACGTAGGAATCGCGCTTGAAGGTGTAGATCTTCGCGACCTTGACGCCTTCGGGGCCGGCGGCCTCGAGTCGCACGTCGACCTTGTCCTGACCGTCGGCGAGCGCGTAGCTCGTCTGTGCCGCGGTGAAGGTGCTCTTGTGCGTCGGCAGGCCGTCGCCGATCAGGCCGGTTTGCGCCACATAGGTGTGGGCACCGTCGTCTTCGAGCAGCACGAAGGGCTTGGCCGGATCCAGCGTCGCGCCGTACTTGTTCAGGCTGACCTTGCGCAGATCGGCGCCGTTGCTATCGATTTCGGCGGTCAGCAGATCGGTCTTCACCGTGATCCGCGTGCCGTTGGCGAGCTTGCCGGTTTCCACTTGCGGGGCGGCCGGTGCGGCGCCCGCCGTGGCCGGGGCACTCGCCGCCGGTGGCGTATTCAGCTGCGGATATCGTTTCTCCATCCACTTCTGCCAGAAGAAGAGAATGCCGAACGAGACCGCGATGAAGAGAATCAGTCTTTTGGTGTCCATCGTGTACTCGGGAAGTCAGGGGACGGGGTCGTGACCGCAGCCGCCCCAGGGATGGCAGCGGCAAAGCCGGCGAATTGTAAGCCACCCGCCGCGCGCAACGCCATGTTTAACAATTGCCTCGCTCGCGTAATGCGAGCAGCTTGGCGTATAGCGGCAGCGGGGACCGATCAGCGGGCTGATGCACAACTGGTAGAAGCGGATCAGGCCGATTGCAAGTGCCTTGAGCATCGACGCCATCATCCCGGCTGCGCATGACGGGCGCGTTGCTTGAGGAACAGCTTCAGCAGCGCCTCTCTGGCGGCCTCGCCCTCTTTGCGGCCGAAGGCCTTGCGTGAACGGACGACCAGATCGAGCCCGGCGAGTTCGGCGGCATGCAACCGGAAGACCTCGCGCGTGCTGCGGCGGATGTAGTTGCGTACCACCGCGCGCTTGTCGGTCTTGCGGCCGACGACCATGCCAAGGCGTGCGTGCGTCAAGCCGTTCGGCCGCGCCAGCACCTGGAAATAATCGTTGCTCGCCGACGAGCGCAAACTAAAAACGGATGAATAATCATCCGTTTTCAGCAGGCGCAGTACCCGCGGGAAGCCGTAGCGAAGAGCGGGCGCCATGCCGGCGCTTCCGGTCTGCTTAAGCCGACAGGACAGCGCGGCCCTTGGCGCGGCGCGCAGCGATCACATTGCGACCGCCGTTGGTTTTCATGCGGGCGCGGAAACCGTGGGTGCGCTTGCGGCGAATGGTAGACGGCTGGAAAGTACGTTTCATGACTAGAATTCCTGAGCGGACTAAATCGACAGTAAACCATTGATTCCACAATAAAGCCAAGGTCTTGTCAACCCTTTCGTCGGACGTGTCTGTGGGATACCTGTGGATAACTTTGCCGGCTCAGGGTAGAATTCAGCCAATCCACCACCATCCTGCCATCGGCTTCGCACCGGCTGCCCGCCTGAATTTGAGTTCCGGCGTGGCCTGCTATTGTCGCGAGGCTGGCCCCTGCTCCTATGTCTGCGCTCGAAAATTGCTGGGCCCACTGCCTGACCGAACTTGAAGGCCGCCTTGGCGCCGACCAGTTCCGCATCTGGATCCGCCCGCTAGTGGCCGAGCCCAAAGATGACGCGCTGCATCTGATCGTTCCGAACCAGATTTTCCTGCAGTTCATCCGCGATCGTTTCCTCGGCCTGATCGAGGAGGCCGCAGCCGGTTTCTGTGGCGGCGAAGCACCGACGATCTCGCTCAAGGTCGGCAGCGGCCCGCGCAAGGTGGCGCCAAGCCAGTCGTCCAGCATCGTGTCCGCCACGCCGGCGCAGCCGCGCCGTTCGAGCAGCAATCCGGCCAATCCGGCGCCGGCGCAACCGGTGATCGCCGCTGCCGCGGCCAATCATGAAACGACCCGGCTGAATCCGAACTTCACTTTCGAAACGCTGGTGACCGGCAAGGCCAACCAGCTGGCGCGCGCTGCGGCGCAGCAGGTGGCCGAGCATCCGGGTGAAAGCTACAACCCGCTGTTCGTTTACGGCGGCGTCGGCCTCGGCAAGACCCACTTGATCCAGTCGATCGGCAACCTGGTGCATCAGCGCAATCCGGCCGCGAAAATCCGCTACATCCACGCCGAGAAGTACGTGACCGACGTGGTCAAGGCCTATCAGCACAAGGCGTTCGACGAGTTCAAGCGTTACTACCATTCACTCGACCTGCTGCTGATCGACGACATCCAGTTCTTCGTCGGCAAGGACAAGACCCAGGAAGAATTCTTCTACCTGTTCAACGCGCTGGTCGAAGGCCACAAGCAGATCATCCTGACGTCGGACCGGATTCCGCGCGAGATCGAAGGCCTGCAGGAACGGCTGACGTCGCGCTTCTCCTGGGGCCTCACCGTCGCGATCGAGCCGCCCGAGCTGGAAATGCGCGTGGCGATCCTGATGAAGAAGGCCGAGCGCGAGAACTTCAAGCTCGATTCGACCGTGGCTTTCTTCGTTGCCAAGCACATCCGCTCCAACGTGCGCGAACTCGAAGGCGCGCTGAAGCGGGTGCTGGCGTACTCGCGCTTCACCAACCAGCCGCTGACGCTGGAAGCGGCCAAGGAAGCGCTGAAGGACATCCTCGCCGCCGGCAACCGGATGATTTCGGTCGAGAACATCCAGAAAACCGTCGCCGATTTCTACAAGATCAAGGTCGCCGACATGCACAGCAAGAAGCGCACGCGCGACATCGCCCGGCCGCGGCAGATCGCGATGACGCTGACCAAGGAGCTGACGCAGATGAGCCTGCCGGCCATCGGCGACGCCTTTGGCGGCCGCGATCACACCACGGTGCTGCATGCCTGCCGCACCATCGACGAGATGCGGCAGAACGATCAGGAACTCGGCCACCAGTACAGCGTGCTGCTGCAGATGCTGCGCAGCTGACACTGTGCCGGCATCAGAAGCCGCTGATTTAAGGTAAAATTCGGCGGTTCCACTTCAAACAATTTTCTCGCGGATGGGATGTCATGCAACTGTTGCAAGCTGAACGCGATGCGCTGCTCAAACCGCTCGCCACGGTCACCGGTATCGTCGAGCGTCGTCACACGCTGCCGATTTTGTCGAATGTGCTGATCCGCAAGGCGGGCGACGCGCTGTCGTTCACCGGCACCGATCTGGAAATCCAGATCGAAAGCAGCCAGCGCGACGGCTTTTCGGGCGACGATTTCGCCATTACCGTTTCGGCCAAGAAGTTCTCCGACATCCTGCGCGCGATTCCGGACAAGACCGTCGTCAGCCTTGAAGAGGCCGATGGCCGGCTGACGCTGAAGGCCGGCAAGAGCCGCTTTCAGCTGCAGACGCTGCCGGCGGCCGATTTCCCGACCCTCGCCGTCGACACCAATCTGAAGGCGACGCTGCGCATGCCGCAGGGCCAGCTGAAGGCGCTGCTCGGCCGCGTCCAGTACGCGATGGCGCATCAGGACATCCGCTATTATCTGAACGGCCTGTTTGTCGTCACCGAAGGCCCGCACCTGAAGCTGGTCGCGACCGACGGTCACCGCCTCGGCTTTGCGTCGACCGAACTGGCGGCCAGCTTCGACAAGAACGAAGTGATCCTGCCGCGCAAGACCATCCTCGAGCTGTACAAGCTGCTCGGCGACGTCGACGACGAAGTCGCGATCGACATCGCCGGCAACCAGGTCAAGTTCAGCTTCGGCAGCATCGTCATCCACTCCAAGGTCGTCGACGGCAAGTTCCCCGACTACAACCGGGTGATTCCGCAGAACAACGACAAGCTGCTGACCATCGACCGCACATCGCTGCTGTCGTCCCTGCAGCGCGCCGCCATCCTGTCGAACGAGAAATTCCGTGGCGTGCGTCTGGTGCTGACCGAGGGGCTGCTGAAGATCCTCTGCAACAACAACGAGCAGGAAGAGGCGCAGGAAGAAGTCGAAGTCGCCTATCAGGGCGCGCCGCTGGATATCGGCTTCAACATCCAGTACCTGCTCGACGTACTGACCAACCTCAGCGCCGAAACCTTGAACTTCAGCTTCGGCGACGTGAATTCGTCGGTGCTGGTGACGATTCCGGACAATGAGCACTTTAAATACATCGTCATGCCGATGCGTATTTAAAGCGACCGCATAAAAATGGCCCTGCTTGCCCACTCCTTGTCGCGCGGTACTCGCCCTCCTCACGGACATCCAGTCCGTTCCGGGGCTTGCGTGCCGTGCTTCGCGATTGCGCTGCGCATGACCACTTTTCTGCTTCGTACCAGCCACTGATCAACGGTGCTGGTTCGGGCCAGGGCGAACCTGGCCTTTTTGCATTTCAAGAGACACGACGACGACATGAGCGATCTTCCGAACGAGCAGAACAGCCAGGAATACGGCGCGGACAGCATCCGCATCCTCAAGGGCTTGGATGCGGTGCGCAAGCGCCCGGGCATGTATATCGGCGACACCCAGGACGGCACCGGTCTGCACCACATGGTGTTCGAAGTGCTCGACAACGCCATCGACGAAGCGCTGGCCGGCCACTGCGACACGATCAAGGTCGTCATCCATGCCGACAATTCGATCTCGGTCGAAGACAACGGCCGTGGCATTCCGACCGCGATCAAGGAAGACGACGAGTTCAAGCGCTCGGCCGCCGAAATCGTCATGACCGAGCTGCACGCCGGCGGCAAGTTCGACCAGAACAGCTACAAGGTCTCTGGTGGCCTGCACGGCGTCGGCGTCTCGGTCGTCAACGCCTTGTCCGACTGGCTGCGCTTGACCGTGCGCCGCGATGGCCATGTGCACGCGATGGAGTTCCGCCGTGGCGAACGCGTCGAGCCGCTGGCCATTACCGGCAATACCGACAAGCGCGGCACCGAGGTGCATTTCCTGGCCAGTGAGGAAACCTTCGGCGTCGTCGAGTTCCACTTCGAAATCCTCGCCAAGCGCATCCGCGAACTGTCCTTCCTCAACAACGGCGTCAACATCACGCTGATCGACCGCCGTCAGGGCAAGGAAGAAAACTTCAACTACACCGGCGGCGTCAGCGGTTTTGTTGAATACGTGAACCGCAACAAGTCGGTGCTGCATCCGCACATTTTTCACGCCATCGGCGAAAAAGACGGCATGACCGTCGAAGTGGCGATGCAGTGGAACGACTCCTATCAGGAATCGGTGCAGTGCTTCACCAACAACATTCCGCAGCGCGACGGCGGCAGCCATCTGACCGCGCTGCGCCAGGTGATGACGCGCACGCTGAACCAGTACATCGAGCAGGGCGAGTTCGCCAAGAAGGCCAAGGTCGAAACCAGCGGCGACGACATGCGCGAAGGGCTGACCTGCGTGCTGAGCGTGAAAATGCCCGACCCGAAATTCTCCAGCCAGACCAAGGACAAACTGGTGTCGAGCGAAATCGGCCCGGTGGTGTCCGAAGTCATCAGCCAGGCGCTGACCGACTTCATGCTCGAGAACCCGAACGACGCCAAGATCATCTGCAGCAAGATCGTCGATGCCGCGCGGGCACGTGATGCCGCGCGCAAGGCGCGCGAACTGACGCGCCGCAAGGGCATCCTCGACGGCATCGGCCTGCCGGGCAAGCTGGCCGATTGCCAGGAACGCGATCCGGCGCTGTCCGAACTCTATCTGGTCGAGGGCGATTCCGCCGGCGGCTCGGCCAAGCAGGGCCGTGACCGCAAGTTCCAGGCCATCCTGCCGCTGAAGGGCAAGATCCTCAACGTCGAGCGCGCGCGCTTCGACAAGATGCTCGGCAGCCAGGAAGTCGGCACGCTGATCACCGCGCTCGGCTGCGGCATCGGCAAGGACGAGTTCAACATCGACAAGCTGCGCTATCACCGCATCATCATCATGACCGACGCCGACGTCGACGGCTCGCACATCCGCACCCTGCTGCTGACCTTCTTCTATCGTCAGTTGCCCGAGCTGGTCGAGCGCGGCTACATCTACATCGCCCAGCCGCCGCTGTTCAAGCTCAAGCACGGCAAGAGCGAAACGTATCTGAAGGACGAGCAGGAGCTGAAACAGCACCTGCTGCGCGCGGCGCTGAAGGATGCCGAACTGCTGCCGGGCGAAGGCCGCCCGGGCATCGGCGGCGAAGCGCTCGAAGCATTGGCGAAGCAATACTTCGTCACCGAAGCGGTGATCGAACGCGAAAGCCGCTTCCTTGACCCGAGCATCCTGCAGGCGCTGCTGGCGATCGCGCCGATCACGCTGGGGTCCGAGGCCGAAGCGCAGGATGGTGCCGCCCGGCTGACCGCCGCCGTGGCGCATCCGGCATTCACGATCACTGCCGACGTGCTCGACGAAGGCAGGCAGCTGAAGATCGAACGCAAGCTGCACGGCGTGATCACCATGCAGTACATCGACGACGACTTCGTCCAGAGCGGCGACTACGCCCAGCTGAAGAAGACTGCCGCCGCGCTCGCCGGCCTGCTCGGCCCCGACGCGCAGGTGCGCCGTGGCGACAATTACCAGAAAGCGCCGACCTTCAAGCACGCGCTCGACTGGCTGATCGGCGAAGTGCGCCGCAACGTCTCGATCCAGCGTTACAAGGGTCTGGGCGAGATGAACCCCGAGCAGCTGTGGGAGACCACGATGGACGTCACCGTCCGCCGCCTGCTCAAGGTCAGCGTCGACGACGCGATCAGCGCCGATGAAATTTTCACCACGCTGATGGGCGACCAGGTCGAACCACGCCGGAACTTCATTGAACAGAACGCGCTGGTGGCGCGGAATATCGATATCTGATACCGCGGATATCGCCAGATTCTGGATTCGCCCCGGTTGTCCTGGATTCTGGCGTTGGCCAGTTCAGTTCAGTAACGAAAAGCCCCGTATGGGGCTTTTCGTTTTCCTGCGTGCAAAAACTGGTCGTAGATCGGCTGTATCGGCCATTTGAGATCGTTCTTTGCGGTACTGGATGGGCCGAGCAAATACCTACGTTTGGATACGTTGAAACTGTGTGTACTGATGATGCATTGGGAGCTGTTTTCCGCCATTGGGGCGTTATTCTCATGATCGATCGAAGCTCGGTGTGTTCGCAAGCCTTCACTTAGCTTGGCGAGTTGCCTAGTGTTTGGCTCTATATCGTAATCCGCAACTGCGAAGGTTGAAAAAACACGACCCAGTAAATGCTCATGGCTAGTGCCGCCAATCAACCCGAGATACTGAAGCACATCATTTCCCTCACGACATTTCGTGCCACAGGGTTAGCTTGATGCAGGGTCTATCAGCAGAAAATGTTTCTTGCAGGCAACATAAATTCTTTCTTTTTTAGAAAGTTTAGCGTTGCATATGAAAGCACCGATGTCTGCTTCGCGGACTACAAGCTCACTATTTTGCCGTTTATGCCATTGATATAACCGTAAGTCGGTTGATTTCAACCATTCTGAGCGATCTGGCTCGCTTGCTGTGTACGTATTTCTTTCTTTTTTGTTCAGTTTTTGTCAGTAGGATGTACGCATTTATTCGTGAGTGGAAAAAACTCCATGCGTTCAGTCTCCTCTGTCCTTGCTCCTCGGCCGTTGCTCAAAGCGCTGATAGTGGGCTTGTTCTGCGCCTACTCGGCTCCCAGCTTTGCATCCTCATGCGCCACTTTGGGTGGTGTGAGTTACTTCGGCATGGAAATGGTCGCGACCAAATCCTACGCGGACGGCACATTCGATTACGACATCAACAACTTGCAATGTTCAGGCTCGCAGATCGTCACGTGGTTGAACACCTCGGTATCCAGTCTGACCCCGGAAGCGGCGCTTCAGCAGAATGCTGCACTCAATATGAGCCGGGTCGTGCGGAACCAGTGCGGTTCGCATATTGTAGTGTTGCACAACAATTTCAAAGGTTCGCTGAATGATGGTTCACCGGCCGGTTCGATCGTGTTCAGCACGGCGAACTATCCACTGAACCGGACCTACTACGACGTTTTCAAGAATCGGCTGTCGGATGGCGCAGGAGCCATCATTCCGTGTGCTGTGCCAAAACCGCCTTGCCCTGGCGGCCTAGACGGCACCGATGGCGCCAACTGCGAACCGCCTCCGCAGGACAAGCCCGACTTCTGCCCTGTGCCATCCGCGGCCCCGGGTTTGGGCCAGCCCTCGGGCATTCCGGAACTGTGCGGCAATCCGATTTCGATCGGCCAGGGCAGCAAGGTCCAGTCCGAGATCGACTTGACTATTCCGGGCTCGCCGGCACTGACGCTGGTGCGCCGCTACAGCAGCGTGTCGCCGTTCACTACTATCGTGGCGACGCTGCGTGGCTTGGGCAATCGCTGGACCCACAATTTCGACCGCAGCGTGACACTGACGTCCAACCAGACCTTGTCGGTGGCGGTGCGCGGCGATGGCCGCATCCTGCACTTCAAGCCCAAAGCCGGCAGCACCACGCTGTGGGTTGGCGATGCCGACGTGACCGATGGTCTGGAGAAGACCACCGACGGCTGGCGTTATACCGATCCGCAGAAGGTGGTCGAGGTCTATGGCGCCAAGGGCAAGATCGTCAGCCGGACCTTCCCGAACGGCTATGCCCTCAACTACAGCTACGACAGTGATGACCGGGTGTCCAAGGTCACCGACTCGTTCAACCGCAGCCTGAGCTTTGCGTACAACAGCAAGAAGCTGCTGTCGTCAGTGTCCGACTCGGCCGGCCGGACCGTGAGCTACGAGTACACGACCGACGGCACGCTGACCAAGGTGAACTACCCGGACCAGACCAGCCGTGTCTACAACTACACCGACAAGATGATCGGACCGACCAAAGTGCCGGCGCTGCTGACCGAACTGATCGACGAAAGCGGCACGTCCTATGCCAAGTGGTCATACGACGACAAGGCCATGGCGATCAGCAGCGAGCACGCCGGCATCACCGACAAGTACGCCGTCGGCTACCAGGTGACCCAGGTCGGCTCGGTGTATCAGGTCAACACCGCGAACGTCACCAATCCGCTCGGCGCGGTCTCGCAGATCAGCCTGCAAGCCGTGCAGGGCCGTCAGCGCCCCAGCAGCGAACTGCGCCAGACCGACAACCTGACCCGGACCCAGAGCTTCGACGCCAACGGCAACCTCGGCAGCATCACCGACTTTGGTGGCCGCAACGCCACCTTCAGCTACGACACCACCCGCAACCTCGAAACCGGCCGCACCGAAGCTGCCGGCACGCCGCAGGCTCGGACCATCAGTACCGAATGGCACGCTACGTTCCGGCTGCCGACCAAGGTCACCGAACCGGGTCGGGTGACAACGTTCGAGTACGACACCAGCGGCAACCTGCTGAAAAAATCGGTGACTGCCGATGGCGCGACCCGCGTGTCGGGCTGGACCTACGGCAACTACGGCCTGGTGGCATCGGCGACCGATCCGGCCGGCAAGGTCACGAACTACAGCTACGACGCCCAGGGAAACCTGAGCACGCTGACCAACCCGCTGGGCCAGATCACCCGCTTCCCGCGCTATGACGCACTGGGCAACGTGCTGGAGATGGTCGAAGCCAACGGCCAGACCACTACCTTCGGTTACGACCTGCGCCAGCGATTGCTGAGCCGGACCGCGGCCGGCGAGACCACCAGCTTCAGCTATTTGCCGACCGGCTTGTTGAGTCAGGTGCGCTTTGCCGACAACCGCACGGTCAGCTACCGCTACGACCCGGCGCACCGGCTGATCGGCATCGACGACAGTCGCGGCAACCGCATCGATTACACCCTGGATGCAATGGGCAACCGGCTGCGCGAAGACCGCCAGGACCCTGCCGGCACGCTTGCAGCCAGTCTGCAGCAGGTCACGGCGCAGCAGAGCGCGCCGAACCAGGTCGCCAAGCCCTGAGCCATCACACCCATTACAAGCATTCGGGAACCGAGATGAAATCCACTTCATTGCATACGATGGCCGGGGCGTTTGCGCTGGCCGGTCTGGTCGCCACGCCGATCTTCAGTCAGGCTGCGGCCGTCGCCGCCTGGCAGGAAGGCGTGACCTATACCGCTGGCACGCTGGTCAGCTACAGCGGCAAAACCTACAAGGCACTGGTCACCCATACCGCTTATGTGGGTGCCAACTGGACACCACCGAGCACGCCGACCCTGTGGCAACCGGTGGCCGGCGTTCAGGCCTTGGCGGCCGAGTCGCCGACGCCGGCACCCACACCGGCACCAACGCCCACACCAGCCCCGACGCCAGCCCCGACGCCAGCGCCGACACCGGCGCCGACACCGGCGCCGACACCGGCGCCAACACCAGCGCCAACACCAGCGCCAACACCGGCACCGACGCCTGTACCCACACCGGCCCCGACGCCAGCGCCAAGCGTGCCCGCGCACGTCTCGACCGTCAGCCGCTTCTACAGCTACGACGCCTTGGGCCGGCTGGTACAGGAGATGGACAGCCAGGGCTTCCAGACCACCTACACCTATGATGCCAACGGCAACCGGCTGACCCGCAAGGACGCACTGGGCCGGACCACGGCGTACCAGTACGACGCTCTGAACCGCCTGGTGCAGATGACCGACCCGAACGGCGGCATCACCCAGTTCAGCTACGACGGTCGTGACAATCTGGTCTCGGTGAAGGACCCGGAAGGCTTTACCACCAGCTACACCTACAACGGCTTCGACGATCTGATCAAACAGGTCAGCCCGGATACCGGCACCACCCAGTACGCGGTGGATGCCAACGGTCGCACCCTTACCAAGACCGATGCCCGCAGCAAGAGCGCCCAGTACCAGTACGACGCCCTCGGCCGGGTGACCCGCGTCGACTACGGCGACGAAGTCCAGACCTTCACCTATGACACCGCCACCAACGGCGTCGGCCAGCTCGCCAGCTTCACCGACGGCGCTGGCCAGACCGGCTTCGGTTACGACGCCCAGGGTCGGGTCAGTCAGGTCCAGCGCAGCAACACCGGCGGCAGTGCGCAGATCATCGGCTACAGCTGGGGCGCCGCCAACCGGCTCAACCGCATCGTTTACCCGTCCGGCCTCAACGTCGACTACACGTGGCAGAACGGCGTCGTCACCAGCGTGCAGCTCAACGGCCAGCCGCTGCTGAGCCAGGTGCAATACAGCGCCGACGGTCGCATCGTCGGCTGGCAATGGGCCAACGGCCAGGCCCGCTACGCCAGCAGCGACTTCGCCGGCCGCCCCAGCACGCTCAGCCTCGCCGACCGGCAATGGCAGTACCGCTACGACAGTACCGGCAACCCGATCGGCATCGACGACAGCCAGACCCAGGCGGCCAGCCACAGCTTCGGCTACGACTCCCTCGACCGGCTGATCCAAGCCAGCATCGGCACCACCACCTACGGCTACAACTACGACAAGAACGGCAACCGCACCGTCGGCAGCACCGGCAGTGCCAATACCCAGTACAACCACGACCCGGCCAGCAACCGGCTGCTGAACACCACTGGCAGTAGCAACCAGACTTATCAGTACGACGCCAGCGGCAGCCGTACCAAGGACGCCAGCCTCACCCTGCGCTACAACAACGCCGGCCGGCTGATCCAGAGCCAGCTCGGTACCATCGTCACCGACTACGGCTACAACGTCCTCGGCCAGCGGGTCGGCAAGACCACCGGCGCCCAGCTCACCCAGTTCGCCTACGACCTCGAAGGCCGGCTGCTCGGCGAATACAGCGGCAGCGGCACGCTGCAACAGGAAACCGTCTGGCTCGGCGACACCCCGATCGCCTCGACCCGCCCCGGCGTCGACGCCCAGCATCCGACCGTCTACTACGTCTGGGCCGACCACCTGAACACCCCGCGCCAGCTCTCCGAGCCCACCAGCCAGAAAGTCGTCTGGCGCTGGCAACAGGTCGAACCGTTCGGCAACAGCCTGGCCGAACAGGACCCGGACGGCGACGGCCAGCAAGTGGTGTACAACCTGCGCTTCCCGGGCCAGTATTACGATCAGGAAACCGGCCGGCACTACAACTACTTCCGGGATTACGATCCGGCGACGGGGCGGTATATCGAGAGTGATCCGATTGGGCTCAGAGGTGGGATCAATACGTTTGCATATGCGTACAGCAGTCCATCATATTTTCACGATGCTCTTGGTTTGTATCCAAAGGGTGCAGCTAGTGGTGTCTTGAATGGAGTAAAGCAAGGGTTCGGATACATTGGCGATGGGATGGGCGGTGCATCCGATTTCAAGAATAATTATGGCGACATGCGCGATGCTAACACTATAGGTGCTGATAAATATTTTCATTGCAAAGCAAACTGCGAAGCCACGAAAAGAGGGCAAGGCGGTCAAGATGCAGCTATTTGTATTAGTGATGCTCGGGAATGGTTTGATCAGCACTGGCCAAAGAATGACCCTGCCTCTGCTTCAGCAGATGACCAGATTGCTAACCATCATGGTCGAAATGGCGCGAATATCAAACCAGCAACTAGTTGCAGCGAGATATGTGCTCCATTTAGGCCTAGGGGTCTTTCCGATAAATACTGATGGGGGCTGTTTTGAGAATGCTAATTCTTGGAGTGGTTATTCTTATAACTGCATGTAACTTTGTCGCTACGGATAAGTGTTTAGACCGTGGTGGTCGTTGGGATAAGGAGAGCCAGTCATGTGACTTTGGAAATGCAAGCGCTCCTTTAAATGGAAGATAAGTGGACTAGTTGGGTGAATGTAGTGATGCCCAAGTTTTCTTCTTGCGAATATCAATCACGCCCGTCCTGCGCGGGCGTTTTGATTGGCGAAAGACATCCGGGATTTGCAGGAAGTATTGATATTGGTGATGGATGGTTTGGAAATAAAAAAGCAGATCGTGTGTTGGATTATATTTTGAAGGACCCTGACGGAAAAGTTACGGCAACTGTTAAATGATCAATAAAGAAATTTGGCTGGGTGCCTGTGTAGTAGCAAGTACTTGGATCGGAGGTATTATTTTGACAAGGCTTGCTACGGCTGGTACCAGTGGGTCTGAAGCATATGCCATATTGGCGGGGTGGTGCTTGGTTATGTACGTCTCAGCCAAGTTCTCAATTTCACCAAGATCTGCTATGCCTTTAGTACTTATTTATCTAGTATTTTATGCTGGATTCACATTGATGGGGATTGAGGTTTTTTACCGTCAACATCAAAGCATGGAGGCTATAGCTGTTGCAGGTGTAGGTATTTTTCAGGCGTTGATTTTTATCAGCCCAATTCTTCTTAATCATTGGGTCGATAGGCTGTTTGTGTGGATAAAAAAGAGATATCCTTAGTTGGCGAGAGCGCCTCGACCATCGGTTACGGCATGTCATAACGGTGTCGGCCGCAGGTGTATGCTCAAAATTCAGTTGAGATATGCCTGCGTCGTATCGTAACTGGACTTTGTGGCGTTGCTAGAAAACTCGCGTGCAAGCTGAAAGATGTATGAGCGAGGATTATCTGTGAATGTGGGACGTCTTCGCCGGGTTCGTCCGATTTTCGTCTGGTAAGTTACTGATTTGCCGTGACCCAAATCCACGAATGAATGGGATCCTACAGGAGGGTAGACATGCACGACATCAATTGTCCGCATTGCGGCAAGGCGTTCAAGATTGACGAAGCCGGGTATGCAAATATTCTGAAGCAGGTGCGCGACAGCGAGTTTGAGCAGCAACTGCACGAGCGGCTGGAATTGGCCGAGCAAGAAAAGCAAAGCGCGATCGAACTGGCGACAAGCAGGGTCACCAGTGATTTACAGAAAGAAGCCACAGCTAAAGAGATCGAAATCCAGCAGTTGAAAGCCAAACTCGAGGCCGGTGATGTCTCGCGGAAGTTGGCTGTGACCGAAGCGCTGAGTGTCGTGGAAAAAGAGCGAGATGCATTGGCGAATGAACTGGCTCAAGCAAAGCAAAACAAGGAGGCCGCAGCCAGCTTGGCCGAAGCGAAGCTGCTGGGTGAATTGCAGAAGGCCGCAGCTACAAAAGATGCAGAAGTCCAGGGCTTAAAGGCCCAGCTCGAAGCGATCGGCATGGCGCAAAAGCTGGCCATTAGCGAGGCAGTGAATGCGGTCGAGAAGGAACGTGATGAGCTCAAGAGCAACTTGGGGCGGGCTGAACTTGAGAAGCAGCTTGCCGAAAAGTCGCTCAAGGACAAGTACGAGACGCAGATCAAGGATCGCGACGATGCGATTGAGCGCCTTCGGGACATGAAGGCTCGTTTGTCGACCAAGATGGTGGGCGAAACGCTGGAACAGCATTGCGAGACCGAGTTTAACCGCATTCGAGCGACGGCTTTCCCTCGAGCCTATTTCGAGAAGGATAATGACGCGCGAACGGGTAGCAAGGGCGATTACATCTTCCGTGACTGTGACGAGGCTGGCACAGAGATTGTGTCGATCATGTTCGAGATGAAAAACGAGAGCGATCGCACCGCGACGAAAGGCCGTAACGAAGACTTCCTGAAAGAGCTGGATAAGGATCGTACCGAGAAGGGGTGTGAGTACGCCGTTCTAGTCTCTTTGCTGGAGCCTGATAGTGAGCTCTACAACACAGGGATCGTCGATGTATTTCATCGCTACCCCAAAATGTACGTGGTGCGGCCACAGTTCTTCATTCCTATCATCACCTTGCTTCGGAATGCGGCGATGAACTCCCTGCAGTACAAGTCCGAGCTGGCGCTGGTGAAGGCGCAGAACATTGACATTACGAATTTCGAAAACGAGCTGGAGTCTTTCAAAGGCGCGTTCGCGAAGAACTATGACCTAGCGTCCAGGCGTTTCGAAACAGCGATCATAGAAATCGACAAATCGATTGATCACCTCCAGAAGACGAAAGAGGCTTTGCTCGGCGCTGACCGCAATCTGCGTCTTGCAAATGATAAGGCTCAAGATGTGACAATCAAAAAGCTGACTCGTGGCAATCCGACGATGGCGGAGAAATTTTCCGAGCTCAAGAATCAAGGCCCCTCAGGTGCGGGGTAAATCTGCCAATCACGACGAAGTGCTTGGCTCTGCCGCTCGACGTAGCCCATGTTTGAGTCGCACCGGGCTTTGAAGTCCAACTACGTCAGCCAAAAAAAGCCCTCCGTAATCGGAGGGCTTTTTTGCGGGCGTGGCTGCGGACTCAGTGATGATGCCCGTGCTCGCCATGCACATGCTGGTGGGCGATTTCCTCGGCGCTGGCTTCGCGCACGCTCAGCACCTTGATGCCGAAACGCATGGCCTTGCCGCACAGCGGGTGGTTGCCGTCGAGCAGTACGACCGGGCCTTTGATCTTGGTGACGAAGGGTAACGGCGGTGTTCTTGGTGATCTTCATAAGGCGATACAGGCTGAATGGAAGGCCGAAAGGGTCGCTCTTCCGCATGGGGGTGTCAACCCGCTGCGACGTGGCGCACCGGAGGCGTTGCGGGCCCGGATGACCCGCAACGGCCTGGATGCGCCTAGCGGCTCGCCGCCGCTGCCCTGGCTCGTGCCAGGTGCAGTTTCCGGTAGCTGTCGATCAGCCGCTGGTGCCGGTCCAGCCCCTCCAGTTTCATGCTCGTTGGCGTCAAGCCATAGAAGCGCTCGCTGCCATCCACCGAGCCCAGCACCGCGTCCATGCGCGGGTTGCCGAACATCCGCCGGAAGTTGGCTTCGTAATCGGCCAGTTCCAGTTCGTCATCCAGCAGCACCTCCAGCACCACGTTCAGCGCCTGATAGAACAGGCCGCGCTCAAGCGTGTTGTCGTTGTACTGCAGGAAGGCGCCGACCAGATCGTGTGCGGTCTCGAATTGCTGCAGGGCGAGATGGATCAGCAGCTTCAATTCCAGCAGGGTGAGCTGGCCCCAGACGGTATTCTCGTCGAATTCGATGCCGATCACCGTGGCGATATCGGTGTATTCATCGGTGTCGCAGTTTTCCAGACGATCCAGCAATGCTTCCAGCGCGGCATCGTCCAGGCTGTGCAGGTTCAGGATATCGGCGCGCAGCGGCAGTGCCTTGTTGGTGTTGTCCCAGACCAGATCGTCGATTGGATAGATTTCCGAATAACCCGGCACCAGAATGCGGCAGGCTGTGGCGCCCAATTGATCGTACACCGCCATGTACGCCTCTTTGCCCATGTCTGCGAGAATGCCGAACAAGGTTGCGGCCTCGTCGGCGTTGGAATTTTCGCCGTGGCCAGAGAAGTCCCATTCGACGAAATCGTAATTCGCCTTGGCGCTGAAAAAGCGCCACGACACGATGCCGCTGGAATCAATGAAGTGTTCGACGAAGTTGTTCGGTTCGGTCACGGCGTGGCTTTCGAACGTCGGCCGCGGCAGATCGTTCAGGCCTTCAAAACTGCGACCCTGCAGCAATTCGGTCAGGCTGCGTTCCAGCGCCACCTCGAAGCTCGGGTGTGCGCCGAACGAAGCAAATACGCCGCCGGTACGCGGGTTCATCAGCGTCACGCACATGACCGGGTAGACCCCGCCCAGCGATGCATCCTTCACCAGCACCGGAAAGCCTTGCTCTTCCAGGCCCTGAATCCCGGCCAGAATGCCGGGGTATTTCGCCAGCACCTCGTGCGGCACATCCGGCAGGGAGATTTCACCTTCAAGGATTTCGCGTTTGACCGCCCGCTCGAAGATTTCCGACAGGCATTGCACCTGCGCTTCGGCCAGCGTATTGCCGGCGCTCATGCCATTGCTGACATACAGGTTTTCGACCAGATTGGACGGGAAATACACCACTTCGCCGTCCGACTGGCGCACATACGGCAGCGAACAGATGCCGCGTTCCGTATTGCCGGAGTTGGTGTCGTACAGGTGCGAGCCGAGCAATTCGCCATCGGGGTTGTAGATGGGCAGACAGTAGTCGTCGAGAATGTCAGCCGGCAGCGCATCGTCCGGGCCGGGCTGGAACCAGCGCTCGTTCGGGTAATGGACGAACGCGGCGTTGGCAATGTCTTCGCCCCAGAAGCTGCCGGCGTAGAAATGGTTGTTACTGAGCCGTTCGATATACTCGCCCAAGGCCGAGGCCAAGGCGCTTTCCTTGGTCGAGCCCTTGCCATTGGTAAAACACATCGGCGAGTGCGCATCGCGGATATGCAGCGACCAGACATTGGGCACGATATTGCGCCACGAAGCGATTTCGATCTTGATGCCCAGATTCGCCAGCACGCCCGACATATTGGCGATGGTCTGTTCCAGCGGCAGATCCTTGCCGGCAATATAGGTGCTCGCTTCAGCATCCGGATTCAGCGTCAGCAAGGCCTGAGCATCCGCGTCCAGATTGGCGACCTCTTCAATCACGAATTCGGGCCCGGCCTGCACGACCTTTTTCACCGTACAGCGTTCGATGGAACGCAAAATACCCTGGCGATCCTTGGCGGAGATGTCTTCCGGCAATTCGACCTGAATCTTGAAAATCTGCTGGTAGCGGTTTTCCGGGTCGACGATATTGTTTTGCGACAGGCGGATATTCTCGGTCGGAATATTGCGGGTATTGCAATACAACTTCACGAAGTAGGCCGCACACAAAGCCGACGAGGCCAGAAAGTAATCGAACGGACCCGGCGCCGAGCCATCGCCCTTATAGCGGATAGGCTGGTCGGCGATCACCGTGAAGTCATCGAACTTGGCTTCAAGACGAAGCTTGTCGAGAAAGTTGACCTTAATTTCCATGGCAGAATTCCAGAATAGTGCGCTAAATGATTTGGCCATGATTATCCGGGTTTTTCCGGCCGTCATCCCGTACTTCTCAGCAATGGCTGCCGACCGGCCCCTCGCCGCCGCTCTGCAGCAAGCCAGGCTGGCGCTCGAACACACCGATCGACCGGCACCGATTGATGAACAAGCCATGCGTGCTGCCGGGGCTGGCCGGCAAGGGGGCGGGCGACGTCGGGCCGGACATCGGCTGCAGCGCCGGCGCAGATTCAGACTGACCTGAAACCAGGGCAGCGTGCTGCCGACGGCTAGGGCAAGGCGCCTGCGCGACGGTCGGGAGCCGCAGCGTGCGAAATCGGGAAGGCGTGGATCCGCCGGGCTAGGGGGCGAGGTGTTTCGCGAATGCCGCAATGGCGCGCGCTGTGCGCGGCCCGCGTGCGTATCAACATTACAATGTATGCAAATTGACTGTTGAGGTATGCGATGCCCTTGTCCCCCGCGGATTCCGAAGAAGCAAAAGGTGGCAGTGTCTGGATCAGTTCCCACACCGCCGGCTCGATTTATCAGCTCTTGCTGACCGACCAGAACCATTTCACCGGCAAGTACTGCTGCATCATCAACGATATCCGCAAGCTGTACCGCCTCGGCGCGCTGGCTACGCTAAACGAGACGCAGGGCGGCGCGCTGGTGTTCAAGGGCGGCCACGTCGAGGTTGCCGACCGGAAGATGTTCTACACCTTCTGGAAGGCGCTGGTGGAGAACGGCGACGTCAAGGGCGGGTCGCGCCAGGGCGTGTCGTCGCACCAGAGCGATGATCACCAGTATGAAATCCTGTTTCCGAACCGCTGGGGCAACCTGCTGTTCGGCACCCGCAACGGTGGTACCTGGTTCCAGACCGAGGCGTATGGATTTACCGATACCGGCTGGAACGGCGCCAAGGACACGATCGGCCACGCCAGCACCACGGTGCAGCACTATGCAACCAAATGGACGCCGAAAGTGGCGACCCGGCAGGTCGGCACCTGCGGTTATTCGACCTACACCGAGAAGGAAGGCACCCAGCTCAGGGTGCCCTATGGCCTGTGTCCGAACGAGCCGGACTGAGATCGCCGCCGCGCTGACGATCCCGGTCGGCGGACTTACTTGGTGACGGCCTTGACCGCCTTGGTCGCGGGCTTGCCGTCGTCGAGCTTCTTCTCGACCGGGCCCTTGCCCTCGACACCGGCCGCTTTCTTGGCCGAATCGCCAGCGGTTTCCTTGACGTCGCAGCGCCCGCCGACGCCGACGGTCGCCTTGGCGGCCGCGCTTTTGGCGGCTTTCTCGGCGGTGCAGTCCGGATTGACCACGCCGGCAAAGGCCTGGCTGGCCAGCAGGGTCAGGGCGATCGCGATCAGTTTTTTCATTTCGGCATCCTCTTCAGTGGCCCACTCGGGCATGCGGCGATTGCAGCATCGTCGCTGCTGAATCGCAAGCCGATATTCACCCCTGCCGACCGTCCGTCGCCGCTGGCTGATCGACCGGTGCGCTCACTGCCGACGTCGATTGGGGCGTGACCATCACGTAATCCGCCCCCTTCTTGCACTCCGCAACCCTTCAGTCCCCGTTTTTTGCCGTGCTTTCGCGGGAAATATGCGCACTAAATAAGTATTTGCTGTTTTGTTGTTTTTTGCATGTAAATTAATTATTATCAAGATAATATTTTTTTACTTGCACTGAGCCGCGCATGTACGTCACCCATAACATCGTTCAGCTGGCCGAGTTTCTTGCCGCGGTTCTCGGCGATCACACCGAGGTCGTCGTCCACGATCTGACCGATCTGTCGTGCTCGGTCATCGCGATCTTCAATGGCCATATCACCCGGCGCAGCGTTGGCGCTGCGGCGACCGACCTGGGTCTGCGGCTGATGCGCGAGTGTCTGGGGCGGCAGGAGGCGCCGTTCCGCGTCAATTACGCCGGCAAGACCATCGACGGTCGCACCTTGCGCTCGTCGTCGATGGTGCTGCGCGATGCCCAAGGCCAGCCGGCGGCGATGCTGTGCATCAATTCGGACGACAGCCGCTTCGATGTGGCGATGGCGGCGCTGCGGGCCTTGATGCCGGTACGCGAGCAGGGCGCGTTCGAAGCGCTGTCGATGTCGTCAATCGAACAGGTCGGTGAGCAGATTCTCGCCGATGTACTGGCGCCGTACCCGGTCGACCCGGCGACGATGAGTCAGGACGAAAAGAAGGCGGTGGTGCAGCAGCTCGATCAGAGCGGCCTCTTTATGGTGAAGGGCTTCGTCGCCCGCACCGCCGGCATTCTCGGGGTGTCCGAACCGACCGTGTATCGCTATCTGAAGGATTGAGCGGTCCGATTTCATTGCGCACACGCGCTGCACTTCCAACGGGGTCAATCGAACCCCGCGTTTTTACGGACTGAGGAGAGAGTCATGTTTTCCCGGCTGAGCAAGCTTATACCGTGGACGTTTTTTCAAAGCCTGGGCAAGACCTTCATGTTGCCGGTCGCCTTGCTGTCGTTCTGCGGCATCATGATGGGCATCGGCAGCTCGCTGAGCAGCCACGATGTGCTGCGGCTACTGCCGTTTCTGGACGTCACGCCGCTGCAGCTGCTGTTTACCTGGATGAGCAAGATCGGCTCCTTCGGTTTCAGCTTCCTGCCGGTGATGTTCTGTCTGGCGATTCCGCTGGGGCTGGCGAGCAATAACAAGGGTGTGGCCGCCTTCGCCGGTTTTGTCGGCTATTGCGTGTTCAACCTGGCGATCAACTTCTACTTCACCGCCGCCGGCATCCTGCCGTCGACTGATCCTGCGGTGCTGAAGGCCCACGATATCCGCAGCGTGCTGGGCATCCAGGCCGTCGACACCGGCGTGCTCGGTTCGGTGCTGGTCGGCACCGTCGTCTATTGGCTGCATGAGAAGTTTCAGGGCACCAAGCTGCCCGACGCGTTTTCGTTCTTCGGCGGCGTGCGTTTCGTGCCCATTGTTACCACGCTGGCCACCGGCGCGCTTGGCCTCTTGGTGCCGTTGGTGTGGCCGTGGTTCGCCTCGGGCATCAATGGCCTGGGCAATGCGATCCAGGATGCCGGCATGTGGGGGCCGATGCTGTTCGGCACCGGCGAGCGCTTGCTGCTGCCGTTCGGTCTGCATCACATCCTTGTTGCGCTGATCCGCTTCACCGAAGCCGGCGGCACCGAAATCGTCTGCGGCCAGCCGGTCAGCGGCGCGCTGACGATTTTCCAGGCCCAGCTGTCGTGCGTGAGCACCTCGGGCTTCTCGGAAAGCGCAACGCAGTTCCTGTCGCAAGGCAAGATGCCGGCCTTCCTCGGCGGCCTGCCCGGCGCGGCGCTGGCGATGTACCACTGCGCGCGGCCGGAAAACCGCGCCAGGATCAAGGGCCTGCTGATTTCCGGCGTCGTCGCCTGCATTGTCAGCGGCACGACCGAGCCGCTGGAATTCCTCTTCCTCTTTGTCGCGCCCTTCCTCTACGTGCTGCACGCGGTGCTGACCGGGCTGGGCTTCATGGTCATGTCGCTGTTGGGCGTCACGATCGGCAATACCGACGGCAATGTGATCGACTTCGTCGTCTTCGGCATCCTGCACGGCACGGCCACGCGCTGGTATCTGGTGCCGCTGGTTTGTGCGGTGTGGTTTGGCGCCTACTATGCGATCTTCCGCGTGCTGATCACGCGCTTCAATATCCAGACGCCGGGGCGAGAGCCGGAAAACGAGGCGAGCGCTGAGCTGGTCGCGGCGGC
Source organism: Jeongeupia wiesaeckerbachi (assembly GCF_050916355.1). Classification (GTDB taxonomy): domain Bacteria; phylum Pseudomonadota; class Gammaproteobacteria; order Burkholderiales; family Chitinibacteraceae; genus Jeongeupia; species Jeongeupia wiesaeckerbachi. Next base: position 1,199,503 of record NZ_CP136946.1, read on the forward strand.
CTCGACCGCAACGACGGCGCAATCGGGTTACAACGCGACGGCGATGCTGGCGGCGCTGGGCGGCAAGGGCAATATCCTCGCGCTCGACAACTGCCTGACCCGGCTGCGACTGTCGGTCAAGGACACCGCGCTGATCGATGACGCGGTGCTCAAGGCACACCGCGCGCTTGGCGTCATCCGTCTGGATGCGCACACGGTGCAGGTCATCATCGGCACGCAGGTGCAGTCGGTGAAAGATGATCTGGATCTGATGATGACGAAGGCGTGAGGCCGGTGATGTTCGATTTTTCGCAAGCCATCGACCGCCGTGGTACCTGGTGCACGCAGTGGGATTACGTCGAAGACCGCTTCGGCCACAAGGACCTGCTGCCGTTCACGATTTCGGACATGGATTTCGCCACCGCGCCGTGCGTGCTCGATGCCTTGCAGCAGCGCGTCGCGCATGGCGTGTTCGGCTACAGCCGCTGGCAGAACGACGCCTTCCCGGCAGCGATCGCGCACTGGTATCGCTGCCGCTTCGACACCGGGATCGATCTGGACCAGCTGGTTTACGCGCCGTCGGTGATTTACGCGGTCGCCCAGCTGATTCGGCTGTGGTCGATGCCCGGCGATGCGGTGGTGATGCATGCGCCGGCGTATGACGCCTTTTACAAGGTCATCGTCGGTAACCAGCGCACCGCGCTGACCAGTCCGCTGCAATATCGCGACGGTGAATGGCATGCCGACATGGACCAGCTCGAAACCCTGCTGGCGCGGCGCGAGGCCAAGGTGCTACTGCTGTGCAGTCCGCACAACCCGACCGGCAAGGTCTGGCGCGACGACGAGCTGGCGACGATGGCGCGACTGTGCGAGCAGTACGATGTCAAGGTGATCAGCGACGAGATCCATATGGACCTCGCCTGGGGCGGTCAGCAGCACCGGCCGTGGAGCGCGTTCGGCCGCTCGCCGTGGGCGCTGTTCACGTCGGCGTCGAAGTCGTTCAACCTGCCGGCGCTCGGCGCCGCTTACGGCCTGATCAGTGATCGTGGCGCGCGCGACACTTATCTGACACTGCTCAAGCATCGTGACGGCTTGTCGTCGCCGTCGGTGCTCGGCCTGAGTGCCCACGTCGCCGCCTACCGCGACGGCGCGCCGTGGCTCGATGCGCTGCGCGACTATCTGACCGGCAACCTGCGCTTCGTGCAGGACCGCCTCGCCGCCGAGCTGCCCGAACTGCAATGGCGCACGCCGCAGGCGACGTATCTGGCGTGGATCGACCTGAACCCGCTCGACATCGACGACGCCGCGCTGCAGCGCATCCTGATCGACCGGTACAAGGTCGCGATTATGCCCGGCGAAACCTATGGCGCGCCCGGCAGAGGCTTCCTGCGCCTGAACGCCGGTTGCCCGCGCGCCAAGCTGGCCGACGGCGTCGAGCGGATGATCGCCGCGATTCGTCAGGCCAGCGGACGTTGACCTTGGCCCGGCTCTGTAGCCGGGCACTTTATTGCACACCACAGAGCTTTACATGAATTCGGTTTATCGCATTTTCGGCCTGCCGCAGGATTACCAATGGGGCGGGCGTCATTTCATTGCCGGGCTGATGTACCCGGAAACCAAGAGTGAAACGGTCGCCGAGTGGTGGCTGGGCGCCCACGAGGCGGCGCCGTCGATCATCATGACGGCGCAAGGGCCGCAGCCGCTGCATTACGCGATCAAACGTCGGCCGAGGCCCTTGCTCGGCGCGGCTGTGCTTGATCGCCATGGCGAGCGGCTGCCTTTTCTGCTCAAGGTGCTCGATGTCGACCAGCCGCTGTCGATCCAGGTGCACCCGGACGCGACGCAGGCCTGTGAAGGCTTCGAGCGCGAGAACCAGGCGGGCGTCGCGCTCGATGCACCGCACCGCAACTACCGAGATCCGTTCCCGAAACCGGAAATGATGGTCGCGCTGTCGCGCTTCTGGTTGCTGCACGGTTTCCGCCAGCCGGCGGTGATCATCGCCGACCTTGAGGCCCGGCCCGAGCTGGCGCCGCTGGCTGACGCGCTGCGCCAGACCAGTCCCGGCGCCTTCTTCCACGATGTGCTGCAGTGGCCGCGTGCGCGCGCCGCCGCCTTGTTCGCGCCGCTGCTCGAGCGTCTGGCCGCGCAGCCCTGCGCCGATATGAGCAATCCCGATTATTGGCTGGCGCGCCTTGGCGGCGCCCATGCCGACGATCCGGGCCTGATGGGCTTGTATCTGCTCAATATCGTGTCGATGGCGCCCGGCGAGGCGATTTACCAGCGCGCCGGCCTGCCGCACGCCTACCTCGCCGGCCGCAATATCGAGATCATGGCCAATTCGGACAACGTGCTGCGCGCCGGCCTGACGCGCAAGCATATCGACGTCGACGAAATGAGTCGGATTCTCGACGATGCGCCGATCGAACCCAATGTGCTGCAGCCGGTGGCGCGCGCGCCGGGCGTGCTTGGCTTCGAGCACGAAGCCAACGATTACTTCCAGCTTGAACAGATCGAACCCGGTGCATGCCAGACGATCAGTTGCGTCAGCCGCGGGCCGGAAATCCTGCTGGTGATCGAAGGCCAGATCACGCTGTTCGCCAACGATGAGCCGTGCCAGCTCGGCCAAGGCGAGAGTGCCTATATCCCGCCGGGCACGACCTATCATCTGTGGAGCGGCCAATCGTGCGTCGCCTATCGGGCGACGACGTCGAAAGCGATCTGAGCACCACTGCGTCAGTTGAAAAAAGCGCCGTGAAGGCGCTTTTTTCATGCCGGCCGCCGTGTGCGGGCTTGGCTGGTGTCAGTCGCCGGTCTTGCCAGCGGCCTCGCGCAGCTTGTCCTTCTTGCTCTTGCGTTTGCCCTTGATGCCGCCGGTGCCGTCCGGATCGGTCACGCTGGCGGGCGGTGCGATTTCGGTCGGCTCGAACCCGGGAATGCATTCGCGCGGCACGCGTTGCTGCTGGCGTTGCTCGATCAGCCGGAAGTGCGCTTCGGTCGCCGGGCTGACGAAGCTGATCGCCACGCCCGACTCGCCGGCGCGGCCGGTGCGGCCGATCCGGTGGACGTAGTCGGTCGGCGAGCGCGGCAGATCGTAGTTGACCACCGCCGGCAGCCGGTCGATGTCGATGCCGCGCGCGGCGACGTCGGTCGCGACGACGACCTGCCAGCGCGACGCCTTGAAGTCGGCGAGTACCTGTTCGCGCCGGCCCTGGCTGAGTTCGCCATGAAACGGCGCGGCGTCGATGCCGGCGCGGTAGAGCTTGTCGGCCAGATTGTCGGCAGCGCTCTTGCTGGCGACGAACACCAGTACCTGCGACCACCGATGTTCGGCAAGCAGCGCCTTGAGCAGCGCGGTGCGCCGGGTGGTGTCGACCGCGATCGCCCGCTGGGCGATCTGCGCGGCACGGGCGGCCTCGGCTTCGATCTCGACCCGCGCCGGATCGCGCAGCAGGGCGTCGGTCAGCGTCTGCACCGCCGGCGGGAAGGTTGCCGAGAAGCACAGGTTCTGCCGCCGCGCCGGCAGCAGTGCGAGGATGCGCTTGAGTTCGTCGGCAAAGCCGAGATCGAGCAGCCGGTCGGCTTCGTCGAGCACCAGCGTCGCGACGTCGCCGAGCTGCAGCGCATTGTGGTCGACCAGATCGAGCAGCCGCCCCGGTGTCGCGACGACGATGTCGGCGCCGCCGCGCAGCCGTAGCATCTGCGGATTGATCGAGACGCCGCCGAAGGCGATGACGACCTTGGGGGCTTCGGCCAGCAATTCGCCGAGCTGGCGCAGCGTCTCGCCGACCTGGGCGGCGAGTTCGCGCGTCGGCACCAGCACCAGCGCGCCCAGCCGGCGCGGCTTCACCATCGGCCGGGCCAGCCATTGCTGCAGCAAGGGCAGCGCAAAGGCTGCGGTCTTGCCCGAGCCGGTCTGCGCCTGCGCCCGGACATCGCGACCTTGCAGGATGAGCGGAATCGCCGCGCGCTGGATCGGCGTCGGGCTGAGAAAACCTTGCTCGCGAACGGCGTGGACAAGGGCCGGCGCGAGGCCGAGCTGGGCGAAAGGCATGAGCGGGTTCCGGTGGCGGCGCGGGAGCGCGGAGTCTAGCGTGTTGCCGTGGTACATGGCACGGCAATCTGCCTGATCTCCCAAGCTGTTTATGCGCTTTTTTGGCGCGGCCCTCAGGGTTCGTTGCTCTGCCGGCGGATGGCCGTGTCGCGAGCCGCTTGCGGTCCCCGCGCCGCGCCGGGGTCGGTGGCCGACGAATCCCGGTGGCACGGCTTGCCCGCCATCCGGTTCCACAGCGGAAGCGGCCGCGAAAAGGTGCCCGGCGTCGACGTGGCAGGGCGGCAAGAAACGGCTGGCGAGATGGCGGCGGATCGCCGATGCTGTGCGGCATCCATCCAATCTCGTCGTGACCGCGCTCGATCGCCGGGGCGCGGCGACACAGGAGTCCGCCATGCCCCCTGTCGTGCTGATGTTGCTGCTGGCCGCGCTCTGGGGCGCGTCGTTTCTGTTCATGCGCGTGGCGGCGCCGGTACTCGGGCCGGTGTGGCTGATCGGGTTGCGCGTCCTGGTCGCGGCGCTGTTCCTGCTCGCGGTGGCGCTGGCGACCCGGCGAGCCTTGCAGCGGCCCAATGCGCGGCACTATCTGGTGCTCGGCCTGTTCAACACCGGCCTGCCTTTCCTGTGCTACGGCTTTGCCGCGCTGAGCCTGCCGGCGTCGATGATGGCCATCCTCAACGCAACGGCGCCGATCTGGGGTGTGCTGGTCGGCTGGGCGTGGCTGGGTCAGCGGCCCGGGCTACGGGTGGTTGCCGGTCTGGCGCTTGGCGTCGTCGGCGTCGCGGTGCTGGTCGGCGGCGGCCGTTTCGACGTCGCCGCCCTGCCTGCGGTCGCGGCCTGCCTGATGGCGACGCTGAGCTATGCGATCGCCAGCCATTACAGCAAGCGTTACGCGCAATCGCTGCCCGCCTTCGAGGCCGCGCACGGCAGCATGTGGGGCGCGGTGGTGTGGCTGGCGCTGCCGGTGTTCGCCGTCTCGGCACCGGCCGTGCCGCTGCCGTCGGTCTGGCTGGCGGTGCTGGCACTTGGCGTGGCCTGCACCGGCGCGGCCTATCTGCTGTATTTCCGCCTGATCGCGGCGATCGGCGCGGCGCAGGCGCTGACGGTGACCTTCTTGATTCCGGTATTCGGCGTGTTGTGGGGGGCGCTGTTCCTTGGCGAGCGGCTGGGATTGAGCGCGTTCGGTGGCGCGCTGCTGGTGCTCGCTGGCACCGCGCTGGTCACCGGTTTCGTGCCGGCCAGACTGAAGCGCTAATCCGTCCGCCACCTCTCGCAGGAACACCATCCCGCAGGCGGTGCGGTTTGCGACCGCCAGCGGGGTTTTGTGCGGCTAAAGACGGCGGCCGACGATGACGAGGTCGCGCTCGACGCCATCGAGCTCGGCGACCTTGGGCAGATGGCCCCAGGTCGAAAAGCCGAAGCGCTCGAATAGCGCCAGGCTGGGGGCGTTGTGGCCGAAGATGAAGCCGAGCAGCGTCTGCACGCCGATCGCCGGCGCATGCGCGATCGCCGCGGCGAGCAGGTAGCGACCGAGTCCGCGGCCGCGGAAGGCGTCGGCGATATAGATGCTCAGCTCGCAGGTCTTGTCGTACGCCGGGCGGCCGTAGAACGACGAGTAGCTGAGCCAGCCGGCGATCACGCCATCGACCTCGACGACCCACAGCGGCCGGAAATCCGCCGTGTGTTCGGCAAACCATGCTTCGCGGCTGGCGACGCTGACCGGCTCGGTATCGGCGGTGACGAGGCGCGACGGCACGGTGCTGTTGTAGATCGCGACGATCCGGTCGAGATCGGCGCGGGTGGCAAGGCGGTGCTGGTAGGTCATTCGCTACGGTTCCGGATCAGTGGACGTCGAGCTCGCGGATGCGTGCGCGCATCGCCCACACGAGCAGCATGCCCGGCACGCCGCAGACGACCGAGAACACGAAGAAATCGGCCCAGCCGAGCTGCGTGACGAGGTAGCCGGCGGCCGGGCCGACATAGACGCGGCCGAACGCCGCCAGCGCCGACAGCAGCGCGTACTGGGTGGCGGTGAAGCGCGGGTTGCACAGGCTCATCAGCAGCGCCACCGCCGCCGTCGTGCCCATGCCGCCGGCGAGGTTTTCGCAGGCGATCGCGATGAACAGCAGCGTCGGGTCGGGTACGCCGCCGGTGGCGATCAGCCAGTAGCCGAGGTTGGTCAGTGCCTGGGCGATGCCGAAGACCAGCAGCGAGCGGTACAGACCGAGCCGGACCATCCACGCCGCGCCGATAAAGCCGCCGACAATGGTCGCGATCAGCCCGAATACCTTGTTGGCCTCGCCGATGATCGTCTTGCTGTAGCCCATGTCGAGCAGGAATTTGGTCGACAGCGAGCCGGCGAACGCATCGCCGAGCTTGTAGGCGATCACCAGCGCCAGCAGCAGCCAGGCGCCACGGCGCGAGAAGAACTCCTTCCATGGCTCGACCACGGCTTCTTCGAGCGTTTTCGGCGCGCGGGCGTCGGTTTGCGGTTCGGGCGAAAAAAAGGTGAACACCGCCAGCACGGCGACGACCGCCGCCATCACCCAGTAGGTCTGCTGCCAGTTGAACAGCGTATCGGCGAGGATCAGCGCGCCAGCGCCGCTGGTCAGCATCGCCATCCGGTAGCCGAACACGCCGACCGCCGCCGCCGCGCCGCGCTCCTCGTGGCGGACCAGTTCGGTGCGATAGGCGTCGATCGCGATGTCCTGCGTCGCCGAGAAGAACGCCACCATCAGCGCCAGCACCGCATAGGTCATCAGGTGCTCGGCCGGGTTCAAGCCACCCATGGTCGCGATCACCGCGGCGAGCAGCAGCTGCATCGCCATCATCCAGCCACGGCGCCGGCCCGGCGGAATCGGGAAGCGGTCGAGCAGCGGCGACCAGAGGAATTTCCACGTGTAGGGCTGGCCGACGAGGGTGAACCAGCCGATGGTTTTGACATCAAGCCCGGCGTCCGACAGCACTGCCTGCAAGGTCGAGCCGGTCAGCGCCAGCGGCAGCCCCGACGCGAAACCGATGAACATCGCCGCGGCGATGCGGCGGTTGGTGAAGACGGCAAAGTAGTCGCGGAAGGGCATGGCGCAGGGGTGAGTTCGAGAGCTTTTCTTATGGGGTCAGTCGTCGCCCGAAGCGGACGACTGGAGCGGGTGATTTGGCACTATGCGCTTTGCTAGAGCCATTACCAAGTGTTCGTTGCCGTGGAGGGAAAGGCCTACATAGGTCTCGAAAACTGCTTCAAGGTGCCCGCCGGGGATTGTGATTTTGTAGCGGATCACTTCTTGTGATCCACCTAAGGTCCAATCGGATTTATCGATCGACCCACCCAGAGCACGCACTTCATTTTCGAGTCGCATAACAAGCGACTCGTCGTATTCGTCCCCCAGTACAACATTGATCATGTCGGGCCGATTTTCATTCGCCGTCTCGCCGCTGCAAATTCAGAACGGATAGTCGTAGTCGATGACCAGCGGTGCATGGTCGGAGAACTTGACGTCCTTGTAGACGAAGCCGGCCTTGGCCGTGGCGGCGAGGCCCGGTGTGGCGACGTGGTAGTCGATGCGCCAGCCGACGTCCTTGGCATAGGCCTGGCCGCGGTTGCTCCACCAGGTGTAACCGGCGATGTCGGGGTAGAGCGTGCGCCAGACGTCGACGAGCTTGAGCTCGGAGAAGACTTCGCCGATCCACTTGCGTTCCTCGGGCAGGAAGCCCGAGTTCTTCAGATTGCCCTTCCAGTTCTTCAGGTCGATCTCGTTGTGGGCGATGTTCCAGTCGCCGAGCACGACGACATCGCGACCGCTTGCTGCGAGCTGGGCCAGATGCGGCCAGAACTTGGCCATGAAGTCGAACTTCACCTGCTGGCGCTCTTCCGAGCTGGAGCCGGACGGCAGGTAGAGCGAAATCACCGACAGCTTGCCCCAGCGCGCTTCGATATAGCGGCCCTCGGCGTCGAATTCGGCGATGCCGAGTCCTTCGATCACTTCGTCGGGTTCGCGCCGGCAATACAGGCCGACGCCGCTGTAACCTTTCTTCTCGGCGTAGTGGAAATAGCCCCGGTAGCCATCGGGCGCGCGCATTGCGTCGGAAAGGTCTGGGCCTTGCGCCTTGAGTTCCTGCAATGCGACGACGTCGGCGCCGGATTCGCGGCTCAGCCAATCGAGAAAGCCCTTGTTGCTGGCCGAACGGATACCGTTGAGGTTGGCGCTGACGATACGCATTGCTTCTCCTTGGGCTGGGCATGCGGGCCGGCTTGACCCGCGTGATATGCTGTTTTTCGTCACACGGCACCGAAAATGGTCAGCTTTTTACTTACAAATGGCTGAACGATATGCGGCCGTATTAACATCTGAAACAGGAGTAAAGCCATGTCCGATTTCCGCCGGGAATTCATCGAATTCGCCGTGGCACAGAACGTGCTTTTGTTCGGTGAGTTTATCACCAAAGCCGGGCGTACCTCGCCGTACTTCTTCAACGCGGGGCTGTTCAGCGACGGGGCGTCGGTGGGCGAACTGGCGCGCTGCTATGCGCAGGCGGCGCTGGCGTCCAAGGTCGAGTTCGACGTGCTGTTCGGGCCGGCCTACAAGGGCATCGTGCTGGCGGCGGCGACCGCGGTCAAGCTGGCCGAAGCGGGCCACAACGTGCCGTTTGCGTTCAACCGCAAGGAAGCGAAGGACCATGGCGAAGGCGGTGTGCTGGTCGGCGCGCCGCTCAAGGGCCGGGTGCTGATCATCGACGACGTGATCTCGGCCGGCACCAGCGTGCGCGAATCGGTCAACCTGATCCGCGCCCAGGGCGCCGAGCCGGCCGGTGTGCTGATCGCGCTGGACCGGATGGAACGCGGTACCGGCGCGCTGTCGGCGGTGCAGGAAGTGGAACAGCAGTTCGGCATTCCGGTGATTCCGATTGCCACGCTGAATGATTTGGTGGGATATCTGGAAAACGGTAAGGACATGGCCGACAAACTGGCCCGTGTCCGCGACTACCGCGCCCAGTACGGCATCGCATAAGGATCTGCGTACAAGCAGGCGGCCGGGGCGCGCATAACGACAAGAGGGTGAGTGATGCGTGGGGTGGTTCTGGGATTGATGCTGGTGGCGCTGTCGGCACAGGCCGCGCCGCTGTACCGCTGGATTGACGACAACGGCAATGTGCAGTTCAGCGACAAGCCGCCAGTCAATAACCCTAAGAGCGGCGTGACCGAGCTCGACAGGCGCGGCATGGTCAAGCGCGCGCCGGAGAAGCCGATCTCCGACGACGAGCGCGCGCGCCAGCAGGCCGAGGCACAGCAGCGCAAGGACGCGCAGCGGCGCGACAAGGCGCTGCTGCAGTCGTTCTCCAAGCCCGAGGAGATCGATTTGCTGCGCGACCGGCAGATCGAGGCGCTGCTGGGCGGTATCCAGACCAACAAATTGCGGCGCCAGAGTGCCGAACAGCGCTTGGCGCGGCAACAGCAACAGCAGCAGCGCCTGCTCAAGGCCAAGAAGGCCGTGCCGGCCGACCTCGATGCCGATATCGCGATCAGCCAGAAGGAACTGGTCGATCTCGACGCCGATTCCAAGACCAAGCTGACCGATATCGACGCAGTGAAACGCCGTGCCGACGCCGACAAGAAGCGGCTGGCCGAATTGCGCGGGTCGAATTGATCCTGCGCAGCGAGTTGGCTGCTTCGGCTTGACATCGGCGCGTCCGGCGGCGATCTTCGCGCGATCAAGACGAGAGGGCGAAGGCATGGAGCGCATGGCGGCAGTAGCGGGAACGGTGTTGGGGATCGACATTGGCGGTACCGGCATCAAGGGCGCGCCGGTCAACGTCGAAACCGGTGAATTGCTGGCCGAGCGCCACAAGATCGACACGCCGCAACCGTCGACGCCGGAAGCCGTCGGCAAGGTCGTTCGCGAGTTGGTCGAGCATTTCGGCTGGACCGGCCCGATCGGCTGTACCTTTCCGGCCATTGTCCACAACGGCGTGACGCTGTCGGCGGCCAACGTCGACAAAACCTGGCTCAACGCCCCGGCCGAGCGCATCCTCGCCGATGCCACCGGCCTGCCGCTGACGCTGGTCAACGATGCCGACGCCGCCGGTCTGGCCGAAGCGCAGTTCGGCGCCGCGCGCGGTCGCGGCGGCAAGGTCGTCGTCATCACGCTTGGCACCGGCATCGGTTCGGCGCTGATCGTCGACGGCCGGCTGATCCGCAACACCGAATTCGGCCACCTGATCTTCCCGCAGGACGCCATCGCCGAAAAGTACTGCTCGGCCAAGGCCAAGGAAGACCTTGACCTTAAGTGGAAGGACTACACGCCACGGCTCAACGCCTATCTGCAGCATCTGGATCTGCTGCTGTCGCCGGATCTGGTGATCATCGGCGGCGGCATCAGCCGCAAGCACGAGAAGTTCATCCCCGACCTGACCGGCCTGCGGTACGACGTCGTGCCGGCGGCGCTGCAGAACAACGCCGGCATTGTTGGCGCTGCGGTCGAAGCGGCACGCTGCGCCGCAGCGGACTGAGGCCTGCCGGCAAGCCGCAGGCTCCGTTTCCCGGGGCTGGCGCCGGGCCGCTGATCAGAAGGCTTCGTTGATCTGGAAGTACACGCCGGCGGTATCGCGGCCGACGCCGAAATCGAGCCGCACATTGACGCGCGGCTTGAACTCGAAACGGTAGCCGACGCCGACCGTCGGCAGCCACGGTGCATCCTTGCCAAGGCCGCCGACCGAGTCGGCCAGCGTGCCGGCACCGCCCCAGAACACCACGCCGTGGCGGCCGGTGATGTGGTGGCGGTATTCCAGCTGTGCCGACACCACGTCCTTGTCGCGGTACTGGCCGAGGAAATAGCCCCGCATCCGGTTGCCGTTGCCCAGCTGCGACATCATCGTCCACGGCACGTCGCCCCAGGCCAGATGGCTGTAGACGTCGAGCGCCAGCACATCACGCTCGCCGACCGGCAGGTAGTAGTCGTAGATCGTTTCCAGCGTCTGGAAGCGGTTGTCGCTGCCGAGGCCGGGTGCGTAGAACGCCGCATTCACTTGCAGCGCCTGGCCGTGTTTGGGGTTGGGAACGAAATCGCGCGTGTCATAGTAGAAGTGCGCGGTGATGCCCGACGCCAGCACCGAGGCGCCGTCCGGATCGGTGGCGATCGCGCTGCCGGTTTCGACCTCGGCCGCGTGCGTCTGTTGCAGGCTCCAGCCGACGCCGACATAGGTATTCGGTGCGATCCGCCGGAGCAGCTTCGGCGACAGCGAGAACTCTTCCTTGGTGTAACCGTGCTTGTTGGCGTCGTCGCTGCCGGCGTCATAGCCGACGCCCCAGTACGAGGTCGGCAGATTGACGATCATGCCGCTGGCAAGGAAGCGCCAGCCGTCGTCGCCGAAATAGCTGCTGTTGTCGAAGCCGATGCCCATCGCGCCGACCGAGCTGATAAAGCCCTTCAGCGTCAGCGTCGACAGCTGGGTATCGGGCTCGGCGCCCGGCGGCTTGTACAGGCCGACCGCGGCCATGCCGATGCCGACGCCCATTTCCGGGTTGTAGAACGGTCCGGGCAGCACGCCCCAGTCGATGCCGTGGCTCAGGTCGACTTCCTTCGATGCGCCGAGGCGGGCCAGCGTACGGTCGAGCCAGCCCTCGTCGGCGCGGGCGCCGGCGGCGAGCATCAGCGCACACAGCGCCAGCAATCGGAGTGTCATCTCGGGTCTAGAAACGGTAGAAGGCGCTGAGAATGTAACCCTGCCGCGCGCCGAAGCCGAGCTCGGCCAGCAGGCTGATATTGCGGTTGACCATCCAGTGGAAACCGGCCAACCCGTTCCACGGATTGGCGATCTTCTCGTCGATGCTGAAATTGAGCTTGGTGTCCTGGCCGATCATCTCGGCCGTCGGCGCGGTGAACGTGCCGGTGATGGTGACGCTGGCATTGAGGTAGGTCGCGCCGACATAGGTCATCACCGTGCCGTAATCGCCGAGCTGCCAGTTGACGCCGACGCGCGGGGCGATGTTCCAGGTCTTGGCGCTGGAGTCGGACATCGATACGTTCGACACCGTGTAGGTCACCGGCAGCGCGAAGTAGACGCTGTCGATATTGCCGGCGAGCGTAAACCCGGCGCCGTAGGAATAACCGTCGTAGCTGGCGCGCGCGGTCGCGGCGATCGTTTTGCCGCACCAGTCGGGCTTGATCCGGCGCTCGCACAGGTCGAGCCCGGTGACGAACTGCACCGCGTCGGCTGCCGGCATCGAAATGCCGATGTCGCCACCGCCCTTGATGTGGCCGACAAGGCCGTAGACGTTCAGGAACGGGAAGATCCACGCGCCGAACTGCACCTGCTCGGACCGGTTCTCGAGCGTGCTTTTCGGAAACGCGACGAAGTCGGCGCTGCGCAGCGACTTGTCGTTGAGCGAGACCCCCAGATTGCTCAGCAGCATATTCTGCCGGCTGTAGTAGTACGACAGGCCGACGTCGTACGGATTGGGCAGGTTGTAACCCTTGTCGATGACGCGTTGGGCAAAAAACGGCAAGGCGTGATCCCACTGCCTGGGCGGCGGCGGCTCGGCGGGCTTGGGTGCATCGGGCAGCAGGTCGAGGGGCTCGGGCAGCGGCGTCACCCGACCCTCGTAAGCCAGCTGCAGTCGCGGCGCCGGGGCTTCGGCCACCGGGGGCGCGTCCAGCACGGTCTCGCCACTGGCCGCGTAGGCGGTCGGGGTCATCAGCAGGCAGGTGATAAGGATGCGGAACACGGTGGTCATGAGGGCCGGATGGGGAGGATGGCGGCACGGAGCGTACCGTTTAGGACGATGGTATCGCCGCGATACCGCCTTGTCCGCCGATTTGTATGCCTGGCCGCAGCGATTGACGCGCTTGCCTGATGGCGGTGATGGGGGGCAGCGACTTCCGTCCGCCGGGCGGGGTCTGCCCTAAGTGACTGTTATCGCGTAGAATATTGTCCCCGTATCCCGTTCAGCGCAGAGAGTGTCTCCCATGCTTTATCCCACCCGTTACGACGTCATCGTCGTCGGCGGCGGCCACGCCGGCACCGAGGCCGCGCTCGCCAGCGCGCGCATGGGGCGCAAGACGCTGCTGCTGACGCACAATATCGAGACGCTCGGGCAGATGAGCTGCAATCCGTCGATCGGCGGTATCGGCAAGGGGCATCTGGTCAAGGAAGTCGACGCGCTCGGCGGCGCAATGGCGCTGGCGACCGATCTAAGCGGCATCCAGTTCAAGACGCTGAACGCCAGCAAGGGCCCGGCGGTGCGGGCGACGCGTGCGCAGGCCGACCGCGTTCGCTACAAGGCGGCGATTCGCCACACGCTGGAAAACCAGCCGAACCTTGATCTGTTTCAGCAGGAAGTCGCCGATCTGACGCTCGCCGGCGATCGCGTCACCGGCGCGGTCACGCAGATCGGCATCCGCTTTGAAGCGAGTGCCGTCGTGCTGACCGCCGGCACCTTCCTCGGTGGCAAGATTCACGTCGGGCTCGAGAACCACGTCGGCGGCCGCGCCGGCGATCCGGCGTCGATTTCGCTGGCGCTGCGCCTGCGCGAACTGCAACTGCCGGTCGGACGCCTGAAAACCGGCACGCCGCCGCGCATCGACGGCCGCACGATCGATTTCTCCAGGCTCGAAGCGCAGCCGGGCGATACGCCGGAGCCGGTGTTTTCCAGCCGCGGCAATCTGGCCATGCACCCGCAGCAGCTGCCGTGCTGGATCGCGCATACCAACCTGAAGACCCACGACATCCTGCGCAGCGGTTTCGACCGCAGCCCGATGTTCACCGGCAAGATCGAGGGCGTCGGCCCGCGTTACTGCCCGTCGGTCGAGGACAAGATCAACCGCTTTGCCGACAAGGACAGCCACCAGATCTTCCTCGAACCCGAAGGTCTCGATACGCACGAGTACTACCCGGGCGGCTTTTCGACCAGCCTGCCTTTCGATATCCAGATCGACGCGCTCCAGTCTATGGTCGGGCTCGAAAACGCCCGCATCCTGCGTCCCGGTTACGCGATCGAATACGATTATTTCGATCCGCGCGCGCTGAAACAGTCGTTCGAATCGAAGGCAATCGCCGGCCTGTTTTTCGCCGGTCAGATCAACGGCACCACCGGTTACGAAGAGGCCGCCGCGCAAGGGCTGTTCGCCGGCTTGAACGCGGCGCTGTATGCGCGTGACGAAGCGCCGTGGACGCCGGGCCGCGATCAGGCTTACCTCGGCGTGCTGGTCGACGACCTGACCACGCTCGGCGTGACCGAGCCGTACCGGATGTTCACGAGCCGCGCCGAATTCCGGCTGCAATTGCGCGAAGACAACGCCGATTTGCGGTTGACCGAGGCCGGTCGCAAGCTCGGTCTGGTCGGCGACGAACAGTGGGAGCTGTTCTGCACCAAGCGCGACGCGGTCGAGACCGAGCTGCAGCGCTTGCGCTCGACCTGGGTCAACCCGCGCATCCTCGAAGCCGCCGAGGCCGAGCGCGTGCTCGGCAAGGCGATCGAGCGCGAGTACAGCCTGGCCGACCTGTTGCGCCGGCCCGAAGTCAGTTTCGACAGCCTGATGACGCTGGCCTGCGCGCGGCCGAAGGACGGCGACATGGTGACCGATCCGCTCGTCGCCGAACAGGTCGAAATCCAGGTCAAATACCAGGGTTATATCGAACGGCAACAGCACGAAGTGGCCAAACGCGATACCCTCGACGACGTGAAGCTGCCGGCCGATCTCGATTACACGACCGTGTCCGGCCTGTCGAAGGAAGTGCAGCAGAAACTGACCCAACATCGTCCGGAAACGCTCGGCCAGGCCGGGCGCATTTCCGGCATTACCCCGGCGGCGATCGCGCTGCTGCTCGTGCACCTGAAAAAGCTCGCTGGCGCGGGCCATCACAAAGCCGCCTGAGACCATGATGATTGAAGCGCAAACCCTTGCCGACACGCTGTCGGCCGGCCTGAAACAGCTTGGCCTGACGCTGGACGACGCGCAGCAGAAGCTGCTGCTCGGCTACGTCGGCCTGCTGGAAAAATGGAACAAGACCTACAGCCTGACGGCGATCCGCGAACCGGAACGGATGGTGCCGCACCACCTGCTCGATTCGCTGGCGCCGCTGGCGCATTTCAAGGCCGGCACCGGTGCGCGCATCCTCGATGTCGGCTCGGGTTTCGGCACGCCGGGGATTCCGCTGGCGATCGCGCGGCCGGACTGGCAATTGTTCCTGCTCGACTCGAACCACAAGAAAACCACTTTCCTGCGCCAGGCCATCGTCGATCTGAAACTGACCAATGTCACCGTCGTGACCGAGCGCGTCGAGGCCTTCCGCCCCGAGGCGCCGTTCGACGTGATCACCAGCCGAGCATTCTCGGATCTGGCAGAGTTCGTCAAGCTGACGCGCCATCTGCTCACGCCGGGCGGCGAGTGGGCTGCGCTCAAGGGCGTGTACCCGCACGAGGAAATCGCCCTGCTGCCGGCCGACGTCAAGGCCGTCGGCGTCGACACGCTGACCGTGCCCGGCATCGACGCCGAGCGCCACCTGATCCACCTCGTCCTGGGCGAGGGCTGATTTCGTATGAGGCACACCGCATGAAGGTATTGGCGATCGCGAACCAGAAGGGCGGCGTCGGCAAGACGACGACGTCGGTCAATCTGGCCGCCAGCCTCGCCCATCTCGGCAAGCGCGTGCTGCTGGTTGATCTCGATCCGCAGGCGAATGCGACGATGGGGGCCGGCATCGACAAGGCCAAGCTCAAGCACACGATCTACACGCTGCTGATCGGCGAATCGACGATCCGCGACACGATCGCGCAGTCGGAATCCGGCCGTTTCGACGTGCTGCCGGCCAATCGCGAGCTTGCCGGCGCCGAGGTCGAGCTCGTCGACGCCGAGCACCGCGAATCGCGTTTGAAGACGGCGCTGGCCGAAGTCGCCGGCGACTACGATTTCGTCATCCTCGACTGCCCGCCGGCGCTGAACCTGCTGACGCTGAACGGCATGGTCGCGTGCGATTCGGTGATGATTCCGATGCAATGCGAGTATTACGCGCTCGAAGGGCTCTCGGATCTGGTCAGCACGCTCAAGCGCATCAAGCAGCAGCTGAACCGGAAGATCGAGATCGAAGGCCTGCTGCGGACGATGTACGACCCGCGCTCGACGCTGGCGCAGCAGGTGTCCGACCAACTGGTGAAACACTTCACCAGCAAGCTCTACCACACGGTAATTCCGCGCAATATCCGCCTGGCCGAAGCGCCGAGCTATGGCCGGCCCATCCTCGCCTACGACAAGTCGTCCAAGGGCGCACAGGCATATTTGCAATTGGCCGAGGAATTGCTCGCACGGCATAATGCCCTCGATCCGGCGCCTGTTCTTTGATGGCGCCATTCCTGCCGACGGGACGTAATGGTCAGTAAAAAACTCAAGGGCCTCGGTCGTGGCCTCGATGCGCTGATGGGCGACGTCACAGCCAGCGAATCGCTGGCGATGCTGCCGATCGACAGCCTGCAGCCGGGCCGCTATCAACCCCGCAAAGTCATCGACGAGGATGCGTTGCGGGAACTGGCCGACTCGATTCGTGCCCAAGGGCTGATGCAGCCGGTGCTGGTGCGCCCGATCGACGGCGACGCGCTGGCCGAACCACGCTATGAAATCATTGCCGGCGAGCGTCGCTGGCGTGCCTGCAAGCTGGCCGGACTGTCAGAGATCAGCGCGCTGGTGCGCGATGTCGGCGACGACGCGGTCGCGGCGATGGCGCTGATCGAGAACATCCAGCGCGAGGATCTGAACCCGCTCGAGGAAGCACAAGGGCTGGCGCGCCTGATCGACGAATTCGGCATGACGCACGAAGCGGCAGCCGAGGCGGTCGGCAAATCGCGTGCCACGGTGAGCAATCTGCTGCGGTTGCTGCAACTGGCCGAGCCGGTGCAGAAGCTGCTGCTCGACGGCGCGATCGACATGGGCCATGCCCGCGCGCTGTTGCCGCTGGCGGTACTGACGCAGCTCGATGCGGCGCAGGCCGTTGCGCTCAAGGGCCTGTCGGTGCGCGAAACCGAGGCATTGGTGAAGCGTCTGATGGAGGGCGAGCAGGAAAAACCGCAGCATCGCCCGGATCCGGACGTGGCCAGGCTGGAGGACGAGATCGCCGGCAAACTCGGTGCCAAGGTGTCGATCCGGCAGGGCAAGAAGGGGGCAGGGCGGATCAGCATTGCCTACACCAGCCTCGACGAACTCGACCGGCTGTTGCAGCGCTTCTGACCGTTGCACCAGACCAGTGCGGCGCAGGCCTGCGCTGGATCAAGGCCGGCTTGTTGCGGGAGGTCGATTATGTAGTTAGTTACAAGCAACCATATGTAGCTAATTACGTTAGAAAGGCAAGGCGTTTCAGATCGTCAATGTGTGAAAATTGACGCGTATCAACACGGCTCCGTATAATCGCGGGGCTTTGCGAGCGGTAGATATGGTCGCGCAAGCACAAATCAAGGGCGTGATCTGCCTCAAAGTGGGGATCACGCTGATCGTGATGCTGCTGTCCTTTTTGTTATCGGGGCGCAGTGCGGGAATTGCAAGTGGCCTGGGTGGTGCGATCGCCCTGGCGGGTTCGCTGTTGTATGCGCGTGTCGCCTACCAGATAGCGTACGGCCCGCCGGCAGCGCTGATCCGGCTGCATTACGCAGCCGAAGGCGCCAAGATGGCGCTGACCTTCGTCGCCTTTGCCGCAGTATTCGTTTTTTACCGGCAGGTAGCTTGGATGTGGTTGTTCACCGGATACATCGCCGCTACGAGTGCCTACTGGTTCGGGCTTTTGATTCAATTTAACGGCAAAAAATAACCATGGCTGCAGAACACCACGCTCCGGCGAACGCCACCGAGTACATCCAGCATCACCTGACCTTCAACCAGACCGCCAGCGGTTTCCACCTCGACACCTTCTGGGTTGCGCTGTTCCTCGGTTTTGTCTTCGTCGGCCTGTTCGCCCTCGTCGCCAACCGCGCCACCAGCGGCGTGCCGGGCAAGCTGCAGAACTTCGTCGAGCTGATCGTCGAAATGGTCGACTCGCAGATCAAGGACGCCTTCCACGCCAAGAGCAAGGTCATCGGTCCGCTGTCGCTGACGATCTTCTGCTGGGTGTTCCTGATGAACGCAATGGACTTCCTGCCGGTTGACCTGCTGCCGTGGATTGGCAATCACGTCTTCGGCATCAACTACCTGCGTGTGGTGCCGACCGCCGACGTCAACCAGACCTTCGCAATGTCGATCTCGGTGATGCTCTTGATCATCGGCTTCTCGATCAAGGCCAAGGGCCTGGGTGGCTGGATCAAGGAACTGTTCACCGCGCCGTTCCACGCCTCGGGTCCGATCGGCACCATCATCCTCGCTCCGGCCAACTTCCTGCTGCAGATGGTCGAACTGATCGCCAAGCCGATTTCGCTGGCGCTGCGTCTGTTCGGCAACATGTACGCCGGCGAGCTGATCTTCATGCTGATCGCGCTGCTGCCGTTCTGGATCCAGTGGGTGCTGGGCGCGCCGTGGGCGATCTTCCACATCCTGGTCGTGACGCTGCAAGCCTTCGTGTTCATGATGCTGACCATCGTTTACCTGAGCCTCGCTGTCGAGGATCACTAAAGAATCGGGCCGGGCGGGCTTGCCCGATCGGCACGTGTTTTTCTCATCCCAACCTCAACCATCCTTCTTGGAGTTATAAAAATGGCTGTTGCTGAAATCGCTTCCGTACAAAGCTTCACCGTGATCGCTGCTGCGATCATCATCGGTCTGGCCGCTATCGGTACCGCTCTGGGCTTCGCTATCCTCGGTGGCAAGTTCCTCGAATCGTCGGCTCGTCAGCCGGAAATGATCCCGGTTCTGCAAACCAAGCTGTTCATCATCGCCGGTCTGCTCGACGCGATCTCGATGATCGGTGTTGGTGTTGCCATGCTCTACACCTTCAACAACCCGTTCCTCGGTGCGGTTCTGGCAGCGGCTCAGTAATTCTCTAAGCCCCCGCTTTAACCTTTAACTGGAGGACGTTCAGCGTGGATATCAATATGTCCCTGCTGGGTCAGATGATCACTTTTGCGATCCTGATCCTGTTCACGATGAAGTTCGTATGGCCTCCGCTGACCCGGATGATGGACGAGCGCGCCACGCGTATCGCCGATGGCTTGGCAGCAGCAGATCGCGCCAAGCAAGACTTGGCGAATGCCGAGAAGTCGTCGGCCGACAAGCTGCGTGAAGCCAAACAGCAAGCCACTGAAATCATCGCCCAAGCCGAGAAGCGTGCCGCGCAACTCGTCGACGAAGCGAAGGATGTGGCCAAGCTGGAAGGCGAGCGCCTGATCAAGGGTGCGCAGTCCGATATCGAACAGCAGGTTCAACAAGCCAAGGAAGTGTTGCGTCAGCAGGTCGCCGACCTCGCCGTCGCCGGTGCGCAGAAGATTCTCAGGTCCGAGATCGATGCAACCAAGCACGCCGCGCTGTTGAATACTCTCAAAGCGGAACTGTAAGACAGCCATGGCAGAACTCATCACCGTCGCTCGACCCTACGCCGAAGCCGTGTTTCGCCTTGCGAAAGACGCCGGTACGCTGGGTCAGTGGTCGGACGTGCTCGGTACGCTGTCCCTGATCGCTCAGGACCCGCTTGCCGATAACGTTGTGGCCAATCCCAAGTATTCCGCTGCTCAGGTTCAGCAATTGCTCGCCGGGCTTTTGGGCGGGAACGCCAGCGATGAGGTGAACAACTTCGTTGCCGTCGTACTGGAAAACCGCCGCTTCACCGCGCTGCCGCAGATTTCGTCGTTGTTCGAAACCTACAAGGCTGCCGAAGAAGGTGAGGTCGAGGCCGACATCGTGTCGGCTTTCCCGCTCGAAGATGCGCAAGTGGCCGAGCTCAAGACCGCGCTGGCAAACCACCTGCAACGCAAGGTGGCTGCACAGGTCAGCGTCAATCCCGACTTGATCGGCGGCGTCAAAGTGACGGTCGGCGATGTGGTGATTGATGCGTCCGTGGCCGGCAAGCTCTCTGCCCTCGCGACGAGCCTGAAGAGTTAGGAGATTTTTAATGCAACTCAATCCGTCTGAAATCAGTGAACTGATTAAAGCCCGGATCCAGAATTTGTCCGAAGGCGCTGAAGCCCGTACCACTGGTACGGTTGTTTCGGTCACCGACGGTATCGTCCGCGTGCACGGCCTCTCCGAGGTGATGCAGGGCGAAATGCTGGAATTCCCGGGTAATACCTTTGGCCTGGCGCTCAACCTTGAGCGTGATTCCGTCGGCGCCGTGGTGCTGGGTGAATACACCCACATCTGCGAAGGCGACGAGGTCAAGTGCACCGGCCGCATCCTCGAAGTGCCGGTCGGTCGCGAACTGATCGGTCGCGTGGTGAACTCGCTCGGCCAGCCGATCGACGGCAAGGGCCCGCTGGGTACCAGCCTGACCAGCCCGATCGAAAAGATCGCGCCGGGCGTGATCGCGCGTCAATCGGTCGACCAGCCGCTGCAAACCGGCCTCAAGGCCATCGACACCATGGTGCCGATCGGTCGTGGCCAGCGTGAGCTGATCATTGGTGACCGCCAGACCGGCAAGACCGCCGTTGCGCTGGACGCGATCATCAACCAGAAGGGTGCCGGTGTGACGTGTATCTACGTCGCTATCGGCCAGAAGGCATCGTCGATCGCCAACGTGGTGCGCAAGCTCGAAGAGCACGGCGCCCTTGCCCACACCATCGTCGTCGCTGCCGCGGCGTCCGAATCGGCTGCGCTGCAATACATCGCTGCCTACTCGGGTTGCACGATGGGCGAGTACTTCCGCGACCTCGGCGAAGATGCGCTGATCGTGTACGACGATCTGTCCAAGCAAGCTGTGGCTTATCGCCAGATCTCGCTGCTGCTGCGCCGTCCGCCGGGCCGTGAAGCCTACCCGGGCGATGTGTTCTATCTCCACTCGCGTCTGCTGGAGCGCGCTTCGCGCATCAACGCCGATGAAGTCGAGAAGCTCACCAATGGCGCCGTGAAGGGCAAGACCGGTTCGCTGACCGCACTGCCGATCATCGAAACCCAAGCCGGTGACGTGTCGGCCTTCGTGCCGACCAACGTGATCTCGATCACCGACGGCCAGATCTTCCTGGAAACCGACCTGTTCAACGCCGGTATTCGTCCTGCGATGAACGCCGGTATCTCGGTGTCGCGCGTCGGCGGTGCTGCGCAGACCAAGGTCATCAAGAAGCTCGGCGGCGGTGTGCGTCTGGCGCTGGCCCAGTACCGTGAACTGGCTGCGTTCGCGCAGTTCGCTTCCGATCTGGACGAAGCCACCCGCAAGCAGCTCGAACGCGGCAAGCTCGTGACCGAACTGATGAAGCAGGCGCAGTACAGCCCGCTCAAGGTGGCCGAGCTCGGCGTGACGCTGCTCCTGATCAACAAGGGTGTGTACGACGACGTCAAGGTCGAACGTGCGCTTGCTTTCGAAGCGGCTTTCCTGTCGTACCTGAAGGCCAACGCTGCCGAGGCACTGGCTCGCGTCGAAGAGAAGGGCAACCTTTCCGAAGACGACGAAGCGACCATCCTCAAGGCTGCGGCAAGCTTCAAGTCCGGCAACGCCTACTGATTCGAAACTGATTAAAGAGGAATCGAATCATGGCAGGCGGTAAAGAGATCCGGACCAAGATCAAGAGCGTCAAAAACACGCAGAAGATCACCCGCGCCATGGAAATGGTGGCGACGTCCAAAATGCGCCGTGCGCAGGAGCGCATGCGTGGTGCCCGGCCTTACGGTGACAAGATCCGCAAGGTCACGGCCCACCTGAGCGCTGCGCTGGTGGACTACGCGCATCCTTTCCTGCAACAGCGCGACACCGTCAAGCGGGTTGGTTTCATCATCGTCACGTCGGACAAGGGCTTGTGCGGTGGTCTGAACACCAACGCACTGCGCCTGACGCTGAATGCGATGAAGGAATTGCACCAGAAGGGTGTGGAAATCGCCGTCACCGCCATTGGCAACAAGGGCTTCGGCTTCATGAACCGCAACGGCGCGAAAGTGATTTCGCACGTTGTGGGTCTGGGCGACACGCCGCATGTCGAGCAGCTGATCGGACCGATCAAGGTCATGGTCGATGCTTATGTGGCCGGTGAAATCGACGAGGTTCGCCTCGTCTACACCAAGTTCGTCAACACCATGAAGCAGGAGCCGACTGTCGAGCAGCTGCTGCCGCTGGCCGGTGAGGCCATTGGCCAGCCGGACCACGGTTACAACTGGGAATACCTGTACGAGCCGGATGCCAAGACCGTCATCGACGATCTGATGATCCGTTACCTCGAAGCACTGGTGTACCAGGCTGTGGCCGAGAACATGGCCAGCGAGCAGGCAGCGCGGATGGTGGCGATGAAGGCGGCCACCGACAACGCTGACAAGGTGATCGGCAATCTGCAACTGCTGTACAACAAGACGCGTCAAGCGGCGATTACGAAAGAACTTTCGGAAATCTGCGCCGGCGCTGCAGCGGTTTAACAGATCGCCAACCCGAATTTACTGATTAGGAACCCTAAGATGAGCCAAGGGAAAATCGTACAAATCATTGGCCCGGTGGTCGACGTGGAATTCCCGCGCGACAACCTGCCCAAGGTGTATGACGCGCTCAAGCTCGCCGGCCAGGATCTGACGCTGGAAGTCCAGCAGCAGCTTGGTGACGGTGTCGTGCGTGCGATCGCCATGGGTACGACCGATGGCCTGAAGCGCGGCCTGCTGGTGGACAACACCCACGCACCGATCTCGGTGCCGGTGGGTAACGCCACGCTGGGTCGTATCATGGACGTGCTGGGCAACCCGATTGACGAAGCTGGCCCGGTGCAAACCGACGTCCGCCGCGCCATTCACCAGCCGGCACCGAAGTTCGACGAGCTGAACCAGTCGATCGACCTGCTGGAAACCGGCATCAAGGTCATCGACCTGGTGTGTCCGTTCGCCAAGGGCGGCAAGGTCGGCCTGTTCGGCGGCGCCGGCGTCGGCAAGACCGTCAACATGATGGAACTGATCAACAACATCGCCAAGGCGCACTCGGGTCTGTCCGTGTTCGCCGGCGTGGGTGAGCGTACCCGTGAGGGCAACGACTTCTACCACGAGATGAAGGACTCCAACGTCCTCGACAAGGTGGCGATGGTGTACGGCCAGATGAACGAGCCGCCGGGCAACCGTCTGCGCGTAGCACTGACCGGTCTGTCGATCGCTGAACACTTCCGTGACGAAGGTCGCGACATCCTGTTCTTCGTCGACAACATCTACCGCTACACGCTGGCCGGTACCGAAGTATCGGCACTGCTGGGCCGTATGCCGTCGGCGGTGGGTTATCAGCCGACGCTGGCCGAAGAAATGGGCGCCCTGCAAGAGCGCATCACTTCGACCAAGAGCGGTTCGATCACGTCGATCCAGGCCGTTTACGTCCCTGCGGATGACTTGACCGACCCGTCGCCGGCAACGACCTTCGCCCACTTGGATGCAACCGTCGTTCTGAGCCGTGACATCGCCGCGCTGGGTATCTACCCGGCCGTCGACCCGCTCGACTCGACCTCGCGCCAGCTGGATCCGCAAGTCGTCGGCGACGAGCACTACAGCGTCGCACGTGGCGTGCAGCAAACGCTGCAGAAGTACAAGGAACTGCAGGACATCATCGCGATTCTGGGTATGGACGAGCTGTCGCCTGAAGACAAGCTGTCCGTGGCCCGTGCGCGTAAGATCCAGCGCTTCCTGTCGCAGCCTTTCCACGTGGCCGAAGTGTTCACCGGCTCGCCGGGCAAGTACGTGCCGCTGAAGGAAACCCTCAAGGGCTTCAAGGGCATTCTCAACGGCGATTACGATCACCTTCCGGAGCAGGCCTTCTACATGGTCGGCGGTATCGAAGAAGCGATCGAAAAAGCCAAGACCTTGCAATAAGGGGATAGCCGATGGCCATGACCATGCACGTGGACGTGGTAAGCGCCGAGGAACTGATCTACTCCGGTACGGCCGAGTTCATCTCGGCGCCTGCCGACAAGGGCGAGATCGGTATCCTGCCGCGGCACGCGCCGCTGCTCACCCGGGTTCGCCCCGGTGCGCTGCGGATCAAGCCGGCCAACTCGAACGATCCGGACGTGATCCTGTACGTTTCGGGCGGCCTGCTTGAAGTGCAACCGCACGTGGTGACGGTGCTGGCCGACACCGCGATTCGCGGTGCCGACATCGACGAAGCCAAGGCACTCGATGCCAAGCGCCGTGCCGAGGAAGCCCTCAAGGGCAAGACCGGCGCGGTTGACTTCGCGATGGCGCAAGCCGAACTGCTCGAAGCGGTCGCGAAACTCGCGGTCCTCGAGAAGCTCAAGAAGCGCGGCCACTAAGCGCCCCAAGCGCCCCAAAAAAACCCCGGTCCTGTGACCGGGGTTTTTCTTTGTCGCCACCTAGCGACCGGGTATGGACCCGATACCGTCGGTGCGCCGCTCGGCGCTACAATGCAGCCATTCTTTCTCGTCGATTCAGGGTTCCCATGACTCATCCGCTCAACGTCGTCGTCCTTGCCGCCGGTCAGGGCAAGCGCATGTATTCGAAGCTGCCCAAGGTGCTGCACCAGATTGCCGGCAAGCCGCTGGTGGGCCATGTGCTCGACACCGCACGTGCCTTGCAGCCGTCGAAGCTGGTCGTCGTCCATGGCCATGGCGGCGAGCAGGTGCAGGCGGCTCTCGCCAGCGGTCAGTCTGATCTGGCGTGGGCGCATCAGGCCCAGCAGCTCGGCACCGGCCATGCGCTGGCGCAGGCGCTGCCGCAGCTCGAAGGCGGCGTGACGCTGATGCTGTACGGCGACGTGCCGCTGACCCGGGTGTCGACCTTGCAGGCGTTGCTGGCCGCGGTCGAAGGCGGCAAGCTCGGCATCCTCACCGACGTGCTCGATGACGCGACCGGCTATGGCCGCATCGTCCGCAATGCCGCCGGCGAAGTACTGGCGATCGTCGAGCAGAAGGATGCGACGCCCGAGCAGGCGGCGATCCGCGAAATGAACACCGGCATTCTGGCGCTGCCGACCGAACGGCTCGCCGGCTGGCTGGCCGAGTTGAAGAACGACAACGCCCAGGGCGAGTACTACGCGACCGACCTGATCGCGCTGGCTGTGCGTGACGGCGTCGCGGTCGCAACGGTACAGCCGCAGGACCACTGGGAAGCCGAAGGCATCAACAACAAGGTGCAGCTGGCTGCGCTCGAGCGCATTTTCCAGCAGCAGCAGGCGCAGGCCTTGCTGACCGCCGGCATCACGCTGCGCGACCCGGCACGTTTCGAGCTGCGCGGCACGCTGGCACACGGCATGGATGTGATCGTCGACGTGAACTGTGTGTTCGAAGGTCAGGTCGTGCTCGGCCACGACGTCAGCATCGGCGCCAACTGCGTGCTGAAGAACGTCACCGTCGCCGATGGTGCGGTGATTCACCCGTTCTGCCATCTCGAAGACGCGGTGATCGGTGCCGGCAGCCTGATAGGCCCGTACGCGCGACTGCGCCCCGGTGCGGAGCTGAGTGAAAACGTCCACGTCGGCAATTTCGTCGAAGTGAAGAAGTCGGTGATCGGCGTCGGCTCCAAGGTCAATCACCTGAGCTATATCGGCGACACCACCATCGGTTGCGACGTCAATGTCGGCGCCGGTACCATCACCTGCAATTACGACGGTGTGAACAAGTTCCGTACGGTGATCGAGGACGAGGCACGCATCGGCTCGAACAACTGTCTGGTTGCACCGGTGACGATCGGTGCGCGCGCAACCACCGGCGCGGGTTCGGTGATCGGCAAGAACGCGCCGGCCGGCGAACTGACGGTCGCTCGGGCCAAGCAGGTGACGATTCCGGGCTGGCAGCGGCCGGAAAAGCCGACGAAGTAATCAGCCGGAGGGCGGGGCGGCGTCCTCGGCCGCCTTGTGGTGGCGCGGCGGGATCGGCTCGGCGTAGAGATTGGGCCTGATCGGCGCGCCGCGCGCCTCGGCCACCGCCTCGGTCAGTTCCGCGCCGAGCAGCAGGATCAGCGCCGAGTAGTAGACCCACACCAGCAGCACGACGATGCTGCCGGCCGGGCCGTAGGCGCCGCCGACGTCGCTGTTGGCGATGTAGACGCCGATGCCGATCTTGCCGAGCAGGAACAGCGCATCGGTCAGCGTCGCGCCGACCAGCGCATCGCGCCAAGCGATCTGCGCGTCGGGCAGGATCTTGAAGATCGCCGCGAACACGAAAATGAACACCGCGGTCGAGATGCCCACCTCGAGGCCCTGCCACAGCAGCGTGCTGCCGGGGACGAACAGCCGGATCGCCGCACTGGCGCTGAACGAAATCACCAGCAGGAAAGCGACCGCCAGCAGCAGGCCGAGCGCATTCAGCCGCGAACGCAACCAGCCGAGCACCGCCGCGCCGGGCTTGGCGCGCAGCCCCCAGACGCGGTTCAGCGCGCCTTGCAGCTGGGTGAATACCGCCGACGCAGCGATCAGCGTGATGCCGAGGCCGATCAGGCCGGCCAGATTGCCGACATTGGGCCGGCTGCTGGCGTTATGGATGACGATGGCGACGGCGTCGGCCGCCTTGGGGCCGACCATCTCGTTGAGGCCCTCGACCAGCCTGCCCTGATAGTCGGCGCTCAGCGAAGCGACGACCCATAGCAGCAAG
Organism: Jeongeupia wiesaeckerbachi; assembly: GCF_050916355.1. Taxonomy (GTDB): domain Bacteria; phylum Pseudomonadota; class Gammaproteobacteria; order Burkholderiales; family Chitinibacteraceae; genus Jeongeupia; species Jeongeupia wiesaeckerbachi. Next base: position 1,226,136 of record NZ_CP136946.1, read on the forward strand.
ACCAGCAGCGGTGCGAACGACAGCGCCGAATAGAAGGCCAGTGCGGCGGCGCGCGTCATCAGTTCGTCGTCGAAGAAACCGGCGACGGTTTTTTCGACCACGCGTCTGACCAGCAGGTACAAGGCGTGAATCCGCGCCCACATCGGCAATACTCCAGACAGGAATAGTTATCAGCTTAAGCGCGGGCCCGGACGAAATCGAGCGGGGCGCGCAGACGGGGACGAGGATGCCGCTCCGGATCTATCTTTGGGCGATCGCCTTCGGCATCGCGACGCCGGTTCATGCCGGCAGCGTGTTCGGCCAGCTCGGTGCGACGTCGGCCAACTCGCCCGACGAGAACAGCTACGGCTGGGCCATCGGTTACGACCAGCCCCTGGGCGAGACGTTGTCGATGCGCTTCGCCTGGCTGAACGAGGGCCACGTCAGCGGTCACCGCCGCGATGGTCAGGCGCTGCAACTGTGGGCCGGCGTACCGCTCGGCGCGGGCTGGCGACTTGCCGCCGGCGCCGGGCCGTATTACTACTACGACACGCAGAACGCCGGTGACGGCTACCGGATCTCGCACGGCTGGGGCGGACTGTACAGCGTGGCGCTGCAGTACGACACCGGCGGCGGCTGGATCTGGGCGCTGCAATACAACCGGATCGAGGCGCGTGACGGCTTCGACACCAATGCGCTGCTGCTGCAGCTCGGCTACCGGCTGGACGGGGCGTCCACCGTGGCCGCGGAGACGCCGTCGGGACGCCAGCAGGTCGCCTTGCTGCTCGGTGCCGCCATCGTCAACAACCTCGACTCGCCCAACTCCTTCAGCGGCGGCATCGAGTACCGCTTCCGTTTCGCCGATGACTGGGCGATCTCGGCGCAGTGGCTCGACGAGGTGAACACCGAGGTGCTGCGGCGCCAGGGCATCGCCACCCAGCTGTGGTACGAGCCGCAATTCGACGCTGGCCGCTACAGCGTCGGCATCGGGCTCGGGCCGTACTACGCGACCCGGCTCGACGACCCGAACGGCAGCGATGCCGACGCCGACAAGCGCTGGGCAGGGCTGGTCTCGCTCGGCGCCGGCTACCGCCTTTCCGGGCCGTGGATGATGCGGGCGGCGTGGCATCGCGTGCTGACCTCGTACAGCCGCGACAGCGACGTGCTGCAAGTCGGGATCGCTTACCGCTTCTGAACATCCGCGCTTGCGGCCGAATACCGTCTGGATTGATGGCCGGGAATGCTACAATCGGCGTTTTTCCCCGCAGCGCGATTCGTGCGCAGGGGATTGATCGATCAAGGATTTTTCCCGATGAGCCTCAAATGCGGCATCGTCGGCCTGCCCAACGTCGGCAAGTCGACGCTCTTCAATGCACTGACCAAGGCCGGCATCGAAGCCGCCAATTACCCGTTCTGCACCATCGAGCCCAATGTCGGCATCGTTGAAGTGCCGGACCCGCGTCTCGGCGAGCTGGCCAGCATCATCAATCCGCAGAAGATCGTTCCGGCCATCGTCGAATTCGTCGACATCGCCGGCCTGGTCGCCGGCGCGTCGAAGGGCGAAGGCCTGGGCAACCAGTTCCTCGCCAACATCCGCGAGACCGACGCCATCGTCAACGTCGTGCGCTGCTTCGAGAACGACAACGTCGTCCACGTTGCCGGCCGCGTCGATCCGATCGACGACATCATCGTCATCGGCACCGAACTGGCGCTGGCCGACCTGGCGACGGTCGAGAAGTCGATCCAGCGCGACGGCAAGAAGGCCAAGAGCGGCGACAAGGATGCGATCGCGCTGGTCAAGGTGCTCGAAAAACTGGTGCCGCACCTGAACGAAGGCCTGCCGGCGCGCTCGGCCGGCCTGTCCGATGACGACAAGCTGATCATCAAGTCGCTGTGCCTGCTGACGATCAAGCCGGCGATGTATGTCGCCAACGTCGCCGAAGACGGTTTCGACAACAATCCGCTGCTCGACAAGGTTCGCGCGCACGCCGAAGCCGAAGGCGCGCCGGTGGTTGCCGTCTGCGCCGCGATCGAATCGGAAATCGCCGAGCTCGACGACGCCGACAAGGCCGAGTTCCTCGCCGAAATCGGCCAGGATGAACCGGGTCTGGACCGCTTGATCCGTGCCGCCTACCAGCTGCTCGGCCTGCAGACCTACTTCACCGCCGGCGTGAAGGAAGTCCGCGCCTGGACGATCCACATCGGCGACACCGCACCGCAGGCCGCCGGCGTGATCCACACCGACTTCGAACGCGGCTTCATCCGCGCGCAAACGATCTCGTTCGCCGATTTCATCCAGTACAAGGGTGAACAGGGCGCCAAGGAAGTCGGCAAGATGCGCGCCGAAGGCAAGGATTACGTCGTCAAGGACGGCGACGTGCTGAACTTCCTGTTCAACGTCTGATCCTGATTACGCGATCACCGACGCAAAACCCGGCATGGCGTGCAGCCTGCCGGGTTTTTTCATGGCCGGACGATGTGCTGACCTACTTGGTGGTGTAACCGCCGTTGATCAGGATGGTCTGGCCGGTGATCCACCAGCCGTCGCTGACCAGATGGCGCAGGAAGGGCACCACGTCGCCGATGTCGGTCAGCCCGGTCTTCGAGTGGCCGGAGAGCGCGGCGGCGTGCTGATGGTAGGCGACGGCGTCGGCGCCTTCGGCCGGATAGAAGAACGGCGTGTCCATCGGGCCGGGGCCGATGGCGTTGACCGAAATGCCGCGTTCGCCGAATTCCTTGGCGGCCGCGCGGGTGAAATGCTCGACCGGCGCCTTGGTCCCGGCGTACGCGGCGTAGAACGGTGTGAAGGCGCCCAGCAACGAGGTGACGATGGTGACCACCTTGCCGTGGTCGTTCACATGCCTGCCGGCTTCCTTGAGAAAGAAGAACGCCGATTTGGCGTTGACCGCGCTCATCTCGTCGTACTCGGTCTCGCTCACGTCGACGATGGGCTTCTTGAGTACCTTGCCGACGGTGTTGATGGCGATATCGGGGCGGCCGACGCTGGCGATCACGTCGGCGAACAGCCTTTCGACGGCGCCGGCGGTGCTCAGGTCGGCCTGAAAGGCGACGGCTTCGGCGCCGGCGGCGCGAATCGCCTTGAGCGTGTCGTCGGCGGCGCTCTGGCTGGCGGCACTGTTGTAGTGGATGGCGACGGCCCGGGCGCCGTGCTGCGCCAGATCGCGCGCCAGCAGGCCGCCGAGGTTTTTGGCGCCGCCGGTGATCAGGACGACTTTGCCGCGTATAGCGTGATCGGTCATGGTCTTGCTCCGTCGTTGCAGGCGGGCCGTGGCAGCGCGCCACGTCGCCGGAAGAAACCATCCCGCCGAAGCGGGGCCTGATTTCCATCATTCGCCAAAAATCCCGGCCTTGCCGGCTTCGGCCTGACGACCGGCCCTCCGGGCTTCCTGCTGCGTACTTGAGGCCAGTACCACGGCCCGCTCGGTGGCGGCGCGGATCGGTTTCGCCGGTGGGCCGGGCGGTGTGCGGCCGCGTATGGGCCGGGCATGTCACGCCGATTGCACGGATCGCTATTCGTCCGCGCACGTGCAGAGGCCTGTTTTACACTGTGTACGAGATGGGCGAAGCCGCGCCGGCCTGGCGCCATGCCCGCTGACTTTCGGAGCCCGATCGATGTCCATGCCCCATGTCTGCGCCGGTGCGACGCTGCAATGCAGTTTCGGCATGGCGCCGGCACCGCTGAACGTGCTGCCGGTGAATCGCGTCCTGCTCGGTGGCATGCCGGCGGCGACGCTGATGGATCACATCCCCATCGTCAACATCACGCCGTTCGCGATGTGCCAGAGCATGGCGAACCCGACGGTCATCGCGGCGACGGCGGCCGCGCTCGGTGTGCTGACGCCGATGCCGTGCGTGCCGGTGACGGCGGCGCCGTGGATTCCCGGCGGCGCGACGACGGTGCTGCTCGGCAATATGCCGGCGCTGAGCGCCGGCGGCACGCTGATGTGCAACTGGGCCGGCGTGATCAAGATCGTCTCGCCCGGTCAGGTCAACACGCTCGTGCCCTAGTCGTGCCCCTGCCAGCGTCGCCACCACCAGGCGAGGCGGGAAATCGGCTTGTTGTCGGCGTCGAGCGGGCGGCCGTCGGTATGGAAACCTTCGATCCGGCCCGCCGGTTTGCCGTCGACGAAGCTGTGGCGTTCGGCCAGCTGGCCGTTGGCGTGAAAACGCTGCTGTAGCCCGTGCAGTTTGCCCTGACGATAGCGGCTGTGCTGTGCGACCTGCCCGTCCGGATGGAAGACCTTGGCGTCGCCGTGCGGCACGCCAAGCCGGTAGCCGGCCGTGTGCAGCAACTTGCCGTCGGGGCCGAAGAAGCTGGCCGGGCCGTGCAGCGCGTTGTCGGCGTAGTGCATGCGCGCCGCCAGCTTGCCGTTCGGATGCAGCAACTGGAACGGCCCGTGCAGGGCGCCCTGTTCGTAGGCCAGTTGCGCCAGCGGCTTGCCGGCGTCGCGGATCTGCAGCGTGCCCTGCAAGGCACCGCCGGCCAGGGTGCCGGTCAGCCGGGTTTGCTCGCGTTCCAGATCCAGTGTTTGTACGTCGTTCGCTGCCACGATGCTTCCATCAGTTGAGTTTGACGATGCCGCCCTTGACGGTGAGCATGCCGCCGCCGTCGACGGTCTGTTCGGCTGCGGCCTTGTTCATCAGGCTGACGCCGGCATCGTTGGTCAGCGTCGTGCCGGCCTTGTTGTCGAGCGAGGTGCCGGCCTGGTTGGTCAGCGCGGTGCCGGCCTTGTTGGTCAGCGAGGTACCGGCCTGATTCGTCAGCGCGCCATCGCTCTTGGCGCTGAAGGCGCCGGTGCTCTGCAGCGTCAGCGTGCCGCCGACCTTGATCGTCAGATTGCCGTCGATCGTCAGCGTGTAGTCGCCGCTGATCTTGTGCTCGAACTTGCCGCCGGTGGTGTGGCTCTGGTCGCCGTCGACCTTGAGCGTGCGCGTGCCCTTGACCTCGAGCGTTTCGGTACCGGTCTTGATCGCCGTCGTCCGGTTGCCCTTCTCGATCGTCGTGCTGTCGTTGCCTTCGCTGACGGTGCGCGTACGGTCGTGCTTTACCGTCAGCGTTTCGTCGTGGCCGATGGTGGTCTTGCTGTCGTTGAGGACATTGGCGGTGAAGTCCTTCTGCGCCTGCAGGAAGACTTCCTCGCTGTCCTTCTTGTCCTCGAAGCGCAACTCGTTGAAGCCGCCGCCGCCCTTGCTCGAATTGGTCTTGATGCCGCTCTGCGTCTGGTTGGCCGGCAGCGCGTACGGCAAGGAGTTGTCGCCGTTGTAGACGCAGCCGGTCACCAGCGGCCGGTCCGGATCGCCGTCGATGAAGGTGACAATGACCTCCTGACCGATGCGCGGAATGAACTGGGCGCCGAAGCCCTTGCCGGTCCACGCTTGCATCACGCGAATCCAGCACGAGCTGTTCTCGTCGTTCTGGCCGTCGCGGTCCCAGTGGAACTGCACCTTGATGCGGCCGTACTGGTCGGTCCAGATTTCCTCGCCGGATTTGCCGACCACGGTGGCGGTCTGCGTGTGCATATACGGCTTGGCGGTGGTCCGCGGCGGCCGGTAGGCGGTGGCCTTGGGAATCGCCTCGAAGCGGTTGGCGTAGTGCTGGTGATCGCCGTCATGGGTGACCGCGGTCACCAGCCATTCGATATTGGCCGCGGCGCTGTCGTGGTCGGTGAGCGTGAACGTGTGGCCGGGGATCAGCCAGCGGCAATCGCTCTCGCCGACGAAACACAGCGCCTGCGTGCGCAGTGCGTCGACACGGCGCTTGGCCAGCGTATCGCCGGTGGCTTTCACCGTATAACCGCCCGGATGCTCGTATTGGCTTAGCGGGCCGTCCTTGGCCAGCGCCTGCGTGTACAGCGCGGTCGTCGGCGTGGTGAATTCGTAATCGGTAGTGCGGTGGCCGGTGCTGACCGCCTGCTGGCGCAACTGGCCGCCGCGGATCGTGTGCAGCTCGCGCCGGCCCATCTCGCCGGGCTTGAACGCCAGCGTGCTGGCATTCGGGCAGGCCGGAAACGCATCGTTGTTGTCGGCCAGCACCAGCGTGTGCTTGCCGGCGGCGTGGGTGAAGAAATAGAAAATGCCTTCGTCTTCGAGCAGGCGAGAGACAAAGGCGAAATCGCTCTCGCCGTACTGGACGCAGTACTCGCGCGCCGTATAGCTGGCGTTGAGCTTGAGCTGGTAATCGCTGAAGCCGTGCACCGCGAACACCGCCTTGACGATGTCCGGCACGGTCTTGTTCTGGAAGATGCGGTTGTTGCTCGCCAGCGTCAGCCACCACAGCCACGGCCGCAAGGCGACGGCGTACCGCTCGAAGCCGCCGCTGCCGTCGAGCGGCAGCTGGCTGATCTCGGCGCACAGGCCGTCGAGCGGGCGCTGCTTGTCGTCATTGTTCAGCGACAGCGTCAGATGCTTGGCGATCGCATCGCTCATCGTCAGCGCCGTCGTGCTGACGCACTGCGCGCTGACCTCGCCCAGCGCGTTCAGCGCCTCGTGGCCGCTGAAGGCGTTGGCGTACAGCGCATCCAGCGGCGCGGTGGCGCTGAGGCTGAGGCTGAGCGAGGTATTGGTGTCGGTGGGGCGGGGCATGCGTGAATCCGGGGTAGAGATATCTGGCTGTGGTTTACGGCGACGGCATGGGTGCAGTCATCGGCCAAATCCGATCCGACAGGCAAATCGCACTGTATTGCATGGCGTCGGGATCAGGTAGCGCTTCACAGCGAAAACACCGGAATCTGATCGCCTTTTAACGCGAGCGCCTTCATGCCGGGATAAATCGCCAGCACCTGCCCGCCGGGGCAGGTGGCGGTGCTGATGCCAGCCATGTGGGCATGAAGCTGAACGACGCCGGTGGCCGCAAAGACGACGCGCGCACGTGCCGCGGCAGCCAGCTCGCTCACCATGACGAGGCCGTCCTCGGCAACCAGATTGCAGGAATAAATGGAAATGGCCAGCCCGGGCCTCAGTAGTTTCTGCAATTGCTCGCCAAATACCGTCGGCGAAACGAAATTTTTTCCCTCTGTCGGAATACCCAGTGCATCTTCGCGTGTCGGGGCATTGGGATTGCCCAGCCAGACTTGACCGCAATTGCCGTGGGTGACGATCAGCACACGGTCTATCCTCGTCTTGCCAAGGGCCGCGATTTTTCCGAGCGTATCGGTATACGAGACGCAGGCATGAATTTTGTGGACGGTAAATTCTAGCTGTTCAATGTAATACTTCTCGACCGCGGCACAAAAAGCCGCCCCGGAATCCCCGGCGCTAACGTGCTTGCTGAAGTCGTGGTAAATAATGAGCACGCTCGGGTTGTACGCTCCCAGATTGTCCTCCGGGCCGCAGACATAAACGATATGGTTGTCATAGTTGATTGCCTCGACCTCTGATTCATCCTTCGGAAAATCCTCGGATTCGGTGGCCAATTTGACGTACGACCCGATCTTGGCATAGCTTTTTTCCAGCTCGTTCTCGACCCAGGCGGTATCATTGGTCTGGATAACGCCCCTGACGCTGTTGATTTCGACGAGGGTGGCCTTGCTCCAGCGCACCAATAGCTCTTCCGGGCCGTCGATATTTTTGACGACAATACCTGCTTTAACCTTTCTGACAATGATGGCTACCCAAAAATTCATGGTCATTCCTCATCATCGTAGGTGGCGCCATCGCTGTCGGCATCCCAATCCCAGGTAAACATGTCTTCCATCGATGAATTGATGTCCTTGATTGATGCCCCTGATTCGGTGAAATAGCCAAACTTGCCCAGCCCGTCGCCGTAGTCGCTGTGGCAGAAAACGCCGATAGGGATATCGGCACCAAGGCGTGCTTTGACCAAGAACGGCACATGGTAGGCGCAGCCGCTGCCCTTGCTGCAGGGCAGGAGCTTGCAATCCGTTACGATAATGGCGGACTTGTGCGGTTTGGCAATCAAGGTCTTCTGCTTCCAGAATTTCTGATCCGGATGCTTCAAAGGCGACGATTCCAGCCCGGCGCTGCCTTGCTCCTTGCCGACCGCGAGCGAATAGCATGCATCGCCGACCCACCACAGCCAATGCGCGATATAGCGCACCGGCCCGGTATCATAATCGGCCACATTGCCGTAAAGCACCGGTGATTGGTAGCGTTCCTTCTCGTCCATGCTTCGCTCCTGCAAAGTTGTCGTGAATCGGTGGTGCCGCAAACCGATTGTGGGATCTGCGATGTTGCGGCGAATGCGGGAAAATCAAAGTTGAAGCAACAGATCAGTCTTTACACCTTAATTCGTCGTTTCGGAAAGTCCGAGCCATGCCACCTTGTCCCGTTCCGCTTATGGGGGGCTGGATATGGGGCATGGCTTTCTGAGTCAGCGCTTCTTCTGATCTTTGGCTTCTTCATTCTGCCCAACCTGCGGGCTTAGCCTTTTTGAATGGTGATGATTCGACTACAAAAAGCCCAAATGTTGGTATGGAGGCCGTTGTGGTATCTGTATGAAAACCCGTCTCTGAATTCTTTCACGCTTGAAACTCGGATGTCCGTAAGAAATGGGTTGCTGCTGTTTATATTGGCCGGGTCTTTGTAGGCAATGGTGCCTGTCGACCTGTTTATCGAGGTGATGACGATGGCGTGCCCGAAACCGTGTATTTGCGAGCTTCTGATTCCGGCAATGACAGGAACGTTGTTGCTGATGGCGTTGAATATCGCATCGATGATCTCGCCATCACCATGATCGTCCAGCTTCATGGTTGTCACCGTGTAGCCGTGTGCAGTGCCGTATAGCGTTAAAAGTTTTTCTGGGCTTCCGGCCCCGGTCATCGAGCTTGCCGATTCGGAGTCAGGGGCGTAATGGGTATCTTCCAGCGTCTTCAATGCAGGTAAATCGGGTAGGCCCAGATAGCATAGCGTGTAGTGTGCCGCGCTGATCCAGCACGATGTTTTGTGCGTTTGTTTTTTTATGGGGACATGCCGTACTGAAACAAACATATGACGTCCTTAATTAAGGTGTCTTGATTTTATAAGTTGTGGTGGCGACAATAGCATTACTGCTTCTTCCATAATTTGCCGCCCGGCTTTTTCTTCCAAATAGCCGGTGTGGTGTTGGGATCAAGATCCTTCTTTAGCAGCTCGCCTGCCTGTTTTTTGAATCCCAGCTTTTCGTAAAAACTTGGTCCGCCCTCTTCCTTGGGCTTGCTCATGTCGGTCAGGGTCAGTTTCCCGTTTTTCCCCATTTTTTCCGAGAACTGAACGGCACGCTCAATCAGCTTTGTGCCGACACCGGCCATGCCTGGCTTTGCGCATACGTCCTCAACCTTGATGGCACTGTCTTCCATTTTTAGCGTCATCAGTCCAGCAATGTTCTGCTCGGCTTTTGTAATGGCAATGAATTTGTATATTTTGGGGCCGATGGTCGCGTAGGATTCCGCAATATTCAAGGCATCTTGTGCCTGAGTATTTGATGGATTGCCTGAGAGCATGAGTTCCACTTGGGCAATAAAAGACTTCGCCGCCTCCACATAATGAGGCTGGCTTATTTGGTATACCTCATACTCCATCTTGAGTTCCTTCTGCGTGATGCCTGATCGAGGTGGATTTTCTATTCTGAAAATGCTTTTGAGACTTCTGCAAATAGTATGTTGTCGATATTCCGCGCACCCGCTGAACCACATTGTTCCAATACGGTTTTAACGATTCCTGCATCGAAATTGAATCGTGGGCTTGTCGCAGCCTCGTCACGCCGGCGTAAAAGCGCTATTTTGGCCAAGACAATGTCTTCCAGCGCTTCATCTCTCAGCGGTCCGTAGCTCACCGCCGTCACCCGCGCCAGAAATGCGGGTCGAAAAACGGCTCGTAGCGCTTCTTGCAATGCGTGATTGAAGGGGGCTGCGCCCGATTGGGCGATTTGGCTATCGGCTTGCAGTTCGACGCAGACGTTGCTGGTGGCGAGAATCACGGTATTCCTGAAATCGATGGTCAGACCGGTGCCGTCTTCCATCTCGCCCTTGTCGAACACCTTGCAGAACGCGGCGAGCAGGTCCGGGTGGGCCTTGTCGATGTCGTCGAGCAGCACCACGCTGAACGGTTTGCGCCGCACCGCTTCGGTCAGCACGCCGCCTGTGCCGTAGCCGACGTAGCCGGGCGGCGCGCCCTTGAGCAGGCTGACGCTGTGCGCTTCCTGGTATTCCGCGAGGTTGATCGTGATCAGGTTGCGCTCGCCGCCGTACAGCGCGTCGGCCAGCGCGTAGGCGGTTTCGGTTTTGCCGACGCCGGTGGGGCCGACGAGCAGGAAGACGCCGACCGGTTTCTGCGGGTCGGTCAGGCCGGCGCGCCAGGCCTGGATGCGCTGGGCGATGGTGTTCAGCGCAGCCTCCTGGCCCATCACCCGCTGGCCCATCCGCTGCGCCAGCGTGCGGATGGCGTGGGCTTCGTCGTCGAGCATCTTGCCGACCGGGACGCCGGTCCAGTCGGCGATGACGGCGGCGACGTCGCGGACGTCGACGTGCTCCGGGACCATCGGTTCGCCGTCGCGAATGACGCTGAGCCCCTGTTCGAGCCGCGCTAGCTCGGCCGATGCGGTTGCCAGCTGCAGGTCGAGTTCGGGCGGGACCGCATCGCCGAGCTCGCGGGCTTCGTCGGCCAGCGTTTCGAAGGTACTTCGGACACGCAGCAGCTCGCTAACTGCGGCGAGTTCGGTGTGCCAACGGGTTTCGAGCAGACGCAGTTCTTTTTGTTGTCCGGCCGATTCGGCTTCAAGCTGCAGAATGCGCGCCGTATGCTCGTGGCCGCTGGCCTGTTCGCGCTGCAGCCGCGCCAGTTCGGTCTGGATCGACGCCAGATTGCGTCGGGTCGTTTCAATGCGCGGCGGCGTGTCGTATTGGGCGAGGGCGACGCGGGCACACGCGGTATCGAGCACCGAAATCGCCTTGTCGGGCAGTTGCCGGCTCGACAGATAACGTAGCGACAGCCGTACGGCCTCGCGGATCGCGACGTCGAGCACGCGGACGTCGTGATGCTGTTCGAGCCGGGTGGTGACGGCGCGCAGCATCTCGGTGGCGACCGTTTCGGTCGGTTCGTCGATTCGGATCAGCTGAAAGCGCCGCGCCAGTGCAGCATCGCGCTCGAAATACTTCTTGTATTCGATCCAGGTTGTCGCGGCGATCGTCCGCAGTAGTCCGCGCGCGAGTGCCGGTTTGAGCAGGTTGGCGGCGTCGCTCTGGCCTTCGCCGGCGCCGGCACCGATCAGCGTGTGCGCTTCGTCGATGAACAGGATCACGTTGGCGGCGCGTTGCACGGCGTCGATGACGCGTTTGAGCCGCAGTTCGAACTCGCCTTTGATGCCGGCGCCGGCTTGCAGCTGACCGAGGTCCAGCGTGCGCACCGAAACGTTCCGCAGTGGCGGCGGGACGTCGCCGCTGGCGATGCGCAAGGCCAGGCCTTCGACGATGGCGGTTTTGCCGACCCCGGGCTCGCCGACGAGGATCGGGTTGTTCTGGCGCCGGCGCAGCAGGATGTCGATGCACTGACGGATTTCCTGATCGCGGCCGATGATCGGATCGATCAGCCCGTTCCGCGCATCGGCAGTCAGGTCCTGGGTGTACTGATCAAGGACCGAGTCGGCGATCGGCGCTGCCGGCTGGGGCGGCGTGCCGTCGGGGGCATCGTCCATCGCCTCGATCGATTCGGCGGCCCAGCCGCGCCAGTGGTTGCGCAATGTGTCCGCCGGCAGCGCCGCCAGCGCGCCGCCGACCGGCAAATGCTGGCGTAGTGCCGAGTCCAGCAGTACCAGCAGCAGCAAGCCGGTGCGGATCTGGCCGTTGGCACGCTCGGCAGCCTGTTGCAGCCAGCTGATGACGGGTTTCGCCAGCGCCGGCGTATAGGTGCTGCCGCGTTCAAAGCGCTGATTGGCGGCGTGCAGTTCGGCGGCCAGCACGCTGGGCGAAAGGCCGAGCGGTGGCAACAGCCTGCGCAGATCGCCGTCGTCGACCGCCAGCAGCTCAAGCAGCAGGTGCTCGATTTCGACGTGATACTGGGTCAGCTGCAGGCTGCGCTGTGCGGCGCGCTCAAGTGCGGCACGGCACGGCGCGTTGAGCCGGCCGATCAGGCTGCTCAGGTCCATGCCGGCTCCTGGGTATCGGGCAGGATGCAGCGGTGTGGCTGGCTGCGTTTGCCGGCCATCCAGCTGGTCCGGCCCAGCAGGATGGGCGCCTGTTTGCGCAGTATCGGCTTGGGTGCCTGCTCCGGCGCCAGTTGCAGAATCAGCCGGCACGCCATGTCGATGCCGAAGTAGAAACGCGCCAGCGCCATCAGCTCGCGGTGGCGCTGGCCATTGGGCAGAAAACTCACATAGCTTGTCAGCGACATCGGCCCGAGCTGGATGCGGATGCCGGCTTGCTCGTCCCAGATGCGCGCGCCGGCCAGGGCGCCACGGCCGAGGCGGTTGTTGCCGCCACGCCGTCCAAGCCGTGTGCAGACATTGTCCGGCAGCGGACTCCAGGCTCCGTCGAACTGGTCGATCCGCACGGCGATGCCGAAGTGGCCACGGACGATGCTCTGGAAGCCGCTTGCCGAGCGGCGCCGGTTGGCGAGGATAGAGGTGCGCGTCAGCAGCGCGGCATCGGGCACGCCCTGGCGTTCGTGCAGTGCGCGCGGCAGCAGGCCGGTCAGCGCCCGTAATAGCTGATGCGCTGCGCTGTGGCCCGGCGGCGAGAACGGCGCCGCGATCCGGTATTTTTGCAGCGTCCGGTACAGCTGCCCCAGCAGGCGCTGGTGAAACAGGTCGAGAAAGGCGGTGGGGGTCGGGTCCTTGCGGGCGCGGCGCGCCTGCAGCCATTCCTGATAGGCGTAGGGCAAGGGGCCGTCCGGACCGCCCAGACCGAACAGGTGGACCGGCAGCGTGGGGCGTTGGTCCGGGTAGGCCGCGGCACGCAGCGGGCCCAGGGCGCCGGTGGGCAAGGCGGGAGAGAGCGGGCCGCGCAGGCGCACGGTTTCCTGCCGCGGATCGACGCCATGACCGGGCGGCGTGCTGGCCGGATCGAGCCGGTGCAGTAGTGCGACCGCCTGCGCAAATTCGAACGCATGCGTTTCGCGGTAGAGCCGTTCGACTACAGTATCAGCGGATCGCCGACCAAGGGTTGCCATGTTTTGATGTCCCTGTCCTGTTCGACCAAGACCGTGCGGACGAAGCGGTTGATGCTGGCGTATTGCGCGAGGAAATGGCCGACGACGCCCGAGAACAGCACGCGGCTGGTACCGGTGAAGTTGACCTCGTCCAGCGTCAGCCGCACTTCGAGTCCGTTGCGCCAGCCTCGCCACGCCTGGCGGCCGACGTGGGCGACGGCGCGGCGCGTCTCCAGCCGGGTGATGCCGGTGATCTGCTGGCGGGCGGTCTGGCTGTCGTTGAGGTTGTAGAGCGCGAGGATCTCCTGCAGCGCGGCCAGCGGTTGGGCGTCCTCGACCAGCGAGAGGTGATTGAGCGATAGCTGCGAAATCAGCCGCCAGCGCGAGGCACCGGCGAGCGGCGCCGGGGTTTGCGGCGTCGGTTTGCTCAATAGCCGCGCCCGGGCGACCGGCCCCGTGCGCTGGAATGACAGCGAGGTGCCCGCCGGCAGGCCTTCGGCCAGCCCCCGGTTGGTGCAGAGCAGCTCGGCGGTCAGCGTGTGGTTCGGCGTGCTGTCCGGATCGAAGTTTTCATCGACCCAGGTCACCAGGATTTCGCTGCCGGGACGCCCGCGGGTGACGCCGCTGACCCGGCGAGCATGCCACCATGTCCCGGTGGCCTGCATGCCGTGGCTGAACTCGAAATAGGCGGGCGCGACGTAGGCGCCCTCGTTGTTGCCGGCCCGGAGCTGGCGGACCGCGTAGATCTCATGGCTGCTTTCGCGGTGGCTGTCGGCGACCAGCCGGTATTCGCTGCGGGTGCCGTCCGGGCGCAGCGGCTCGGACGTGCGTGGAAAAAGGTTGAGCCCGGGGCAGCAGCCCAGGGCGATGTCGCTGGGACGCAAGGTCAGCCGTTGCGACGGCGCGCGGTCGAAGGCGATCACCAGCTCGAGGTGCTCGCCCGCATCGGCCGGGATCCGGATCGGCAGGTCGAAGAACATGAACTTCGCCGGGAAGGCAAAGTACTCGAGCAGCAGGCGATAGGCCGGCAGAACGCCGTCTTCGAGCGGCAGCAGCGCGTCGTCGGTGTCGAAGCCGACTGGCTTGGGCAAGGCATCGGGCTGGTAGCGGGCCGGCATGCCTTCCGGTGCGACGAATACGCCGATCGCGTGGGCACACATCAGGTCGTACAGCGTAGCGGCACTGATGGGCGAGCCGGCCAGGTGAACCCGCAGCGACGTCAGCTTGAGTTCGGACCAGCGGTGAGGGGCCTGGCAGCGGATGCGCAGCCGCAGTGCCGCGCGGGCGTCGCCCATCGACGTCAGCCCCTGCGCCTCTTCGGTCGGCAGCAAGCTGACTTCGGATATCTCGATCGGCCAGACAGTGACCGGCGCCGTGGTGCGGAAATGGATGCTGTCGCCGGTGTTGGTGGTCGCGTATAGCGCGGTGTCGCGGGGAATCGCGTAGCCCTCGACCAGGCTGCCCTTGGTGGCATCCGGCTCGAACTGCACGATACCCGCCGACGGCATCGGCCGCAGCGCATACGGGTAGAGCTGTTCGAGCAGCGCGTCGGTGAGCTGGGAGAAGTCGTCGTCCAGCCGGCGCTGCAACCGGGCGTTCAGGAATGCAAAACCTTCGAGCAAGCGCTCGACATGCGGGTCGGTGCTTTCCTCGCCGGACAGATCGAGCCGCCGTGCGACCTTCGGGTAATGTGCGGCGAAGTCGGCGCCGGCATGGCGCAGCCAGGTGAGTTCGCGCTGGTAGTAGTCGAGCAGCAGCGGGTCGATCGAATCACTGCTCATGGCGCAACCGTTTCGTGATGGGTATCGAGCAGCATGACCGGCAGCATCGTCGCGTGGCCGACGACCTTGCCGCTGACCTGCACGCCGAGCCGCTGCGCCTGCCCCGGCAATGGGACCAGACGTACTTGCGGTTCATGAATGCGTGGCTCGAAACGGCGGATGGCTTCGGCCAGCTGCCTTTCGATCCGGCGTTGTTGTTGTGGTGCGGTGGCCGCGAAGGCACTCCAGTCGTCGACGCCGTAATCGATCACGCTCAGCGGATGCGGGTTCTGGATGGTTTCGCGACGGGTGTTGAGCAATTGCGAGAGTTCGGTACGGATGGATCGCAGGACTTCGTCGACGTCGTAGTGCCAGTGCGGCGTGAGGTCGGTGTGCTGGTCCGGCGCGTCATCGGCCAGACGCTCGAACAGCGGGGCCCGAAACGGTTTGGCGTGTTTCATGGTTTCGGCCCCGCCATGTCATCAGCTCGCCTTGTTGGCCGCCAGATCCCACGTGGTCGCGGCCGAACCCTTCTTCGCGCCGTCGGACTTCTGGGTGGTCAGATCCCACTTGATCTTGGTGAAGTTGAGCGACAGCGTCTCTACCGGCTTGCCACCTGCACCGCCGCTGACGCTGACGTTGGAAAAGACGACATTGGTCAGCGTATACGTGATGAAGGGCATGATCTTGCCGTCGCTTTCTGCCGCGTTACGGCCGACGGTGATGATGACGGTCGGTAGCGACTTACCCGAGCAGCAGTACTGGTTCAGCGACGGCGTGGCGGCGTCGGCAAACTTGGTGACGGTGAATTCGCCGATATGCGGCTTGCCGGAAGTACGCTCGGTGTTGCTGACGTCGTTGGTGACTTGCATCGCCACGTTGTGGCTGTAGGACATCAGTTCGATCTTGTCGGTATAGCCCTCGAGTGTGCATTCACCTTTGATGTCGGTGCCGAGGTCGAGAATGATGGCGTCCATCAGAACTAGCTCCAGAAAGAGAGTGGGGCGTGGCCGGCAGGCCACGCCGTTTCAACGGGGTTATCCGCGTCAGGCGGCGGCCGGCGGCGGCAGCGATGCAACGAGGCGGATCGACGCTGTCAGCTCTTCGAGCTGGAAGTGCGGTTGCAGGAAGACGGTGGCGCGGTACGCACCCGGCTTGCCGGCGACTTCGGTGACGTCGACACGCGCTTCGCGCAGCGGGTATTGCGCCTTGATTTCCTGCTGGGCGTTGTCGTTGACCAGCACGTAGTCGGCGATCCAGTTGTTCAGATAGGACTGGACGTTGTCGCGCGTGGCGAAGCTGCCGACCTTGTCGCGCATGATGACCTTGATGTAGTGCGCGAAACGCGAGGCCGCGAGCACATAGGGCAGCATGCCCGAAATGCGCGCGTTGGCATTGGCCTCGGGCAGGTTGTACAGCTTGGCCTGGTTGGTCGTCTGGCCGCCGAAGAACACCGCGACATCGGTGTTCTTCTTGTGGCACAGCGAGATGAAGCCCAGCCCGTCGAGCTCTTTTTCGCGCCGGTCGGTGATCGGTACTTCGGTCGGGCACTTGAGCGCCAGATCGCCGGATGCGGTGCTGAAGGTGTGGGCCGGCAGGCCTTCGACAGCACCACCGCCTTCGACGCCGCGAATTGCCGCGCACCAGCCGTACTTGGCATACGCTTCGGTAATCCGCTGGCCGAGCGCCCACGACGCATTGCCCCACAGATACTTCTTGTGATCGGTACCGTCGACGCCTTCGGCGTAGTTGATGCCTTCGACCGGCTTGGTGTCCGGGCCGTATGGCAGGCGCAGCAGGATGTGCGGCAGGACCAGCGACACGTAGCGCGAATCTTCGCTGGCGCGGAACGAGCGCCACTTGATCAGCTCGGTGCTTTCGAACACTTTGGCCAGATCGCGTGGTTGGGCCAGCTCGGTGAAGCTGCCCATATCGAACAGACGCGGGCTTGCAGCGGCGACAAACGGCGCATGCGCGGCGGCGGCGACGTTCGAGAGCTTTTCGAGCAGTGCAACGTCTTGCGGATTGCGGCCGAACTCGAAGTCGCCGACCAGCACGCTGAACGGGTGGCCGCCGAAGGTGCCGTACTCTTCTTCATAGATTTTCTTGAACAGGGCGCTCTGGTCGAATTCGACCGCCTTTTCAAGATCGTTCTGCAGTTCCTGCTGCGAAACGTCGAGCAGGCGCAGCTTCAGGCGCGTGCTGGTTTCGGTATTCATCACCAGGTAGTGCAGGCCGCGCCACGAGGCCTCGAGCCGCTGGACGTCCTTGTGGTGCAGGATCTCGTCGAGCTGCTTGCCGATCAGCTTGTCGATCTGGTCGATGCGGTGATTGATCATCGCAACGGTGTCGCTGTCGACGACCATGTCCTGGTCGAGCACCTGCTTGGCGAACTCGGCCAGCAGATCCTTGGCGTAGGCTTTCTGGTTGTCGTCGTGCGCCATCCGGCCGTCGGCGATGATCTGGTCGAGCAGCGACAGCGATACGGTTTGTGCAGCGTTTTCGCTGCCGGTTTGTGCTTCTTGGGGCATGAGCGCGCTCCGTCAGACCTGGGGTTCGGGGGTTACGTCGGTCGGCTTGGTGTCGGTCGACCCGGTATCGGATTTGCCTTTCTCGGCATCGGTGCCGGCGCCGGCCTTGATTTCCTGCAGCTCGTCGGTGTTGGCGACGACGTTTTGCAGCAGTTGGTCGAGCTGGTCGTTGCCGTCGAGCTTGGTCAGCAGATCGCGCAGCTTCTGGCGCGCTTCGTACAGGCGACGCAGCGGCTCGACCTGTTTGACGATGTTGACCGGGTCGAAGTCTTCGAATTTTTCGAATTTGAGTTCGATATTGAGTTGCTTCTTGTCTTCACCGCCGAGGGCGTTGTCGACCTGCACGACCAAGCGCGGGGCGATGGCGTGCAGCACGCCGTTGAAGTTGTCGCGGTCGATATCGACGAAGCGGCGATCGCCCAGCTTGTCCCGCGTCGTTTCGGGCTTGCCGGCCAGATCGGCGAGGATGCCGACAACCAGCGGCAGCTCCTTTTTCTCGATGGCGTTGCCAATTTCCACGTCATAGGTGATCTGAACACGCGGGGGACGGACGCGGTCCAGCTTGTGCTGAGTGCTCTCGGCCATGATTTCCTCTTGGTCAGCGCAACGCCTTGGGTGCCGGCGACTGCATCTGGATGATTTCTCGATATGACGATCAGGCGATGCCGCGAAATGTCTTCGTCATTGCCGGCGGCTCGTCGGGCGAGATTAGCTTAATCACCTATGTTTGCAAGTTGTCCATGGTTTTTGTTGTAAGAACACTGAGTACACGATGTCTGTGTATGTGTTACATCCGCAACGGCTTACTTGGAACGAATGACATTGGTGAGATAGAGTTGGCGCCACACACAGAGGCCGATCGGGGTTGCACTTGCTGGCTACCTGCCGTTTTTGCTTGTTTTTCCTGCTGATCGTCAGCATTTCGGCGTGCTCGCTGATGCAACCGGAAGTGGCGATGCGCAGTGCGGTGATCGAAGTTGCCCCTGGCGCCAACGATGACACGCCAATCGCTGTCGATTTTCTCGCGGTGGACGACCCTGACTTGCTGAAGGTTTTGCTTACAACTTCGTCAGCTCAGTGGTTTGCCGCCCGCGAGCAATATCGGCGTGACTATCCGCAGTTGCTGCAGGTCTGGGGGCTCGAGGTCGTCCCCGGCCAGCGGTTGGTGTTTGATCGCGTGCCGCTGGCCGGAGTCCCCGCGCAGGGCGTGCTGGTGTTTGCCAGTTATGACGCGCCGGGCGCACATCGCCTGCAGCTTGAAAGCGAACGTGAGGTGCGCATCCGCCTGGAAAGCCGAGACCTGCAGATGATGCAGGCCAGTCCGTAAGTACGGGCGTCGCCGACGATCGGCGACATCCAAATAGAGTGTTGGGAGCGCAGCTTGAACGAGGTACCGGAAGCCATCTGCTGGCATGAGGGCATGCAATTGCTGCCGCAGCATTTCCAGCAACAGTCGCTGCGTGCCGAGACGTTGGCCGCGCGTCACGCGGCATCGGCCCACCCGTGGTTTTGGGGCGTCCAGTCGGTCGACATCGATGAGTCGGCGCTGCGCGCTGGTGTCGTACGTGTCCTCGCGCTCGAGGCCGTGCTGCCCGACGGTCTGCTGGTCGGTTTCGATGCCGGCATGCGTCCGACGCTCGAACTCGACGTGACCGCACTGGTGGCGGCGTCGCCGCGTCATACGGTGACGGTCTTCGTCGCCGTGGCACCGTTGTGGCGGGGTGGCCGGCTCGATCCGCGAGGTAGCCGCTATCTGTCGGTGCACGGTGAAGCGGTGCCGGATCTGGCCGGCGGCGAGACGCCGGAGCCGCTGGTGCTGTGGCGCCCCGACCTCCGGCTGGTGACCGACGATACCCGCGCCGATCTGGTTTGCATTCCGCTGCTGCGGGTCGAGCAACAGGGCGGTGGCTTTGCGCCGCTGGCGTATGTGCCGCCGACGCCACGACTGCTGCCCGAGTCACCGCTCGGCCGCAAGGTCGCCGGCTTGTGTGCGCGCGTCCGTGAGAAATGCGTGTATCTGGCCGGCCGGGTCCGCGCGGCACAGCAATCCGGACGCGACGAGGAAGTACCCGAATTGAGCCGGCAACTGCGCTCGTTGTGGTCGCGGCTACCGGAAATCGAGGCCGCGCTGGCGAGCCGGATCGCCCATCCGGCGCAGGTCCATCTGCTGCTGGCCGGCATGGCCGGTGCGGTGGCCACGCTGGATCCCGCCGCCGGGGTGCCCGCGTTCCGGCCGCTCGAATACAGCGAGTTGCTGGCTGGCTACGACGAACTGATCGGCTGGCTGGAAACGGCGCTCGGCCGGGTCAAGACCAGCTATCGCACCATTCCGTTTGCCCGCGACGCTGCCGGTTTCTGGCTCGATCTGGCGGATCGGCCGGTGTCGGCCTCGCCGACGCTCGGTTTGCGCATGGCGAGCGGTAGTGGCGAGCAAGGCGCGATTGCCTGGCTGAAGCAGGCGATCATCGCGTCGGATAGCCACGTGGCCACGCTGTTCCGCCAGCGGATGCACGGCTTGCCGTGGCAAGAGATGGATCCCGCCGCCGCGCTGTCGTACAGCGTACCGGGCGACATGCGTCTGGTGGTGCTGGACACCGATAGCGAATGGTTCGACCGGGGCGCGCGCTTGCGTCTGACCGGACCCGCGGGGACGTCGTTGGCGGCGCCTTGGGAAATCGTATTGTTCGTGCCGGCTGAGGATCAGTAATGCGCGACGTCCTGCGCGCGTCG
Organism: Jeongeupia wiesaeckerbachi; assembly: GCF_050916355.1. Classification (GTDB taxonomy): domain Bacteria; phylum Pseudomonadota; class Gammaproteobacteria; order Burkholderiales; family Chitinibacteraceae; genus Jeongeupia; species Jeongeupia wiesaeckerbachi. Next base: position 1,246,234 of record NZ_CP136946.1, read on the forward strand.
GCAGCCTTGCACCGGGATGCCCCATTGACCCCCGTTTTCGAGTCGAGCTGGGGTGAATGGCTCGAGCGTTGGCAGGAAATCCGCATGCGCACCCAGCCTGGCGAGGCACTGGCGGCCGAGGCCGTGGAAGTCGCCAGCACGCTGGCGCGCCGGCTGGCCCGCGTTGCGCTGTCCCGAACCGGGCATGCCGGCCAGCAACAGGTCGACGCCATGCAGTTCGCTTTTGTCGCGCTGATCGACGAATCGCTGATTTTCGATGAATGGGCCGGCCAGGAGAGCTGGCAGGCCGCGCCGCTGGAGCTGCGCCTGTTCGGCACCTGCACCGCCGGCGAGCAGGTGCCGGCGCAGATCGAGCAATTGCTGCACGCCCGCGATCCGGCCACGCGCGACCTGGCGAATGTATTGCTTCAAGTGCTGCTGCTGGGATTCTACGGCCGCCTGCGCAGCGGCGAAGGCCGCGCCACGCATGCGGTGTGGCGGCGTGCCTTGTTCGAGTTCGCCTGGGGCCGCGCACCCGACGAACAGCAGCTCGCGGCCGATCTTGAGCGTCCGGCGGCCGTGACGCCGCTGCGGGTGGCCGCCCGGCGCATGTTGCCCGACGGCGCGCGCCTTGGCCTGATCGGCCTGGCGCTGGTTGCGTTGATGATCGTGATCGGACATCTGTTCTGGATGGACCTGAGCACGACGATCGAGGCCGGACTACCGCTGACCGCCGAGGTGAAGCCGTCATGATGCTGGGCTGGATCCTGCTCTTGGTCGTTGTTGTCCTGTTGCTGACCGTGGTCTGGTGGCTGTGGCGACACCGTGACATCGGCGGTTTCCGCAGTGTGTTGCGGCAGATCGAAACCGAAATGGGCTGGCGTGACCGCTATCAGCTGCCGCGGGTGCTGCTGGTCGGCGCCGAAGCCGAGTTGTGTGCCGAGTGGGGACTGCGTCCCGGCGGCGAGCGGCACTGGTACGGCCGCTGGTGGTACAGCGGTGACGGTCTGGTGCTGGCCGCGCCGGAGGGCATGCTGGAGGCGTCCGACGGCCCGGTACCGATCCTCGGTGTCTGGCACCGGCTGGCCGGCGCCTTGCTGCGCGCACGCGCCGGCCGGCCGCTGGATGCGGTGATCTGGGCCGTGCCGCTGGAGACGCTGCTGTCGACCGAAGCGGCAACGCGCGCTGCCAGCAGCGCCGAACAAAGGCTGTCCGACCTGCAGCAGCGCCTCGGACTGAGCCTGCCGGTCTATCTGGTCGTTACCGGCATCGAGCGCCTGCCCGGCGTGCTCGAACTCGCCGACAAGCTGCCCGATGCAGCGCGTCAGGTGATGCTTGGCTGGTCGTCGCCGTTTGCGCTCGGCACCGCCTGGGATGGCGACTGGACCGAAATGGCGCTGGAACGGATCCGCGAGACGCTGACCGCCGTGATCACCGAGGCAGGGGCCTTGTCCGGTTCGGTCGATGCGGCGCTGTTCCTGTTGCCCGGCCAGCTCGAATCGATGCGTGACGGCTTGCGCGTGCTGTGCGAGCCGGTGTTCCGCGGTAACGCCGGCGGCGAAGCCGGCGTATTCCGCGGTGTCTACCTGACCGGCACGATCCGGCAGGGGGCCGTGGATGAATTCGAGCCGGACAGCGACGCACACGTGCAAGTGACGTCGTTGTTTGCCGCGCGCCTGCTGCGCCAGCGCGTGCTCGCCGAGCAGGGGCTGGCCAGACCCTTGCCGCGCGCGCTGGCCTTGCGTCAGCGCGGTCACCGCATTGCCAAGGTCGCCATGATCGTGCTGGCCCTCGTCTGGCTGGGCGGCATGATCTGGTCCTGGCAGGGGGCGCGCGGTTCTCTGCGTGCGGTGACCGGTTACGAGGCGCGGATCGCTGCCGCTTCGACGGCCAAGGCGTATGCCGGCGACGCCGACCTCGCCAGGCAGCGCATTGCCGCGTGGTGGCAGGTTTCGGCCGCGGTCCCGCGCTGGCATTTCCAGAGCGTCTGGTTGCCGACGTCGTTGCTGTCGGGGCTGGATAACGAGATCGATGCCGCGGTGAATCGCACCGCCGATCGTTACCTGATCGCGCCGCTGCAGGCGGGGCTGCAGCGTCAGGTGCAGGGACTGGCGGTGCCGGCGGCGCTCAATGATGCCGGCGGCGTGTCGCCCGAGGGCTGGGCGGAATACCAGCAGGCCAAACGGCTCGTCCAGCAGGCGGCCCGCGTCGACCGGGAGTCGACGCTGTTCGCCGAACTGCGCGGGAGCGCGCCGTTGGAGAATGCGGCGGCGCTGGCCGATATGCTGTACCAGTGGAAGCCGGCTGCGAAACCGCTGCCGTCGCCGCAACTGAGCCAGATCCTCGATGGTGGCGCATCCTTGCCGTCGGTCCCGCTGGGCAAGGCCAAGACGGATGCCGGCCGTCTGTTCAGCGCGCAAATCACGGCGTGGTTGAACCGGCTGTATGCCGACGATACCTTCGGCCAGGCTGCTGCCGGCGCGCAGCTGCAATTGCAAAGGCTGGCGGCCGGTCAGGCTTTGCCTCTGGCCGAACTGACCCAGTTGAACGAGCGCATTGCCTTGCTCAAACGGCTGATCTCGACCAGCGATGTGGCGTGGCGTCCGGGCGGCCGGCAGGAGCCGGTACCCGGTTACAGCGCGCTGATGAGCGAGGCGCAGCGGGTCGGGCTGATCGATGCCGGTGGCGTTGCCGCGCTGGCCCAGTATGCCGATGCGTCCCGAACCGCATTCACCGCGCGCTGGCTGTCGACGACGCCCGGGAACAACGAATTGCTGCAGCAGACGGCCAAGGCCCTGCAGTTGTCGCCGGACGCGAGTCAGACCGGCGATGTGCTGACCGCGCTGCTGGCGCAGGATTTTGCGGTCTCGCAACGCGGGCTGGCCATCGCGACCGTCAGCGGCCCGGCGGTGGCCTTGGGGTATTTCTCGTCGTATCAGGGCTTCCTGGCGCAGAGCGACAAGACCCCGTTGCGCTACAAGGCCGGCGTGCTGGCGTCGACCCGGCAACTGGCCGCCCAGGCGATGTGGGACGCGACCGGGACCGACGGTTCGAACGGTTTTTCGCTGCGCACCGGTGCGCAGCAGGCCACCGACCTGAGCACGGCGTTCGATGCGCTCGGGCGTCACGATCTGGCGACTGGTTGGGTCGCCAAGGTCGACCGGATCGCGCTGGCCGAGTTGCGCGGCGCCAATGCCCGGGTCGACGATCTGGCGTTGTATCAGCCGCTGCAGGGCACGTTCGCGTGGTGGGACGGCAGCAAGAACGCCAGCCTCAAGGCGTGGCGCGTGTCGTCGCAGCAGGACTTGCAGCAGTACCTCGACGGCCAGCTGGACGCGCTCGCCGGGATCTCCAACGGCGTCGCCCCGGCGGTCGGCTGGCTCGATCCGCATGCCGATCAGCTGGCGATGGCCGATGCGCAGCTCGTGGCGCGCTGGCGCAACCTTGCGTTGCAACTGCAGCAGTACAAGGAAAAGAGCAGCACCAGTGCCCCGGCTTTGCTGAACCAGCTGATCGGCAAGGACCTCAACGAGATGGACATCGGCAACTGCGCCACGGTGCTGGCCAATGCCGGCATTCCGCGCGGCGACAATGTGCTGACCGACCGGGTACGCATGCTGATCCGCGTCGCCGGCGATCGCTGCGGCGGCCTGCGGGCGCAGGCTGCGGCATCGGCGTGGGAAAAACTCAGCGCCTACTACTACCAGTACATGGCCGGGCGATTTCCGTTTGCCGACCTGTCATCGCGGCAGGAGGCCGATCCGGAGCGCGTCGGCGACCTGTTCCGCTTGTTCGACGACAATCAGGCGATCATCAACGCCAGCCTGCAGGGCAGCGACGCACCGTCGGCGCCGGCGGCGCGGGTCTTCATGCAGCGGCTGCAAGCGGCCAAGGGCTGGCTGCAACCGCTGCTGGCCAAGGAACCCGGCAGCGGCATGACCGGGCTCGAGCTCGACATCAACTGGCGGACCGATCGCGGCCAGGAGGCCGGGGCCGATCAGGTGATCGCGTGGACCATGGCCGCCGGCACGCAAAGGCTGCGCTATCCGTCCGCCGACAAATCGCTGCTGCGCTGGCGTACCGGGCAGGCCGTGTCGCTGTCGCTGCGCTGGGCCAAGGACGCGCCAGAATCGCCGCAGGGCGACGCGCACCAGTCGGGGCTGGCCGTCGCCGATCGCGTCGCGCAATGGGATTACACCGGGACCTGGTCGCTGCTGCGCCTGCTGCGCGCCCATGCGACCTCTGGCCTGAACGGCGGTGATGACGACCTGTCGGTACCGCTGCTGCTGACGGTGCCGGTGGTCTCGGAGCAGGGCAAGATCAGTCGGGCACGGATGTTCGCCCGCGTTGCGCTGCAGACGCCGGGTGGCAAGACGCCGCTGCGGCTGTCGCCGCTGCCGGTCAGCGTGCCGCCGTCCCCGTTCCGTGCAATCACCTTGTCGCAAGCCGGCGAGCCGAAAACGCCGCAGCTGGCCCTTCAATAAAGCAACGACGATGCCGACCCTTCCCGATTTCGACGCCCTGATCGCAACGCTGCTGCAACCGGTCAGCCCGGCGCAGCCGTGTGGCGTGCCCATGCGGCACGAACCCGAATACGACCAGATCCAGGAAGCGCGCCGCCAGGACGATCCCGACCTGCCGGTCGGCATCTGGCAGACCAATGTCAAAACCGCCGACTGGCGCGCGGTGGAGCAGCTGTCGAGCGAGGTCTTGCAGCAACGCGGCAAGGACTTGATGGTTGCGGCCTGGCTCGGTGAAGCCTGGGTGCAGCGTTACGGACTGAGTGGCTGGATCAAGGGCATCGAGCTGCTGGCAACGCTGTGCGACCGCTACTGGGCCGAGCTGCACCCGCAAGCGGTCGATGGTGACGAGTCGTGGCGTACCGCGCCGCTGGACACGATGCTGCGCACCTTTGCCGATGCCTTGCGCTTCAGGGTGCCGGTGCTCGACCAGGCGGCCGACGTGACGCTCGCCATCTACCAGGGCTGGCAGCGGCAAAGCGTTTGCGGCACCGAGCGGCGCGCCGAGCAGGAAGCCGCGCAACTGGCCAGCAAGGCGCTGGAGCGCTATCAGAATGTCGTACGGGCCGAATCGCCGGCACGGCTGCAGGAGCTGTCGCAGGCCCTGCTCGGCAGCAAGGCGACGCTGGGCGCGTTCGAAGCACTGTGCAACCGGCAGATGCAGGACCACGCGCCGTCGTTTGGCGGTGTACAGCGCGTGCTGGACGAGCTGCTGTTGCTGCTCAACGGCCTCGACAAGGTACTGCCGTGGATAGGTGTCAACAAGGACAGGGACATGACCGAACCAACGATCGCCTCGGCTGAGTCGGCCACTGCCACCGCGACACCCTTGCCGTCGTCGTCGGGAGTCGTCAACGGTAGGGAGGATGCCTATCGCCAGCTTCAGGCGATCGCCACGTATCTGTCCCAGGTCGAACCGCACAGCCCGGTGCCGTACCTGATCAACCGCGCGGTCGAATGGGGCCGGCGCCCGCTGCCCGAGTTGTTGTCCGAGCTGATCGAAAGCGATTCGGAAGCGCGGCGCGTCTGGTCGCTGATTGGCGTGTTGCCATGACTTTTGTTCTGGCGCCAATTTGCTTTGCTCAGCGGCCGTGAGTATTTCTTAGCCGGTTTGCACATGTGTTGTTCTACGCCTACGTGTGTGATGATCTCTCTGTTTTCTTACTAATTTTCGGCGTTCTAAGTGGTTTTTGTCGTTTTTATATGCGAATAACCATATTTGTTTTTAAGGTTGTGGTAACTATTTGTATTGATAGGCATGCTTTCAGGCCGATCAAAGACGTTTGCGAATGAGATTAAGAACATGAAATACCGGACTCTTGTATGCGTTGTTTTGGTGTTGTCTTTACTCGGATGTGCAACCCGAACGAAAACGGCCAAGGTAAAGCAAGAGCCGGTGCCCGCATTCAACGAATTGGTCGTTAGCTATACCCCGACTGTTTATGGCGGGGGGACGGTGAAAACGGGCAAGGGAACTGGTTTAGGTGGCTTGGGTGGTTTGCTTGGGCCACTAGGGGCCGTTGCCGGTCTGCTGATCGACGCGGCAGCTGAGGGCGGCGTGACCGGGCAGAATTTGCCTCGCACCGAAAAACTCGACAAGTACATCAAGGCTAACGTGGCTGAGTGGGACGTTAACCGCCTGCAGGCCGAGTCGGTGGCCGCGCAGATACGTCAGCGTACGGCGCTGAAGGTTCGCGTCGAAGCGGCATCCGCCATTGCCATTGCCAAACAAGCTCAGCCGGACAATCAGGCTCATTTGGCGTTGGGGGCAGTCAGCGGATACGGTGCCAAGGGCTTAACCGATTCGTTCAAGGCGGTGTTTGTTACCGAATACGCACTGTGGGTTGGTGCCGCCAACCAGCAGGTATTCCGCGACAAACTGGCGATCGCAGCGCCACAGGGCGAAGAAACCTATATGACCTGGGATGGATTGATGGCCGATGCAGCCAAAGTGCCGGCGATCGCTACCAAGTATCTAACCCAGCAAGGTGATCAGGTCGCCAGTCGTCTAGCTGTGGTTTGGGACGATAACGTGCGAGCGGCACAGGTTCAGTCTGTAGCGACGGTGAATGTTGAAGCGGCCCCTGTCGCAACCCCTTAAGCGATGAATTGAACACCTACCTGAATGAGCAGAGCCCCGCATTGCGGGGCTTTTGCATTGCTGCCTGCCAAACAAGGCATGCAGGCGGTGATTGGGTGGGGCGTTCCCGGTTCGTCGATTTCAACTCCGGTTGGCCAGCGCATCGACTTCGTCCCACGTCGCGGCATAGGCGCCGGCGTGGCTGGCGGCCAGCGCGGCGGCGGCGGCGGCGTGGCGCAGGTGGGTGGCGACCGGCGCATCCGGCGCGTGCAGTACGCTGGCCATCCAGCCGCCCATGCTGGCGTCGCCGCAACCGACGGTGTCGACGACGTCGACCTTGAATACCGGCTGGTCGATGACCGCGTCGCCGTGCAGCCAGTGCATACCGCTGGCGCCACGGGTCAGCAGGATTTCGGCTTGCGGTGCCAGTGCGCGCAGGCTGGCCAGCGCACGCAGGCTCGCGACTTCGGGATCGGCAGCGGGGTCGGGGAACAACTGGCCGAGGTCTTCGTCGGAGACCTTGATGTAGTGCGCCAGCGCGGCGAGCGTGCGGAAGGTGTCAGCGTAATGCGGTGCATGCATCGGTTCGCGCCAGTTCGGGTCGAAGGCGATGCGCTTGCCGGCGGCGGCGGCCTGACGGGCGATGCCGACCAGCCGTTCGGCCAGCGGCTGGCGCGCCAGGCTGATGCAGCCGAACTGGACGATCTCGGCAGCATCGAGCCAGCCTTCGGGTAGCCGCGCCGGGTCAAAGGCGAGATCCGATTCGCCGACGAAGAAATACTGCGGCGGTCGCGTCGACGGCACCATCGCCAGCAGCGGCGCGGCGTCGGTGCGCTGGATGAAGCGCGGGTCGAGCCCGGCCGCGGCGGACAAGCGGGCCAGCTCGTCGCCGAACACGTCGGTGCTCAGCGCGCCGCCGTAGCCGGTGGCAATGCCGAGCCGGCTGGCGACGCGGGCGACGTTCCAGCAGGCGCCGCCGGGCTGGGCCAGCCAGCGGTCATCGTCCTGGCGGATGAAGTCGGTGAGGGCTTCGCCAAAGACGACGAAGCGTGGCAGGGCTGGCATGGCGGGCTCCCGGGCGGCGAAGCCTTGATGCTGCCAGAGCGGCGTGCACGCCGGTAGTGGGGACGCGCTTGACGACCCGGCGTCAAGGGCCGGCGATGTGATCATTGCCGCAGCCGTTTGGGCCGTTGATTTGCAATAATGACAGCCTAATTCGAATGTTGGAGAAAGCCAGATGCGTAAGTCCCTGATCATCGCCCCGCTGATGGGTGCCCTGTTGCTGTCCGCTTGCGCAACCAACGACCTCGGTGAGAAGCGCGATCTGAACAATACCGAGCTGGGCGCGATCATCGGCACGCTGGGTGGCGCGGCGATCGGTGCGGCGGTCAACCACAACAATCGCGGCAAGGGCGCGCTGATCGGCGCAGTGGGCGGCGGTCTGGCCGGTGGCGGCATCGGTTACTACATGGATACCCAGGCCAAGGATCTGCAAAAGCAGCTGGCGCCGGAAATCCAGAAGGGCGAGATCACCGTGCAGAAGCAGGCCGACAACACGCTGCTGGTCAGCATGACGTCGAACACCGGCTTCGACAGCAGCTCGGCCGTGATCAAGCCGGGCTACACGCCGACGCTCGACAAGATCGCCAAGGTCGTCAACCAGTACGGCAAGACGTCGATCACCGTCGTCGGCCACACCGACAGCAGCGGCAAGGCCGACAAGAACATGGTGCTGTCGCAGCAGCGCGCCCAGGCCGTGACCGATTACTTCATCGGTCGCAACGTCAACCCGGTCCGTCTGCAGGCCGTCGGCAAGGGCATTACCGAGCCGCGCGCCGACAACGCCACGCCGGCCGGCCGTGCGCTCAACCGTCGCGTCGAGCTGTGGATCGTCCCGGTTCGCGCCGACTGATCGCTGCACCGACCCGGTTCAAAAGCGCGGCGTGCCGCGCTTTTTTCATGCCGGGGCAGCGGGCGCACTGGCTGTCATACCCCGTCAACACAGGTATGATTGAATGTTTCGCCCTATTGGAGAACGCCACCATGAGCCGCATGGTCCACTGTGTGAAACTCGGCCGCGAAGCCGAGGGACTCGACTTTCCGCCGCTGCCCGGTGAAATGGGCAAGAAGCTGTACGACAGCGTCTCGAAGGAAGCCTGGGCGGCGTGGGTGAAGCACCAGACGATGCTGATCAACGAGAACCGTCTCAATCTCGCCGATCCGAAAGCGCGTCAGTACCTGCAGCAGCAGCTGCAGAATTACTTCTTCGGCGCCGGTGCCGACGAAGTCGCCGGTTTCGTGCCGCCGAGCGCGTAATTCCGGGTTGTATCGCAGGCCGCCATGTCGCGGCCTGTTTCCATTTTCAGGCCGCGCGAGCGGCGCGATGCGTGAAGTGAGCCCATGATCTATAAGCCCGCCGACAATCAGTTGATGCTCAATCGCGAGCTCGGTCTTCTGGAGTTCAACCGCCGGGTCTTCGCCCAGGCCGAGGATACGAGCAATCCGCTGCTCGAACGGCTGAAGTTTCTCTGCATCGTGTCGAGCAACCTCGATGAGTTCTTCGAGGTCCGCGTCGCCTGGCTGAAGGAAAACATCCGCCAGTACCCGACGCGGCTGCTGCCCGAAGGGCTGACGCCGCAGCAGGCGTTCGATCTGCTGGCGCGCGAAGCGCACGACGTCGTCGAGCGTCAGTACCGGCTGCTCCGCGAAGTGATGCTGCCGGCGCTGGCCGATGAAGGCATCCACTTCCTGCGCCGCAGCCTGTGGAACGAAGCGCAGCGTGCCTGGGTCAAGGATTACTTCTTCCGCGAACTGATGCCGGTGCTGACGCCGATCGGGCTCGATCCGTCGCACCCGTTCCCGCGCATCCTCAACAAATCGCTGAACTTCATCATCGAACTCGAAGGCCGCGACGCCTTCGGCCGCAGCGCGTCGATGGCCATCGTCCAGGCGCCGCGCATCCTGCCGCGCTTCGTCAAGATGCCCAAGGAGGTCAGTGGCGTCGAACACGGCTTCGTCTTCCTGTCGTCGGTGCTGCATGCGCATGTCGACGAACTGTTCGTCGGCATGAACGCGCTCGGTTGCTACCAGTTCCGCGTGACCCGCGATTCGGACCTCAGCGTCGACGACGATGACATCAAGGACCTGCGCGCGGCGCTTGAGGGCGAGTTGAGCCAGCGGCCGTTTGGCGACGCGGTGCGGCTCGAAGTCGCCGACAACTGCCCGAAACACCTGCAGGACTTCCTGCGCCAGCAGTTCGGCCTGGCCGAGATCGACGTCTACCGCGTCGGCGGCCCGGTGAACCTGGTGCGGCTGATGCAAGTGCCCGACCAGGTCGACCGGCCGGACCTGAAGTTCGAACCGTTCATGCCCGGCGTGCCGCTGGAATTGCGCAAACAGCCCGACATCTTCTCGGCGATTCGCCACGGCGATGTGCTGCTGCATCACCCGTTCCAGAGCTTCACGCCGGTGATCGACTTCCTGCAGCAGGCGGCCACCGATCCGAACGTCGTCGCGATCAAGATGACGATCTACCGGACCGGCAGCGAATCGGCGCTGATGGACGCGCTGGCCGAGGCGGCGACGCGCGGCAAGGAAGTCACCGTCGTGGTCGAGCTGATGGCGCGCTTCGACGAGGAAGCGAACATCAACTGGGCGGCCAAGCTCGAACGCGCCGGCGCCCACGTCGTCTATGGCGTCTACGGCTACAAGACCCACGCCAAGATGGTGCTCGTCGTCCGGCGCGAGGACGGCAAGCTGCGCCGCTACGCCCACGTCGGCACCGGCAATTACCATCCGCGCACGTCCAAGCTGTATACCGACTTCGGCCTGATGACCGCCAACGAGGAGATCACCAGCGACGTCAACGACGTGTTCATGCAGCTGACCGGCCTCGGTCTCGCCGGCAACCATCTGCGCTTGTGGCAGGCGCCGTTCACGCTGCAGCCGAACATCATCAAGGCGCTCGATCGCGAGATCCTCAACGCCCGCGCCGGTCGCAAGGCGGTGGTGATCGCCAAGATGAATGCGCTGCTCGAGCCGACGGTGATCGAGAAACTGTACGAGGCCAGCCAGGCCGGCGTGACCATCCACCTGATCGTGCGCGGCGTGTGCGCGCTGCGGCCGGGCATGCCGGGCCTGTCGGAGAACATCAAGGTGCGGTCGATCATCGGCCGCTTCCTCGAACACCACCGGGTGTTCTACTTCTACAACGATGGCGCCGAGGACGTGTATCTGTCGAGCGCCGACTGGATGGGCCGCAACCTGTTCCGCCGGATCGAGATCGCCTTCCCGGTGCTCGCGCCCAAGGTCAAGCGCCGGGTGATCCGCGAAAGCCTGCGGCCGTATCTGGTCGACAATGCGCAGGCGTGGGAAATGCTGCCGGACGGTCGCTACCGCCGCAAGAGCGCGCGGGGCGGCAAGCGCCGCAATGCGCAGGCCAGCCTGCTGGCCGAACTCGGAGCCAAGCAGCGCACCTGACCGGGACATCGAGGCAGGGGCGTTCATCGTGCGCCGGCTGAGCCGGCGCGGGATGCCCATCTGATTGAGGACGTTGAAATGGAACAGCTGATCCTGTGGCGCCACGCCGATGCCGAAGAAGGCGGCGACGATCTGGCGCGGGCGTTGACACCCAAGGGCCGCAAGCAGGCACAGAAGGTTGCCGCGTGGCTGAGTCGCTATCTGGCCGGCCAGCGCGTCCGGGTCATCGCCAGCCCGGCCAGACGCGCGCAGGAAACGGCGAAGACGCTCGGCGTCGACGTCGAAACCAGCACACTGCTCGACCCGGCCAACGGCCAGACGGCGCACTATCTCGAAGCGGCCGGCTGGCCACAGGGCGACGACGCGGTCGTCGTGCTGGTCGGCCATCAGCCGACGCTGGGCGCGGTCGCCGGCCTGCTGCTGACCGGCCGCGAGCAGGACATGGCGCTGAAAAAGGGCGGGCTGGTGTGGATCGAGCTGCGCCGTCGTGGCGGTGGTGGCGGCGATTACGTGCTGCGCGCGGCAATGAGCCCCGAACTGCTGGGCTGAGCGCCGGCTGTCGCCGCATCGGTGCTCCGGGCGACGAACGTGCGAACCGATCGCGCGCGGCGGGTTTCTAACCGTTCACTGCAGCTTTGGAGTGAAAGACGGCGATGAAACCACCACAAAGTTTTGAGCAGGGCCAACCTGCCCGTAGTGGACGTCAGAAAGACTTCCTGACTCGGCATCGTGACGATGCTGCGTTTTCATGGATCTGCTGCGCACCGGCGCAACCGCAAGTGACGCCGGGCAACGGGAAGCCAGTAAAACGCGGCCCGCCGGGCTGACGTCGCGCCAGAACGGAAAAGCCCTCCGCAAGGAGGGCTTTGTCATGGGTGCCGGATCGCCTCAGCGGGCCGGTATCGCCAGCGCCAGACTGGCGCGGTAATGGCGGTTGGCCTCTTCGGGGCGTTCGAGCCGCTCGAGCAGCGATGCCAGCTCGGTATGCGCCAGCGCGCTCGGCGCCACGGCGATGCTGGCCTCGAAGTAAGTCTGCGCCTTGCCCCACAGCGCGCGTGCGGTGCACAGGCGGCCGAGCGTCAGCAGCAGCTGCGGATCGTTCGGATGCTGTTTGAGCCAGCTCTCGGCCTGCTGCAATTGCGAAACCAGCGCATCGCCCTCGAGGCCGAGCGTGCCGTAGCGTTCGGCCAGCTCGCTGGCCCAGTTCTGCGCCAGCGCCGCCTCGATCGCGTCGCGGGCGGCGGCCGGTTCGCCCTGTGCGGCATAGGCATCGGCGAGCGCGGCGACCAGCATCGGTGCACTGCGATCGCCGACCGGCAGCTTGTTCCACCAGTTGCGCAGTTCATGCGGGGTCTTCGGCTGCCGGTGCAGTACGTTCAGGTAGGCCTGCAGCCGGATCGCCTGCGCCTGGCCGGCGTCGAGCGCATCGCTCTTGGCCAGTTGCTCGACCAGTTTGACGATCGCCTCGGCGTTGTCCTCGCGCTGGCGCAAGCGCAGCTCGAGCTTGAGCATCGCGGTCAGCTTCGGCGCGATGCTGCGCGCTTCGGCCAGCGCCACGTCGGCGTCCTGATTGCGGCGCTCGTCGAGGAAGAGTTCGGCCATCGTCATCGCCAGTGCCAGATGGCGCGAACCGAGCCGCTCGCGCAGCCGGGCGAAATACTCGTCGCGCTTGGCGAAATCGCGCATCAGGTGCGCGGCGCGTGCGGCCAGGATGCCGTTGACGGCAAAGGCTTCGGCTTCGCGGCTGGCGGTGAAGGCTTCGCCGGCCAGCCGTTCGGCGCGCTGGTAGCGGCCTTCGAAGAAGGCGATGCGGGCATCGCGCTCAAGCTGCACCGATGTGTCGCGCGCCTTGCGATTGCGGTAGGCCTTGACGCGTTCGGGCAGGCCGCCGAGTTCGGCAACGACCCGCGCCAGCAGGTAAAGCAGCGCGACGACGGCGAAAATGCCGACGATAAAGACGTTGAGCGAAATCTCGATGCGCCACGGCGGGATGAACAGCAGCGCATAACCGGTATTGAACTGCGCGAACAGCGTCAGCCCGACCGCCAGTGCGAACAGCGCGATCAACCATAGAAGGGCTCTCACGGCTTGGCCCTCTCGGTGGCAAGCCGGCTTTGCCGGACCGCGGTCAGGCTGGCGGACAGGTCGGGCAACTTCAGCGCCAGCGTTTCGCGCGACAGCGTGTCGAGCGCGGCGATGGTGTTGCGCGTGGTCGCGGTGCTGGTGTCGAAATACTGCTTCAGGTAGTCGTTGGTGGCCTTGAGATCGGCGCGGAAGGCTGTCTCATTGCGCATCAGCAGCGCGGTGCGCGCATCGAGCAGGCGCAGCTTGATGTTTTCGCGCAGGAAGAAGGCCTCGCTCGGCGTCAGCAGCATCGCATCGGGTTTGTCGATCCGGCGGATCTGGATCAACTGGCGGAATTCGTGCCACAGCTCGCCGCCGAAGCGCTGCAGCGCATTGGTCGGTGCCGCTGCGGCGGGTTTGGTCTTCGGATCGCGGTAGCCGTCGATCGCCAGCGGCAGCGCATCGATGCCGGCAACCAGCGTATCGAGCCGCGCGGCAATGCCGACAACGTCGAGATAGGGCTGGGTCTTCAGCTGGTCGATGTCATGGCTGATGCTTTTGCGCAGCGCGATCAGCTCGGGGCGGTTCAGTGCGGCGAGCTTCTGGTCGATCGCGTTCAGGCCGACCAGCGCGGCGTCGACGTTGCCGGCGAGCTGCAGCTGCTGGCTGGCGAAGGCCAGCGTTTGTTCGGTTTCGGCCAGTACGCGCTGGGTTTCGTTGCGGGTCAGCGCCTCGTACATCGACGACAGCGCGGCCTGCTGGCTCTGCGTGTCGTTCTGCCGTGCCGATACCAGCGCCAGCTCACGCTCGAGCGCCTGGCCGCGCAGCTGCGTCTGCGCTTCGCGTTCCTGCGCACTGCGCAGCTGTTGCTGGCCGTGGGCGAGTTCGCGGCTGACCTGCAGCCGCAGGGTTTCCATCGCGTGCTGCTGGTACAGCCAGACGCCGCCGGCAGCGGCGAGCGCGACGATGGCGACGGCCAGAGCCGGCGTGAAATGCGGCAGGCGGCGGCGGGGCGCGGTAAGCGCGGAGGGAAGCGAATCTTGTTCTTGGGTCATGGCTGCGGGTCCGCGAAATGGTGGCAGAGCGAGGCAACGGTTCCGGTGTCGCCGGTCGCGCAGGTTTCGACGCGCGTCGCGCCGTGCGCATGCAGCGCGGCGACGATGCGCGGATGCGGCGCGAAATACAGCAGCGATTGTAGCCGCTCGCGCGCAGCGCCTCCAGCCAGCGTGAACAGCACGCTCGCGGCTTCCGAGCTGCTGAGCACTGCGGCATCGATGCCGGCGTCGATCAGACGTACCAATCCGGCATCGTCGAGGGCCGGTGGCTGGCGCTGGTAGGCCGAGACCATGGTCAGGGTGGCGCCGCGTGCGGCCAGCGTCTCGGGCAGGAGATCGCGACCGCCTTCGCCGCGCACCAGCAGCACGCGCGCACCGGCCAGATCCTGCATGCCGGCCTCCTGCAGCAGCCCTTCGCTGTCGTGCTGCTGCGGCGGCGAGATCACCGTGACCGCGCCGAATTCGCGCGCGCGCGCCGCGCTGCCCGGGCCGACGACGGCCACCGGCAATGCGGCCGGCCAGTCGCGGCCCAGTCGGGCAAAGCCCAGATCGAGCGCGGTCGGGCTGACGAAAACGACCAGATCGAAGGTCTCGAGCGCATTCAGCGCCGCGGCGAACGGCGCCGGATCGGCCGGTGGTGCGATGTCGAGCAGCGGCTGGCGGATCGCCGTGCCACCTTGCGCTTCGATCAGCGCGGCCAGTGTACCGGCCTGCGCCTGCGGCCGGGTGACCCAGATGCGGCGGCCGGCGAGTGGCAGCGCCGTCGCTGGATTAATGGTCGAGCGCCTTGAGGATGTCATTCGCGCCTTCGCACATCAGCAGGTCGGCAACCTGGCGGCCGAGACCGTCGGCGGCGGCGCGCGTGCCGTTGGATTCGGCGTAGACGCTGTGGCTGCCGTCGGGCATCGCGACTAGGCCGCGCAGGCGCAGGAAGCCGTCGTCGTCTTCGGCGAAGGCCGCCAGCGGCAGCTGGCACGAACCGTTCAGGCGGCGCGACAGCGTACGCTCGGCGGTGACGCAGGCGGCGGTGGCGGCGTGGTTCAGCGGCGCGAGCAGCGTTTTCAGATCGTCGCGGTCGGCACGGATTTCCAGCCCGAGCGCGCCCTGGCCAGGCGCCGGCAGGCTGACTTCGGGCGGCAGCTCGGTGCGGATGCGCTCGGCAAAGCCCAGGCGCTTGAGCCCGGCGGCGGCGAGGATCAGCGCATCGAACTCGCCGGCGTCGAGCTTGGCGAGCCGGGTGCCGACATTGCCGCGCACCGGCTTGAACACCAGCCGCGGGTAGCGCGCCCGCAGCTGCGCTTCGCGGCGCAGGCTGGCGGTGCCGACGATGCCGCCGTCCGGCATTGCGTCGAGGCTGGCGTACTGCGGCGAGACAAAGGCATCGCGCGGGTCTTCGCGCTCGGTGATCGCGGCGATGGCGAAGCCTTCGGGCAGCACCATCGGCACGTCCTTCATCGAATGCACGGCGAGATCGGCGCGGCCGTCGGCGAGCGCTTCCTCGAGCTCCTTGACGAACAGGCCCTTGCCGCCGACCTTGTTCAGCGTCTTGTCGAGGATCTGGTCGCCCTTGGTCGTCATGCCCAGCAGCGCGATTTCGGTGCCCGGCAGCAAGGCGGCGAGCCGCGCCTGAATGTGCCGTGCCTGCCACAGGGCGAGCGGGCTTTCGCGGGTGGCGATGACGAGGCGGGCTGGTTGGCTGGCGGACACGGCGGTGCTCACGGCGGGTGATCGATGCGTCGATTCTACCACCGGCCCCCGTGCGTATCCGTTCGCGCGCTCAGCCGGCCGGCGCGGCGACGGTGCGCGAGATCGGCTTCGAAAGCACCAGCGATGTGGTCAGGTTGCCGTACGCCGCCAGCGTGTCGACGACGGATTCGAGCGCTTCGGGCCGGGGGATCGCACAACGCAGCAGCAGACAGTCCTCGCCGGTGATGCGAAACGCATCCAGCACTTCGGGCATCGTCTCGCACTGCGCCAGCAGTTGCGGCAGCCGGGCGTGGTCGCTGCGGACGCGGATCAGCGCCAGCAGACCGTAGCCGGCTTTCTGCAGATTCAGCCGCGCGCCATAGCCTTCGATCACGCCGGCGTCCTCGAGCTTGCGGATGCGCTCGCTGACCGCCGGCTGCGACAGGCCGATGCGCTTGCCGAGCGCCGACAGGCTCTGGCGGGCATCGTTTTGCAGGGCGTCGAGGATCTTCCAGTCCTTGCCGTCGAGCTCGAGCGATGGATTCATGGTGTGCCCCGTGAAAAAACGATCAATCAAAGGAAAACCGGGCCGATTTCGAATCGCCATGCATTCAGCGTCGCCGGCCGGCGAAATATCCTGTTGTCATCGTGAACGAAGGCCGCGGGGTGGACAAGATGGATTGGCAGAGACTGTGGTCAAGCTGGCCGATGCAGCACGCGCCGGCCGGCGATGATGGCCGGATCGAAGTGGCGGGAGCGATGGCGATGGACGGATTTTGGGCGAAGTGGCGGCAGCGGCGCCGGCTGGCGCGGCAACTGGCCGAACTGCGCGGCATGTCGGCGTACCAGCTGGGCGATCTGGGCATCGCCAGCGCCGACATCGAGGCAATTGCCGCCGGTACCTTCGAGACGCCGGTGTCGCGGAGCAAAAAAACCCCGGCAGACGTCGCCGGGGCGGAAAGCGCGTGAATCAGGCGCGGTCGAGGCCGAGCTGTGCCGCGACCGGTACTGGGCTGGTTTCGGGCTCGCTTGTGCTGCCGCCGAGCACGCGGTTCAGCTGCGCGGTGTCGAGCTCGTTTTCCCAGCGCGATACGACGACGGTGGCGACGGCGTTGCCGATGAAGTTGGTCAGCGCGCGCGCTTCGCTCATGAAGCGGTCGATGCCGAGGATCAGCGCCATGCCGGCGATCGGAATGCTCGGCACCACCGCCAGCGTCGACGCCAGCGTGATGAAACCGGCGCCGGTGACGCCGCTGGCGCCCTTCGACGTCAGCATCGCCACGCCGAGGATCATCAGCTGCTGGCTCAGCGTCAGGTCGGTATTGGTCGCCTGGGCGATGAACAGCGCCGCCATCGTCATATAGATATTGGTGCCGTCGAGGTTGAACGAATAACCGGTCGGCACGACCAGGCCGACGACCGATTTCGAGCAGCCGAGCTTGGTGAGCTTGTCCATCAGTCGCGGCAGCGCGCTCTCGGACGAACTGGTGCCGAGGACGATCAGCAGCTCTTCGCGGATGTAGACGATCAGCCGCAGCACCGAGAAACCGCAGGCGCGGGCGATGCTGCCGAGCACCAGCACGATGAACAGCCCGCAGGTCAGGTAGAACGCCCCCATCAGCTTGGCCATCGGAATCAGCGACGCAACGCCGTACTTGCCGATCGTGAACGCCATCGCGCCGAAGGCACCGATCGGTGCGAGCTTCATGATCATGTTGACGACCGAGAACAGCACCTGCGAGATCTTCTCGTTCAGCTCCAGCAGTTGCTGACCGCGCTCGCCGATCCTTGAGAGGCCGAAACCGAACAGGATCGCCAGCAGCAGCACCTGCAGGATATTGCCTTCCGCGAAGGCGCCGGCGATGGTCGACGGGATGATGTGCAGGATGAAATCGACCGTACTGCTGCCGTGCGCCGCCTTGGCGGTATAGGCGGCAACCGCGCTGCCGTCGAGGTGGGCGACGTCGGCGTTGAAGCCGGCGCCCGGCTGCAGCAGATGCGAGACGATCAGGCCGATGGCGAGCGCGAACGTCGACACCACTTCGAAATACAGCAAGGCCTTGCCGCCGACGCGGCCGACCTTCTTCATGTCCTGCATGCCGGCGATGCCGTGGACGACGGTGACGAAGATCACCGGCGCGATGATCATCTTCACCAGCTTGATGAAACCGTCTCCGAGCGGCTTCAGCGCCGCGCCAAGGCCGGGATCGAAGTAGCCGAGCAGCACGCCGGCGACGATGGCGACCAGCACCTGCACGTAAAGCACCTTGTAGAAAGGCTGTTTCATGATAGGGACTCCAGGGGACGGCTGATCGCCGGTTCCGATTCGTGGCGCCGCGTAGTCGGTCAACGCGGGCTACGGCTTGGATTCCTTTTCTGCAAGGTGCGTGCCAGGCGTGTTGTTTGTTCCAGTGTGTTGATTATTAATGAATAAATGGCAGAGTTCGGCGTGCATCGATGTGCGGGATTCCGCCATCGCCACGCCAAGGTGTGCGGAAAATCGCACACTATTCCGGTAGTCCGGGCGCGGCGGGTCCGCCGCTGCCTTCAGCGCGGCGGCTTGTTCGCCCGGCGTGCCGGGGCCTGCTGCAACAGGTTCTGAAAACTCGGGCAGGCCAGATGGTTGGGGGCCGGGCAGTGCGCGGCATGGCGCAGGCCGTCACGCAGCGCGCTCAGCTGGCGGAGGGTGCGATCCAGTTCGTCGGCCTTGGCCAGCAGCTGCTGGCGGTCGATCTGCGGCTGACCGTCGGCGTCGAACATCGCGGCGATGTCGTCGAGGGCAAAGCCGGCGATGCGGCCGAGCCCGATCAGCGCGAGTCGTTGCAGCACCTCCGGATGGTAGTGCCGTCGCAGGCCGTGGCGCCCGACCGGGCGGATCAGCCCTTTTTCTTCGTAGTAGCGCAGTGTCGAGGCCGGCAGCCCCGATTGCCGGGCGACCTCGGCGATATCCAGCGTCGTCATGCTTGACCTCAAGTCGGCTTGAACTTGCAGGATGGGCAATCCCAACCTTCAAAGCAAGTGGAGTGACCGCCATGAACAAGCCATCAGCAAGCCCGGCCGCCGCCGGCATCGGCCGACCGTCGTCGGCAAAGCGGGGTCATCGTGGCTGACTGCATTGAGTTGCTGTGGCGGACCGCGCTGGTCGGCGTCGGCGCGACGGCGTGCATGGATCTGTGGAGCGCGGTGCGCAAGCGTCTGTTCGGTGTGGCGTCGCTCGACTACGCGCTGGTCGGCCGCTGGGTCGGTCATTGGCGGCACGGCCAGTTCCGCCACCCGGCGATATCCAAGGCGAAGCCGCAGCCTTGCGAACGCGCGCTCGGCTGGGGTGTGCACTACCTGTCGGGTATGGCGCTGGCGGCCTTGCCGCTGCTGGTGCGCGGCGTCGACTGGCTGCGCCAGCCGTCGCTGGCGGTGGCGCTGGGC